>JAHLKT010000001.1:647039-970559 GCA_020444545.1 Desulfarculaceae bacterium | reverse complement strand
CCAGCGAGCGCTACGACAAGTCCGACCCGGTGAACCTGGGCTGCGACATGGAGATCTCCATCAAGGACCTGGTGGAGCTGATCGCCAAGCTCACCGGCTTCACGGGCGAGATACGCTGGGACCCATCCAAGCCCGACGGCCAGCCCCGCCGCCGTCTGGACGTGGAGCGGGCCAAGGAAGAGTTCGGCTTCACCGCTCAGGTGGGTTTCGAAGAGGGCCTCAAGAACACCATTGAGTGGTATCGGGAGATGAAAGACCGCAAAAAAGCCGGGGGAATGCAGGCATCATCGCTGCGTGATAACGAACAATTATGGTGAGGGAATAAATTTCTTCGAGTAGTTAATTGCTTGGCAAGCGCTAACCTCGCTGGGTTTTTTCGGCTACTTTTAGCGCCTCGTCTTTCCAAGCATCGATCGCACTCTGGGGTATGGATATCATATTATTAAAATCAGCCCCTGAATGCCACCGCGACAAGGCATCCCAATCACCTCTTTTTATTACCGGCAGGCCGGTGTCGGCACCTATTTCCCACGCCCTGTTATCCACAGATAAGATAAGACTCGGAATGCCTTTGGAGAGGCACCAAACTCCTGCATGCAGACGGGTTCCAACATAATCTAGATCCTTGGCATTGTCGTAGTTAATCAATTGTTCGTACTGGTGTGACAATACCAAGATATTGTCGGCCATCTCAATGGATGCCGGCAAGCTATGGAAATATTCCAAATCATGAGAGCCCTGCGGGAAAAAGATCAAACCGCCATTATATATTTTTGCCAATTTTCTAATCAAATTATCATCGGCTTCCTCATCTCTTGCATAATCGGTAAGACAAAAAAGACATCTCTTATTATTACCAATACGAGCCGCATCTCGTTGATTAAGGCTCCACATAGTCGGGCAAGAGGTGTTAAACAAGCCCTTAACGCCACATGCTGAAAGCTGCGATAAGCTATAAGAGTCCCGCGTGGCGTGAGGGCCATCTGATCGCAGCAATTTTTTGTAGTAATGCCTTGTAATGAAATCTGGTTTGTCTTGGTACTGCCACCAACCAACTCCGAGCAAAATGGTGTTCATGGATGGTGGGTTTACATATGTGAGCAATCCCTTTTTCAGCTTCCACTGGTCGTATTTAAGAACATGAGAAGATAAGATATTGGTGCCAGCAACTATCGCTAAGTCGCTTTGCTGTACTTTATCAATAGCATCTTTATTTGGAAAAGAATGGGTAGAAACTCTTGTAAGTTCTGCGTCGGGAAAAATATCATCTAGGACGGCATTAATGCTATCACGAATGATTAAATCTCCCAGGTTGAGGCTGAGCATACCCTGATTATTTTCAATGGATGGGTCGAATATGGTTAGCTTAAGTTTGGTCATTTTACCCTGGGGGCTCGCTCCCCTGTCCCAACGATCCTGCCGACGTTAGCCTTGTCAAGAAACATGGGACAACGAAATCAATCGGTTAATACTGGCCGGACAACACCGATACGGGTCATGGCTTAGCCAGCGTGCGGTCCAAGAGATTGATCTTGTTCGATTGATATTCCTCTGTCTTCTGCCGTAGTTTTTTCAAATAAGAATGGATGAATAGGCGACTTGGGAACCGAGGCGATATCGTAGTTGATAAAGGAAATAAAGAAAATGAACCCAACTATTACCGACAGCCCCGCAATCATAACGGTGCCGCTGGTGGCGGGAACTCCGGAATGCATGCTAGCCAGCCAGTGCCCGCCGCCGAAGATGGTGCCAAAGGCGATGAGAAACAGCGAAAAGACAAGCATGACCGACGCAAGAGAAAAGTCCCTCAGGAAATAATTGTAAAACACTCTTTTAAAAGTGTTTGTGATGTGCTTGACAATAAACTCGCCCAAAATTTTTTTTATAGACAGGCTGCTCTCTTCATCCTGGTATATTGCCGGCATTGGCAAATCCATTACTTTTGCCCTTATAGTTCCCAGCCGGAACAGGAAATCTGACTCAAAAAAATATCGCTTTGAAATCTTATCCAAAGGAAGCTGTTGTAAAACCAGGCGGTGTATCGCCGTATAGCCATTGGTCGGGTCGAATATGTTCCAATAACCAGTGGACATCTTGCTGATAAAAGACAAGATGCCGTTACCGAAGAGTCTCTTGACCGGCATCCTATGCAGCTCTTCAATGTTGAAAAACCGGTTTCCTTTTACATAATCCGCTTCGCCATTGATTATCGGCTTGACCAAAACCGAGAGGAACGCGGGATCCATTTGCCCGTCACCATCCATCTTGACGATGACATCGCAGCCATCTTTCACCGCCTCCCGGTAGCCGGTGATAACGGCCCCACCGACCCCCTGGTTTTGTTGGTGATATATGATCTTGATTCGGTCATCCGTCACATTTTCTTGCACATAGCGTCCCGTTTCTTGGGGGCAGGCATCGTCAACGATGAATATTTTACAGGGCCCGGTAATCTTGGCGAGCAGGGGGATAATATGCTTTTTCACCTTATAGCACGGTATCACCACGCCAAGGAGATAATCCTGACTGCTATTTGCGGCTGGCATCATGATCAAGCAACTCGCTATTGACCGGCCATGAATCCACGGAGGGTCATTTGTCACCTCTGGCCATATACCAACTAGTCGCAATTTTGCCAACGCGCTTGGCCATTAAATAGGCCAAGCCAATTGCAAAAGACAAGACAATGGTCGCGAGAGTCGGGACGAAAAAAGTGTAGGCCGGGTTTTTGGTCCCCAACCACTGTTTCATATAGGGTAGCAGAAAGTTATGTACGATGTACACGTATAGCGTAGCCTGAGATAATTCTGACACTAATTTGTTTGAAGGTCTTACGAATGTCTTCTGAAAATACATGAATATCGACAGGGCGAACATGGCAACGAAGGGGCTGGAGCCCAGGTAGAAAAACCCAGAAAACTTATTTTTGGCAAAACAATCCAGGGAGGTGGAAATCAGCACCGAGATCCATGAAATGGCTACGAACAACGCAATCTTGCGACGGGACAAATTGATATTAATCATGGATATCTGATATCCCAACACATAGTATCCGGCAAAAACCGAAGCATAAATTATATTGTAAACATAAAAGCTGAACGCTCCCAAATAATTGTCAAAAGTTGTTTTAATAACCGCAAAAAGAAACCACAGAACCAAAAATAATTTAGTGATATATGGGTTCAGGACAATTTGGCGCAAAACAGGAGTGGCCACTATCAGGCCGAGGAACATGAAAAAGTACCAAATAATACCCGCATATCCATTGTACAGATTGTAGATCAAGCCCTCGAACAGGGGCGCCTTGGAGTTGCCATATAACTGGAAGCCTTTACCTATGACCAAGGCGGCCACAACGTACATGGCGTAATGGGGGAGGTACTTTCTATAAAAGGCGATTATCTCTTCTTTGGTGTCCAGCTTCCTTCTCAGAAACAAGGCGCCGCTGCACATTACGAAGCAGGGCACCGCGAAACGGGCCGACGCGTTGAACAGGTTGGCCACCAGCCAGTTGAGCGACCTTTCGAAATTGGCCACCCAGAAGCCACCCGAGTGGATGACCACCACAAAACACATGGAAAATATCTTCAAATAATCCAGTGAACTTTTTCGTTGTGGCGCAGGCAAGGCTTAGACGAGTCCTATTTTTGTAGTTGTCTGGCTTTGGGTTCTTGGTCGGGTTCGCGCTTGAAATAGACAAATGCGACTATGGCCGCCAACCAGGAGAAGCACAGTACGGCGGCCTGGGCCGGCATGTTGGGATGATAGCTGCCAAAGTGGGTAATGGGCTTGTCTTGGGCCGCCAAGTAGAAAATCTTGTAGGGACTCAATTGCCAGGCTGCCCTATAAAACCTTTTGTCGCCCATCCAATGGAGCACCCGATAAAGGTTTTCCCGAGGAGAGCACACCTCCTTGAAACCAAACTCATTAATATCGCTGGTCCGGTAGCAGATATCGGGCATGGTCACAAAGGCCACAACCCCGGCGGTGGAAAAAATATTCAGGCAAAGAAGGAGGATGATCAGGGCCTTTTGCAGGGCGCGGCCTTGCCAGCAAAGCCTTACCCACATAAACATGCCCATCATGCCCAAGGGCACGATCCCCCAAAGGTAGCGGAACCCGTAGGCGCTGCCGGCAGTCTGATACAGCAGGACAATGAGAAATGGGCCCGCCACATAACCCAGGCAAAACACTGCGAAGATGCCCATGGCCAGGGCGTTGGTCTTCCATTTTTTGATTATCACCAACACCAGGGCGAGCAACCCCAAAGGAATGATAGGGCTGAAATACAGCAATGCGTAGCTGTTTCCCCCCAGGATAATCGGCAGGTAGCTCAAGCGCGCGGCGATTCTCGCGGCCAGCTCGGCAACGAAGCTGAAAAACCCGGTATAAACCGGAATCAGGCCGAACTGGGTGAACATGTTCATGGCATCGGAACCGCTACCCTGGGCATAAAATGCCATGCCATAGACTATATAGTTGATAACCACCACGCCCAGGCAGAAGAGCGCCTGGCTCAAAATCAGCTTAGGGAAGCTTTGGAACAAGCCACGCCATGAGAATGACTTGGCATAGGTCGCCATCCACACCAGCAGGACCATATACGGCAGGAAAAAGGCGTAAAAGGCGTAAACCCGGCAAAACCAGGACAGAACCGAAGCCAGCCCCACCACCAAGGCCCATAGCCAGGCTTTTTGGGCCTCTTTTTTTTCGATATATTTCAGGGTGGCATAGACGATCATGGCCAGGGTCCAGAACTCGAAGGCATGACCCATTATCGGCCTGAACAGTACGTAAAACAGTAAGCCCACCCCGGTGCCGCACAGGAAGACGTATAGTTTGCTCAATCGGCCGATCTTCAACCCCACCAGATAGAACAGATATACCCCGTGAAAAAAGTAAAAGGAGCTGGCAAAGGCAAAGCCGAAAAAGGTCCAGGATCCAAAAAACTTCATGTGGTCCTGTAATACGGGGTGGCCTTGGAACCGATCTATGAGCGAGAAAGCTCCGGCGAAAGGCAGGGCCATGAGGCTCGGCCCCAAGGGCGAGATGGGTACGCCCTTTTTGTGGGCATACATGCGCATGGAGGTTTCGTTGGTGTAATCTAAGTCACCGTCCAAAACAATGGTGGCCACATGGGCAAAATAGCCGGAGTCATCGTGTTGGATTTTTTTGTGGAACCACCATCCGCTGCCGCCGATGGTGTAGCTGAAAAAGAAAGCGGCGAACATGACAAGGACAGCGAAAAGCTTGCCCTTGTTGCTATCAAGGCAGAGGCTGGTCAGATAATTAAAAGTTTTCGCGAGCGGGTTTACCCTCTGGTCTTCAGTGCTGGCTTCAACTTGAATCATGCGGTTAATCCCTTGGGTCCATGGGCAGTTTGATACACAAAGGATGCATCCATTAAAGCGACAAGTTGGGTTACGTCAAGCTGGTTACCCCTATTCGCCGGCCCCTCAATCAGAAGCCGATCGGGGCGGCACCTCAAGCTTCCGCGGCAGTACAAATCAACCTAGGCTCTCAGCCCAAGTTGAGATGCGCGCCCGGCTGAGCAACTATAGCTCATTCTCGGTTCGATCTGAACCTCGCATTTCCTTAATCTAGGGCACAAATTCCCCCCAGCGTGGCCAAGCATCGACGCCGCCTTAGGATTACTACGGATTACATTGCAAATTTAGGTGGCTAGCAGTCTCCGTCCATCGCCTCCACAATACGTTGATAATGGGCCAGAAAATTGCGCGCCTGGTATAAATGGGGCCACCCCGCGCCGCCGAGATTGGTCTTTTGGTTGGCTTGCATCCTGCTGGAAGCCAGTAGCTGGGGCAGTTGCACCGCCACCCCTCCGGCCATGGCCATGCGCACCCACAGGTCGTGGTCCATGCCGTAATAGGCCTTCAGGTGCAGGAAGCCTCCCGCTGCCCGCCAAATATTACGCGTGAAAAAAACTTCGGGCTGATAGAAATAGTGCCCCTTTTCCACGCTGCCCAGCAGGTTGATAATGCCCCGGGTGTTGAGCGGCAAGGGGTCCAGGAAAGGCATGGCGCTGAAGTGGGTGTACACCTGCTCGCCCTGCTCGTTGATGCGGCGGCACCCGCCCACCACCAAATCCACCCCGTAATCTTCAAAAGCCTCGGCCGCCAGGAACAACGCGCCCGGCTCCAAGAGGTCATCGGTGCAGAGCCAGGTGAAGATATCGCCAGTGGCGAGTTCGAAGCCTTTTTGCAGGGCATCGGACTGGCCCCGGTCCGGCTCCAGCACCAGGCGGGTGATGCGCGACTGGTACTCCCGCAGGATTTCCCGGGTGCCGTCGGTGGAGCCCGGGTCCAGGACTATGGTTTCCAGGTTGGGATAGCCCTGGCTGAACAGGGACTCAAGGGCCTGGCGCACAAAAGCGCTTTGGTTGAAGCTGGGCACCACCACGCTTATGCGCGGCCACTGGCGCCCCCGGGCCGGCCAGGCGCGCTCCAGGAGCCATTCCTCGGCCGGACGGCTGAACTTCAGCCAACCCCCCTTGAGGGGCTCGCGCTCTCCCCAGCCCGCCAGCCGCTCGGCGGCTTCCCCGGCCGGGGTAATGATGCTCTGCCCCGGCCCCAGCAAGCCGCGCAGCATGCCCAGATCCCGTGCCATGCCTGGGTAATCGCCAAAGGCCAAGACCGCGTCCCCGGCCAAGACTGTCCAGCCCCGGGCGGCGATCCAAGCGGCGAACGAACCGGGCAACGGCTTGCAGGGTTGGGCCTTGGGGTCCACGCCATGGCCGTAACCCGGGCTCAGCAGTAAGGGGGCCAGACCCTCGAGCTGCCTGGGTGGGGTCGAGGCGGGGCCGCAGTAAACAGCCCGCAAAAGTTGACCGGGATCCGGGGCGGCCTGGACTTGGTCGGCCAAACCCAGGCGGACGGCCAGGCGGCGCAGAGGCCCCACCTTGGCCAGGCGGCGGCGCAGGGACGCCACCGGCGAGTCGCCAGGCGGCGGGCCGGGCCGGTCGGCGGCGGGGGCCGTTTCCCGCCAGGGTGCGGCCTGAGGTGGCGGGCCGTTGCGCCATTGGCCTTGAATGGGCATCTCGGCGATGTGGTCGCCCCGTTTGTCCGGAGAGCAGGCGATCTCGCCCCGGGCTATCTTGTCGTCCAGGGCGGCCAGGTTCTCCTCCAGGACTTCGCGCCATTGCCCCAGCTCCTCCCGCGACTCCACGGTGATGAGCTGGGGGAAAGGCGGGACCAGATCGCCCAACCGGTGGATTTCAAAAACCGAAGCTTGCTGCTTCTGGTTTTGCTGCTTTTCCCGTGCGGTCAAATCACCCTCCCGAACAGGTGGGATCGGTTCGGAAAATTTAAAATGACGCCCAGCCCCCTGGCAAGTAGTCTCGGCCGCCGGGCCTGGGCTTTTCACCGGCCGCCATCCTAGCACACCCTTCCCGGACAAGGCGCCCGGCCGGAGGCCGGGATTGAGCTCCGGTGCATCATATGAGCCGGGTTGTTATAATATTTTCTTTCAATGGCTTGGCCCATTGATTACTTTATACGAAGCTGCGTGGGCCGCCATCGGTCATGGCCAGGGCAACTTTTCGCCAAAGTGGGATGCATGCAATTGGATGGTGGGCAAAACTTGCGCCATGTCAGGGCCGGAGATGTCGTCCATGGCCGCTGGCCCAACACCATGGTGGCTTCCCTTTGGCGCAACCAGGCCCTGTTGCGGGTGTTGACCGGGCGCGAGCTGAGGGCCCGCTACACCGGCAGCGTCCTGGGCCTGATGTGGATGATCCTGCTGCCCCTGGTGCAGTTGAGCGTATACACCTTTGTTTTCGCCTATATTTTCAGGGTGGGCGTGGACCCTCTACGGGTGGGAGGCAGCGGTTTTTTGGGCTTCGCCTCGGTGATGTTTTGCGGCTACGTGCCTTTCGTTCTGATCAGCGAAACCATGTCCATCGCGCCGGGGCGCATCGTGGGGCAGCCCAATTTCGTGAAAAAGGTTCTGTTCCCCCTGGAGATCCTGCCGGTCTCCTCGGTGCTGGTGGCCTTTTTGCACGCTCTGGCCGCCATGTGCGTGCTCTTCGTGGTGCTCCTGCTCACCGGAGACGGACTCACCTGGACCGCATTCTGGTTGCCGGTGCTGTTCATCCCTCCCCTCCTGGGAGCGCTGGGCATCGGCTGGCTGCTGTCCTCGGTGGGGGTGTTCGCCCGGGACATAGGCACCGCCATCCAGGCCATCATCCAGATATTGTTCTTCGCCACGCCCATCGCCTATTCCATACGCTCCATGCCGCCGAGCTACGTGCCCCTGATGCGGCTCAACCCCCTGACTGGGGTGGTGGAAAACTTCCGGCTGGTGATCCTCTACGACAAGGCCCCCCTGTGGATTGATTTCGCCTACCCCGCCCTGTTCGCCCTGGTACTGATGCTGGCCGGGTTCTACTTCTTCCAACGCTCACGCAAGGCTTTCGCCGATGTCCTCTAGCTTGCCCAGCAACATAGCCATCCGGGCGCGCAACCTGGGCAAGCGCTATTTCCTGTACCAAAACCCCCTGGCCGGGCTCAAGCAGGCCATGTTCGGCAAAAGCGCCCAGGCCAGCGAGTTCTGGGCCCTCAGGGACATCGACTTCGACATCGCGCGGGGCCAGGCCCTGGGCGTGGTGGGGCGCAACGGCGCGGGCAAGAGCACCCTTTTGCAGATATTGGCCGGCACCCTCACTCCCACCACCGGCGAGCTATGGACCCGGGGGAGCATGGCATCCCTGCTGGAGTTGGGCAGCGGCTTCAACCCGGAGTTCAGCGGCCGGGAGAACGTATACGTAAACGGGGCCATCCTGGGGCTGAGCAAGAAACAGATCGACGATCGCTTCGAGGAGATCTTGGCCTTTTCCGAGCTGGAGGATTTCATCGACCAGCCGGTGAAGACCTACTCCAGCGGCATGTACATCCGCCTGGCCTTTTCGGTGCAGGTCTGCATCGAACCCGAGATACTCATCGTGGACGAGGCCCTGGCCGTGGGCGACACCTTCTTCCAGGTGAAGTGCCATCAGCGCATGGAGCAGCTGCTGCAAAGGGGCACCGCGGTGCTGCTGGTCTCCCACGACACCGGTGCCATTCGCAAATATTGCGACTCGCTTCTGCTGCTGGAAGAGGGCCGCAGTGTTTATCAGGGTGATGTGGAAAAAGGCCTTTCCCATTACTTCATGCACAGCCGCCAGACCCTGGCCCGGCGCCGGGCCAACGAGGCCCCGGAAGATGCCTCGGCCCCGGCCCAACTCCCCGCCGGGCCCGAGCCGGCCAGCTCCCTGCAGAGCGAGGGCGGGCTGAGCCTGCTGCCCGGCTGGCCCAAGGGGCGGGAATCGGTGGACATAGGCGCCTGCTCGGTGGTGGTCAACGACGACGCGGCCCGTTTAACGCGGCTTTTGGTGTGCGACTCCGAAGGGAGGCCCTGCACGGAGTTCGAGCAGGGCCAGGTGGCCCATTTCTTCTGGGAGGCCGAGCTCCGGCGCGAGGTGGGAGTGCTAATTGGGTCGCTGACCCTGCTGACCGCCAACAACATCCCGCTCTATTGCCGCAACACCGCCCAGGCCGAAACCGACCTCCAGGTCCGCCCCGAGGCCGGGACGCGGGTATTGTTCCAGGCCGCCGTGCGTCTGGATGTGGCCATCGGGCGTTATGTGTTCCAGGTCAACCTGGGAAGCTGGGCCCCGGACGCCTTTGAGAGGCGGCGGGAGCTTTCGGCGGCGGCCTTTGCCAGCGCCTCGACTCCCCTGCTGCACGCCATCGGGAGCGCCAACCTGTCGGTTCGGGAGCGCTCCGTGGGCATCCCCAACCACACTTTCGGCTTCTGCGCCCTGCCCGACAAATTTTCCATCCACCTGGGCGGGGAGTGAGCCCCCGTGGCGGCCCCATGGGCGCTGACGCCGACCGCATCACGGCGTTGCCGAACTCACTTCGCCCGGCCCGGGCGCCATGTTGATTAGGAAGGTCATAACGTGACACGCATCATGAACAAGGACCGATTGGCCGCGCTGAGCAAGGACGAGCTGGCGGACCTGCGTAAATCCGGCGACCTGCTGGTGGTTCCCCTGGAGGAGGCCCCGGACGACTTTCTGGCCTATGTGGCCGACCATGCCGCCGCCTGGCTGGGAGAGGAGAGGGGCAAGACCCTGGACGCCCGCCGCCTGGTGGATGGCAACAAGTGGAAAGTGCCGGTCATCACCTCCGAGGTTTTGCCCAAGGCGCTGCTCCTGGCTACTTCCCGGTGGGGGGCGGAGGAGTTTGCCGCCCAAGCCCCCCATCTGGGCCTGGACCAGTTTTATCAATGGCCTGCGGTGAACCTGGACTATCACGCCACCTTTGAGCTGGTGTTCAGCTTCTCCGGGCACTACCACGGGACCATGGTCAGCGTCACCGACCACTGCAACTTGCGCTGCCGGGGTTGCTCCTACCATGGCGACGACCCCCGCTACAGTTTCGCGGCCACCCGCAACCAGAGGCCCCGCCAGGAGATTTCCGACGAGCATTACTACAAGTTCTTGAATGAGCTTCCCGAGGGCACGGACCTGCTCTTTTGCGGCTCGGGAGAGCTTTTCGTCTCGCGCAAGGCAATGCCCTACATCCGCGAGGCGGCCGCGCGCAAGCTTTACCTGCGCATCCTGACCAACGGCATGCTCCTGACCCCGGAGATGTCCGACGAGCTTTTGGATTTGGACGTCGGGGCCATCATCTTCAGCATCGACGGCCACACCAAGGAGATGGTGGAGGCCATCCGCATAGGCATCGACTTCGACCTGGTGCGCCAGAACCTGCGCTACCTCATAGAGCGGCGCGACCAGCGGGACTCGGGCATGAGCATCGGCATCCACTGCGGCCTGTTCGAGGAGGTTATCCCCCACCAGGACGAGGTGCTGAACTACTGGAAAGAGTTCGGGGTGGATTTCGTGGCCTTTTTCAAGGAAAAGACCGACTGGCACACCAGTGTGCTGCCCAGCGAGCGGGAAGGCCTGCCCGCTTCCAATCTGCCCTGCTTCAACGCGCTGACCTCGCCGATCCTGCTGACCAACGGCCTGGTCGCCCCTTGCCCCCCCACCTTCCAGGCGGAGTGGTCCTCCGAGCCCATGGATTGGCTCAAGTCCATAGCCGACGAGTCCTTGGATGACATCGTGCGCTATTACCGCAAACTGCGCATGGACCCCAAAAGCCCCTACCGCAAGCGCTGCGCCATCTGCACCGGCAAATACGGCAACTACACCACCGACTCCTATGACAACGTGTCGGTGGAGGCGGTGCGTTTCACCGACCGCCGGACCAAGTGCGAGGCCGCCTACATCAGGCCCGCCGAGGACACCGTCCGGCCGGCCCCCAAGGAGACGGCGGCCGCCGCGGCCGAAGCAACGCCCAAGACAGGTCCTTTGCAGAGGCTTATGCGCAAGGTGTTCGGTTCCTGAGGATGGAGGCAAACCGCTTTTAGGCTTGACTCACCGATGGGGAGACCGAACAATGGCTCAAGATGAATGATTCCGAAGTAGAAATTATTTCCGCCTACCAAAAGAATCCATGACAACAGGCGCTCGACAGAATTTATCCCGGATTCGATTCCAATATGAGGGGGCCACTTTCTCGCCATGACATCTGCGATAAAAATCCTGCATCTGTCCACCTCGGACCGTGAAGGCGGGGCGGCAATAGCGGCTTATAGGCTGCACCAAAAGCTTCTGGGCATGGGCCATGAGTCTTCCATGGGCCTGCTCTACCGCACCATAGACGACCAAACCACCTCCACCCTGGGCGGCAAGCTTCCCCTGTTCATCCACCCGCTAAAAATTAAGCTGGACGCTTTTCCCCTGCGACTTTACCGGCGCCGTTTGGGGCAGTCCCTTTTCAGCCCCATGTGGATTCCCTCCAGCAAGCACAAAAGCGCGGCGGCCATGCGGCCGGACATAACCCATCTGCACTGGGTTGGGCACACCTTTTTGCCAGTTTACGCTCTGCGGCGCCTGGCCGGTCCCATGGTTTGGACCCTGCATGATGCCTGGCCCTTCACCGGCGGGTGCCACCTCACCGGTGATTGCCAGAACTACCTCACCGGCTGCGGCCATTGCGAGCAGCTCAACAGCCGGAGCAATTGGGACCTTTCCCGCTACTGCTTCAGGCGCAAACAAAAGTTTTTGGACTCCAAGGACATAGTTTTCGTCTCTCCCAGCGAAAAGCACCGGCAAAAGGCTGAGCGCAGCCGCCTGATGCAAGGCAAGCGCATAGAGGTCATTGAGCACGGAGTGGACACTTCAATGTTCCGGCCCCTGGACAAGGGCTTTGCGCGTGACCTGCTGGGCCTGCCTCAGGAAAGCCGGGTTTTGCTTTTCGGCGCCTTCTCGGCCACCACGGATAAAAACAAGGGCTATGATGTTCTCCGCGCCGCCCTGGCCCGCCTGCCCCAGGTCCAGGTGCCCACCATCTGCCTGGTCTTCGGCGCGCCCAACGGCGACACCGAGGATGTTTCCTTTCCGGTAAGGTTTTTGGGCCGCCTGCACGAAGACATGAGCATGGCCGTGGCCTATTCCGCCTCGGACGTGTTCATCTCGGCCTCCCGCGAGGAGAGCTTCTCCCTGACCGCGCTGGAAGCCACGGCCTGCGGTACGCCGGTGGTGTCGTTTCCCACCGGGGCCATCCCGCAGATGGTGGCCCACCGCGAGAGCGGCTACATCGCCGAGCCCAACAACGCCCGCGATCTAGCCGAAGGAATCGCCTGGGTCTCCGAGGACCCGGAGCGGCACCGGCGCCTGAGCGCGGCCGCCCGCCAAAGGGCGGTGGAGCGCTTCGACCAGGAGGCCGCCACCGCCAAGTACGTTGAGCTCTACCGCGAGTTGCTGCAAGCCAAACGCGTTTGAGCTCCCGCCGGGCAGGCGGGGCGCGGTAATTCCCGGGAAATAAATTATTAAAGAGAGCCCTGGGGGCTGGGGTCACTTGGCCTGGGAATGGAACAGCACGGCGGCCCGGTGGGAAACCTCGGCCAGTCCCCGGTTTATGTGGTCCAGCCTTTCCCTGAGCTGGCTTGCTTTCCCCCCGAGCTGGTCCAGGTTCGCGTGTTGCATTCCCACTTGGGCGGCTTTGCGCGCCGCCAGGCACAGGCTGTCCATTTGGTTGTGGCACAGCAGGGTTCCCAGCTTCTCGGTGACTTCGGGCCGAAACTCGCGAGGTGGCGATTGGCTTTCCGCCACCGCGAGATACTGGGGAATGACCGCTTGGTCGGCAAACCTTTCCGCCGCGAACTTGTGCGCTTTCTTGCGCATTCGTTTCAGCCGGCCGCGACGCTTAATGGCCTGCATCATGGCCAGCATCAAAGCCTGGGGAGACTTTTCCGCCACCAGGAAGCCGGAGGAGTCCGGCAGGAAGGCCTCCCGATTGCCTCCCACGTCAAAAGCGACGACTGGAGTGCCGCAACATTGCGCCTCGCACAAAGTGTTGGGGAGGTTGTCCAGCAGGGAAGGGTGCACGAAAAGATCGGCCATGGCGTACCAGTCGGCCAGCTTTTCCTGCGAGGTGATGTAGCCCAGGTGACGGTGAGAGAGCCCCTTTATGCTCACCTCTCCCTGTCCGAAGGTAATTACGGTGGGCATGGTCTTGGGCCTGGCCTCGGCCAGCAGTTCCAAGGCCTTGACCAGTCCTTGGCTGTTTTTGGTTTTGTTCTGGAAGTGCTCCATCCCCGCTAGGATCACTAAGTCAGCGGGTAAAATCCCGTGCTCCTGGCGCAGGGCCTTGCGCTCCATGGGATGGAAGATTTCCAAATCGTGGATATTGGGAACCACGGATATGGGGAAGTCCTTGAGCAGGGCGCTGGCCGCCGCATTGTCGGCCAGCCATTGGCTGGGGGTTACGATGCGAAGATCGAGTTGGTTATAAAGCTCCCGCTTGAACTCGACCGCTTTTCGGGTCAAATCGTCCGCGCCGGGTTGGGCCAGCAGGGGGCAGTTGCCGCAGCCGGTTTCGAAGTTGCGGCAAGTCAGGTGATAGTGGCACCCTCCGGTGAAGGCGTTCATGTCGTGCAGAGTCCAAATCACCTTCTTATCGCGCAGCAGGTCGAAAAACCCAGGCGCGAACAGGGTGCCCGGCATCCAATGCACGTGAATCAGATCCGCCGTTTTTATCTCTTCGGCCCGGGGCGATAGGCAAGCGATACCGCTCAGGGTGTCGGAAAACAAGGGGCAGCCCCCCAGACTCATCTTGTCTTGGTCGGCCAGGTTGCCCCAGTGCTCGAAAAGCCAGGGCGTCCAGAAAAGCTGAGTGGTGTCAAAGCTGGATGGCAAGGCCAGAGGCAAATACGCACTGTCCTGCCCAGGTTCCAGCACGTAAAAGCTGCTCTGGTAACCGGCCCGCAAATAGCCCTGGTGCACCCGCAAGGCGGCAATGCCGGCCCCGCCTGTGGCGATAGTGCTTATCACGGCTATTTTGGTCGCCTTGTCCATAGCTCGCTTCCGGTAGATGTGAACCAAGATGGTCCTGAAAGTGTACGTCGTCAAAGCGTTTGGGACAAGATTCGGTTTTTGCTAATGGACACATTCCCTGTAGACCTCGGGCCTGATCACCTCTAGGGGCCTCAGCCCCTGTTGAGATGGAGGTGCTTGGGAAAAATTAAAGGTGCTTAGCACACAGTTGACCAATTTATTCAGACTTAGCCTTGAACCCTGCACAATCAATCGTTAATCAGGTTCTTATCCTCTTTGACCAACAACAACTTGGCGCCGTTTCTGGATGTAGTGCAACGGCGGCGCCCCGAAACGGGGCGGTACTCGCGGCTGAACTGAGGAAGGCTTTCAAAGCCCACCTCGAACGCTGCCGCCGTGGCGTTTTAGATCGGCATAAAAAGACCTGCCCTGATCCATTGGTCACTTTTTGTTTTCCGACAGAAAAAGGAGGGAAGGCCAAAACGCCATGCAGGAAATACCCGGCCGGGACGAAAGGGGTAGGCCGTATGGTTTCGTCCCAGCCGGGGAAAGCAGTTTAGTAGAGTCCGCCCAAGTTGGTGGCGGTGTGCACCACGCTGTTCAGGAACATGATGCGGCCCGCCGCCTCGCCCAAAAGAAGCAGGATGGGCAGCCAGGCCGGTATTTTTTTCCAGGCGCCCAGCACGGCCAGGGGCACCACGAACTCGCCGGCGATGCGCAGCCAGTAGAGCCAGGAGCCGTAGAAGTTGGCCCCGGTCATGCGGGCCACGGTGCCGCCGGATAGCCAGATGGAGGGCAGGATCAGATTGACCACTAGCCCCACCACCAGGCTGGTGGCGAGCACCTTGACCAACAGCCCCTGCCGCTCGGCGCCCACGAAGTAGGCCCCAAAGGCCGAGCCCAGGATAAAGGCGGTGAGCAGGAAGAACAGCACGGGCACGCCGTTGTTCAGCGCCGGGAAGCTGGGAGGCGCGTAAACCATGCCCGAGACCAGCAGGGCGGCCAAACCCACCGCCGCGGTGAGCCTGATCAACAGCGAACTGCCCCCGCTGTTTTTCCAGAGGGTTAAAAAGGCCAGCACCAGCACCCCGCCGAAGCAACCAAAGGCCAGTATTTCCCGTGACAGCCAGGAGGTGCTCAGGTGCACCAGGGCCCTGGGGCTGCCCGAGGGGTGCCCCAGGTGGAACATGCTGGCCATTAAGGCGGCGGCCAGGATCAAACCGGCGGTCACCCATTCCACCTTCAGTTTGACTTCGCCGCTCTCACCGGCGGCTCGCGGTTGCAGGGCGGCCATTACCGTGAGCCCCACGGCCAACTGGGCCAGGGTGGAGAACACTACCAGGGAAAAATCCGTGAACACCATCTGGCTTATCTCCTTACCTCGCGCGGCTCTCGGGGAGGCCGGAAGCGGACCGAAGGGTTGAGTTCGGGGAAGCGCGGGAACCCGGCGAGGTATTGCACCTTGCCCGACTGGTCGAACGAGGCCATGTCCTCAATGAACTGCAAGGCGTAGGTGGGGCAGCCCTGCACGCAGGCCGGCTTGAGGCCCGCATCCAGCCGCTGGTAGCACATGCTGCATTTCTCCGCCTGGTGTCGGGCCGGGTTGAAGCGGGGCGCGCCGTAGGGGCAGGAGCGGATGCAGTTTTGGCAACCGATGCACTTTTCCTGCTCGTGGACCACCACCCCGTCCTTTTCCCGCTTGTAATAGGCCTCCACCGGGCAGACCTCTAGGCAGGTTGGATGCTCGCAGTGGTTGCAGGCCAGGGACATCCAGGCCCGCTCGCGGTGGGGATATATCTCCTCCTTGAGGGGATAGACATAGCGCCAATGCACCCCCGGCTCCTGGTGGTACTGGTTTTTACAGGCCATGGCGCAGGAGTAGCATCCGATGCAGCGTTGCGCGTCGATATAAAAACCGGCTTGTTTCTTACTCATCAGGCCACCTCCCTACGCCGGGTTGACGTCGCAAAATTGGTCATGAATAGCCACCCCCGGTGCGCCGGTTTTCCACTTGCCCATGTCGGCGGAGGTGTCGTCCACCATGTTTTGCACGTTATAAGGGTTTTTGTTGAACCAACCCTCGTACATCAGCAGGGTGTCCGGGGCCACGTTGTCGGTGAGCTTTGCCTTGATCTGCATCTCACCCACCTTGCTGGAGAGCTTGACCAACGATCCATCGGCGATGCCCTTTTTCGCCGCCAGCTTGGGGTTGATGTAAACAAAGGGCTCGGGGTTGAACTCGGCCATCCAGTCCAGGTTCTGGAACTGGGAGTGGATGTTGAACTTGGAATGGGGGGTCAGCAGCCGGTAGGGCGCATAGGGTTTGCGGTTGGCCAGGTACTCGGGCAGGGCCTGGTGGCCATGCTCCTTGCACAGATCGCTCTTGAACTCGTACTTGCCCGAAGGGGTCTTGAACTTGTAGTCGTGCCAGGCGGCCGAGCTGGCCAGCTTGGCCTTGACCGGGCCCTTGCGTAGATCCTGCCAGCTCTTGATGCCGAACAGGTCGTAGATGCCCTTGTTGAACTCCATCTCCATCCACTTCTTGCTGTTCAGCTTGGGGGAGAAGGTGCAGGAGCCGGGCGAGAGCTGATTCATCTTGGCCGAGAGCAGGGCCGCTATCTCGATGTTGCTCTTGGACTCGAACATGGGCTTGATGGCCTGTTCGTTCAAGGACATCCAGTAGTGCCAGTAGCTGACGTTTTGGGTCCATTCCTCGAGCAAGGTGGTCACCGGCAGCACGATGTCGGCCTGCTCCACGGTTTGGTTGTAGAACTGGTCCACCACCACCACCATCTCCAGCTTTTTGAAGGCCTTCTTGAGCATGGTCAGGTCAAAGTCTTGGCTGAAGGGGTTCTTGCAGGAGACCCAGAGCATGCGCACCGGCGGGTCATTGGTTTCCAAAATCATGCGGGCGGTTTGGTTGATGTTCACCGCGCGGTCGCTGTACTTGGCCGCCTTGGCTCCCTGGCCGGTGTCGAACTCGCCCATGGGGCCGGTGGCTCCCACGTAGCCCTTGGAGCCCTCCGGTTGCTTTTGGATCAGGGCGTGGTAGTTGAAGCCCCAAGTGTACAGATGGCCGTAGCGGGCTCCGCCGCCCACCTTGCCCACGTTGCCGGTCATGGCCACCAGGGCGTCGATGGCCCGCACCATGGCCCCGCCGTTGACGTGGCGTTGCAGGCCGTAGCCGATCCAGATGGTGGCCGGTTTGGCGGTGGCGAACTCTTCGGCCACCTTGGCAATGTCCTGGGCCGGGATGCCGCTCTTTTGGGCGGCCCACTCAACCGTGACTTCGCGGCGCAGATACTCGGCGAACTCCTCGAAACCCACCGCGTGTTGGGTGACGAACTCTTTGTCGTACATCCCCTTGTCCAGGATGTGACGGCACATGCCCAAGGCCAGGGCGCCGTCCTGGCCGGTATTGGGCCGCCAATACTCGTCCGCCTTGGCCGCGGTTTGGCTGAAGACCGGGTCGACCACCACCAGCTTGGCGCCGCGCTCCTGGGCCTCGTAGATGAACTTCATGGTGTGCACCGAGCACCAGGCCGGGTTGGCCCCCCAGAGGATGGCGTAGCGGGCGTGGACAAAATCCTCGGGGTCGTTGCACCACATGTTGCCCAGGTCGTAGTTTTGGGCGTCGATGCCCGCCGGCCAGCAGGGAGTGCCCACGAAACGGGTAGTGTAGCCCAGGGAGGACATCATGCCCTCCACCCCGTAGTTGGTTATGCCGAAGTTGCCCGAGTACTTGGTGAGCCCCAGGCCCAAGAGGGAGTCGTCCTTCTTTTTGATCTCCAGGATCTTCTTGGCGATCCTGGTCATGGCCTCGTCCCAGCTCACCCGCTTCCAGTTGCCGCTGCCCCTTCCCTGCTGCACCATGGGGTACTTAATGCGGTCCGGGCTGTAGGCGCGGCGCCAATAGGAGAAGCCCTTTACGCACAGGGCGCCCGCGGTGAAGGTGGATTCCGGAGCCCCCTCGATGAACTGCACCACCCCGTCCTTGACATAGGTCTTGATGCTGCAGGTGTCGTAGCAGTTGCGGGGGCAGGCGTTGCGGAAAACCTGATATTTACCCTCGTAGGTTATGCCCGCCTCGCTGGTCACCGCCTTGAGCAACCCGCCGGGCATGGAAGCCAATGCGCCGCTCACCAGGAGCCCTTGCAGGAATTTGCGGCGGGTTACCGGCGAGGCCAGGGCCCGTTCGATAAATTTGCGATCAATGGGGGCCATGGTTCATGAACCTCCTGTCCAATGGTTGCAATCAATTCGAAGAAGCCGCCTGCGAAGACCAGCCGGGGCTCAACCAAGCCATTTCCGCTTGCAGCCAGTTGTTAAGCTCATCCACCGCCCAGACCATGATCGGGGCCACGCCCGGTGCTTCCCGCACTCGGCGGCTGAACAAGGGCAGCCAGCCAGCCATATGCTGGGTCAGGAAGTAGGCGTAGATTTCGGTCAAATCCGAAGACGCCCCTGCCAGGGCGGCCTGGCGTATGCGCAAACAGGCGTCCAACTCCAGACTCAGGTGGTCGTCGGGCAGGGTGTCCTGCCAAGGGCTGACCAGGCCCACCATCTGGTAGAGGTGGCGGGCCTGCAAGGTGCTGGTCCCCATGAGCCTGGGCTCTGTCTCCAGATAAACCGAAGCAAAGGGAGGCGCTTGGGGAGCCATGGGGCCCACGAACAGGCGATTGAAGGCGTACTCCGCTTCATCCCAATCGGCCACGGGGCAAGAACTCCCCCCGGCCTGGGCCAGCCGCTCGGCCGCGCTTTGTAAGGCGGCCGCCTCCGGCCCCAAGAAGAAGTCCCGCAGGGCGGCCAATAGTTCGGTGGATCGGTCCAAGCCGGGCATGGATCACCTCGCCTTCGTGGGCCGCCTGCCCCTTCATGGCGGGCACGGCCCGGAAAATACCATCTGTTTTATTATTCAGGGGCGCAGGTTATCGGCAAAGGTGAGCTAGCGGGGATTTATTGGGTAGGTTCGGCTAACCATTAGTCCCTGTCGAGGGGCTTGGCCGAGAGATAACTGAAAAGACTGACCTCGTGACCGCGCAGATCCAGCTTGCGCCTGATGTTCTTGCGGTGGGAATGCACCGTGTCCAGGGCCAGATTAAGGCTCTCGGCGATCTCCTTGGAGGAGCTGCCGGCCTGGATGAGCTGGCAAACCAACATTTCGGTGCGGGTGAGGGTGAGCAAGCGGGGGTCGAGCTCCCGGGAAAATCCCTTGGTCAGGCCGACCAGCTGATCGCGGATCAGGTTCAAGTAGGAGGCCCTGATGTCCCGGGAAGGCTCATCCTTGATCTTGTCCAGAGCGGTAAGTAGAAAATTTTCAATGTTTTGAGTGATGGCCTGTTCCAACTCCTGCTTTTCTTTGCCTATGTTTTTCATGACGTTGCGCAGGGTGACGTTCATCTCCTCCAACTGGACCTTATCCCGGCGCAGGCTTTCCTCCAAGGCCTTGCGGGGAGTGATGTCGCGCACCACCACATGGAACAGGGTGCGCTCGGCCAGGTCCACCCGGTTGACCGTCACCTCCATGGGAAACTCTTCGCCGGTGTTGCCCACCCCCGCCATCTCGCCCACCCATATCTCCTCCTCGTCCAGCCCCCGAATCACCCGGTTGAGGGTTTCCCGGGCGTTGGGAGCGGTGAGCAACAGGACATCCTGCCTGAAGAATTGTTCCGGAGGCATGCCGAAGATGTCGCAGGCCCGGTGGTTCACCTCCACGATACGGAAGTTGGTGTCCACCAGGAGGATGCCCTCGCCGGCGGCCTTGAACAGCGAACGGAAGAGCTTGCCCGATTCCTCCAGATCCCTGGTGCGTTGCTGGACGCGTTTTTCCAACTGCTCCCGTTGATCCACCACGCAGCTCACATTATTGAGCAACACCATGTAACCATCAGAGGCCAGGGACACCTCGGAAAGGGGGATGATCTTGAGCACGAAGTAAGCCGCCTCACCGAACAGGGAGATTTCATGCGCGTGTCCGGCGGGATAGTAGCGCGTTACCTCGGCCAGTTTGCGTCCCTCCAGGCCCAGCAGCTGCCAGAACGGCTCCCCCAGCACCTCGTCTTGCTCATAATAGGCGCGCGCCGCGGCGTTTATCTCCTGGATAAGGCCCTCGCCATCGGTCAGCAACACCAGGTCGCGGGTGGACTCCAGGATGTTTTGATACTTGTTTTTCTCCAGGGTGAGGCGGCGGTTGGTTTCATCCAGGTGATTATCCGCCTCCCTTTGGCTCATGGTGGTCCAGTCGCCTATGAAGACCGTTTCCACCGCGTCCAGATAGTTGCGCAGCAGCCTCAGGGCGTCCGCCTTGTCCCGCCAGGGGTAGTCCATCTCGTGGATGAGCCCTTCCAGGCAATGGACCAGGGTCTTGAAACAACCCAGGTACATCTCGGCGGTTATGCCCCGGAAACGGTGACGGCGGGCCTCGGTGACCGCGAATAGGGCGTAGGCGCGCTCGTTCAGGATCAGTTGTGAAAAATCAGGAGATTGCGACTCTTCCAAAAAGACGAACAACGGATCCAGCACCCCCCAAAAGGCCTGGGCGCAGTCTTCGCGTTTGGCCGTGGTGTGCTCCAGGTATCCGGCCGCCTTCATGTGCACCGGCCACATGGCCAAAAACATTTCTTCCCGCTCACGCAGGGCGAGAATCACCGCATGGGCCGCGGCTCGGCTGAAAAACCCGACTGCCGGCTTGGTGTATTCGCTCATACGGGCATGCTACCGTAAAGTGGTTAGCCTGACCAATGACGCTGTTCCACTACATGGTATTATAGCAATGAGTCCCAGTAAAAATTTGGTATATCTTAAATTCATCAACCGGGATTGATGATCGTGAAGCAAGGTAAATTAATACTGTTTTTCAGCTTTATTCTTCTGGCTTTGGCCGGTTTCTCCTCCAATGCGGCGCCGCCTCCTTCGAGCGAAGTCTGTCCTCTCGCCTCCAACGACATCAAGGCCCGCGTAGCCACCAACCAGGTGGGGGGAATAGTGGGCCTGCCGGTTTTGCTCAAGGTGCTCATGAACCCCACGGAGCCGCCGTCCGGATTCTACTATTCCGCCCTGGTGGATGTGCTCCAGGCCCCCCGCGGGCCGGAGCCCGAGGTGCTTACCGGAGTGCCGGAGACGTCGATCAGGTGCTTCACCCCCGGCAAGTACCTGCTGCAAGTGCGGGTGAACCTGATCGCCAAAAGCAGTTGCGGAGGGGCCAAGGCCACGATTTTAATTGATGAAAAAGTTACACTGAATATAAAAGCCAAAGCCGGTTCTTAGGTTCCTACGCAGGCCATAAGATACTTAGCAAGCATTCTCGATTTATCAAACCGAGATACTTGCCGCCAGAATGCCCAACCTTGACGCTTGTAAGCCCTATTTAAAATAATCGCAGAGCGACATCATAAAACTGAATCGGCTAAACCTGTCACCTAACCTATGCCCGCAACGGGTGAAGGCAGGTTTTGTAAGGTGAGGTCAGTTTGGGCGGACCCGTTGATCACCCTGCTTAGCACAAGTGTTGCCTGGCTTTAGATTTTGCCCAATGTATCTTGCTTGACCTCTCTTTTATTCACCGCCGATTTATCGCCCTGGCCATCAATCACCCGGCAAATGCCGAGTTTCTAAATCCGATCCTGCTCGGCTTCCATTTGAACTCAAGGTGTCCTGTCTGCGGATGGATTGATTAATCCTTCCGGTTCTCATCATTTTCTCATCAGAGACTCTTTATCCTTGCCCTTAGCCTTGGGAGACGCTCCCCAGGTATTGGTGTTAACGTAAAAAAGGAGAGAATCATGAAAAAGGTCATGATTGCTTGTTTGGCGGCCCTGATAGCCCTCGGCGGTTCGGCCATCCTGGCCCGGGCCGGCAGAGACCAAGAGGCCCATAACCTGCGGATGAGCCAGGTGCCGCCCGCGGTGCAAAAGGTCATCAAGCAGGAGTCGGCCAAGCATCCCCTGGTGTCCCTGACCATGGGAGATGACGACGGTGCCAAGGTGTACGAGGGCAAATTCCGTGGCGGGCTCCAGCAGGTCGAGCTGAAAATCGCCGCCGACGGGCGGGTGGTTTCGCGGGAGCTGGAGTACAAACACCGGGAGGATCGGGAAGAAAAGGACGATTAGGCGTAATGCGCGCCCATTGCAGTTATAACCCTGGGGGCCCGGCACCTAAAGCAGGCAAGGCCTCGGCGCCGGGCCCCCTTTTGGCAAGCTGAAGGACAAAGATGCGTTTGTTGGTTATCGAGGACTATGCTCCCTTGCGCAAGGCCGTGGTGCGCGCCCTGCGGGAAGCGGGCTACGCGGTGGATGCCACCGACGAGGGCCAAGAGGGCCTTTGGTACGCCAAATCCAACGATTATGACCTGATCGTGCTGGATCTCATGCTGCCCGGCCTGGACGGCTGGAGCATCCTGCGCAGCCTGCGCGAGGAGGGCCTACAGACCCACGTCATTATCCTGACCGCCCGCGACGCGGTGGAGGACCGGGTGGAGGGTCTCGACCTGGGGGCGGACGACTACATGGTCAAGCCCTTTGCCCTGGATGAGCTGCTGGCCAGAGTCCGCGCCCTCCTGCGGCGCCAATACCAAAGCAAAAGCCCGCTGATCAAGGTGGCTGACCTGGAATTGGACCAGGCCACCCGACAGGTGCGGCGGGCCGGCCGGGAAATAAACCTGACCAAGCGCGAGTACGCCCTGCTGGATTATTTGGCCTTGCGGGCTGGCGAGGTGGTGAGTCGAAGCGATCTCTGGGAGCATCTTTATGAATTCAACTCAGACGCCCAAAGCAATGTGGTGGACGTGTACATCGGTTATCTGCGCAAAAAACTGGACCGTCCGGGGATGGTGCCCCTGATCCACACCAAACGTGGCCAAGGCTACTGGCTGGGGGAGGAAGATTCATGACCGCCGGCCGCTCCTTGCGCTTTCGTTTGCTGACAGCGGTCATCACGGCCAGCGCCGTGGTGCTTTTGGCGGCCGGGGTGGCGCTCTATCTCCTGGTGCGAAGCAGTCTGTTGCAGGAGCTGGATTCCGCCTTGGCGCAGCAGGCCCAGGTCATGACCTCGGTGTTCGAATACAAGGACGGCCGGGTGGACCTGGAGCTGGGGAAAATGGCCGAACCGCGGCAAACCGCGCCGGGCGATCACCGCTACTTTGAGGTCTGGCAGGAGGGGCTGGGCCTGCTGGTCAGATCGTCCAGCCTGGCCGGGCAGCCCATGCCCCGACCCGAGGGCGTATCTTCCTCGCCGCGCCTCGGCTTCGCAAAACTGCCCGATGGACGCCTGGTGCGGCTGTTGGCCGTAACCGTGCGCCCCCGCCGGGAAGGCGCTGACGGGCACTCGGCGCGGGTGGACAAAGGCGTCGTGCCCCGAGTGACCCTGCTCTTGGCCGGCGACCTGGGCAGATTCGAGACATCCCTGACTCAGTTGGCTTACCTGCTGGCCGCGGTGGGCCTGGCCGCCATTTTGGCCACCGCCGGGGGGGCCTGGTGGGCGGTTGGCTTTGGACTGAGGCCCATGCGGGCCTTGGCCCGGCGCATAGAAGATCTGGGCGGGGAGGATCTCGGCCAGCGGGTGGAGTTGCCCGCCGCCCCCACCGAGTTGCTGTCGGTGGTGGAGCGCCTCAACCAACTTTTGGCGCGGCTTGAAGCGGCTTTTGAGCGCGAGAAGTCCCTGTTGGCCAACCTGGCCCACGAGCTGCGCACTCCCCTGGCCGGCCTGAGCTTCACACTGGAAGTGTCGCTCTCGCGGCCGCGCAGCTCCCGGGAATACGTGGAGGATATGAGCCAGTGCCTGGCCATAAGCCGTCAGATGCAGGGCATGGTGGATAACCTGCTGACCCTGGCCCGCCTGGATGCCGGCCAGAAGCAGTCGCAAGGCGCCGGCTACGTGGACTTGGTCGCGGCCCTGGAGCATGTCTGGCCCCCACTTGCGGATGAGGCCTTGCGGAAAGGCCTTTCAGTCCAATGGGAGCCCACCCCGGGCATGAGTGCCTGGGCCGACCCCAGTGGCTTGCGGGTCATCATGCGCAATCTGTTGGCTAATGCCGTGGATTACTCCGACCAGGGCGGCAGCCTGGCGGTACGCACCCGCTCGGCCGGAGGACAAGTCGCAATCAGCATTGCCAACACCGCCAGCCGTCTGTCCTCTCAAGACACGGACCGGATATTCGAGCGATTCTGGCGCGGTGACCAATCCCGGAGTGGCGACCAGGCCCATGCCGGGTTGGGCCTGTCACTATCTCGCCAGTTGGCCGAGACCATGCATGGCAGCCTGGAAGCCGGCCGCGATGCTCAAGGCCGCTTTTTGATAACCCTCAGCCTGCCGAGTGCCCCAGCCACGGAGAGCTTGGAAGAATGAAGCATGATCAGCGGTGCGGCTGTCGCGCGATTACTGGTGGGCCAACGGCTATGAGCCCCACTGATTCCACGAGTGGTGACGGCCATCCGTACCGTGCGCGGCGCTTGCAAAGCTTATGGAGGCCACGGTGAATAAGACAATTTCCCTAAGGGAATCCGTTAGCAAGGTTCCGGAAGTCACTCTACTGTTCTGGATGATAAAGATTGCGGCAACCACCCTGGGTGAAACGGGCGGGGACGCGGTGTCCATGTCCATGCATCTGGGCTATCTGGCAGGGACCGGCATCTTCGCGGTCATTTTCCTGGCCGCGGTGATAGCCCAAATCAAGGCCAAGCGTTTTTCCCCGGTGCTGTATTGGACCACAATCATTGCCACCACCACCGTTGGGACTACCCTGGCCGACTTCGCCGACCGCTCATTGGGCATCGGTTACGCGGGGGGCACCACCCTGCTGGCAGCCCTGCTGTTGGCCTCCTTGGCGGCCTGGTATTTCACCCTGGGCTCGGTGTCGGTCGATAGCATCAGCTCACCCAAGGCGGAACTGTTCTATTGGGTCACCATCATGTTTTCCCAGACGCTGGGGACCGCCCTGGGAGACTGGAGCGCGGACACCGCCGGCCTGGGCTATGCCGGAGGCGCCTTGGTCTTCTCGGGGCTGCTCGCCTTGGTGGCGGGTGCGTATTACTGGACCAAGATTTCCAGGACCATGCTGTTTTGGGCGGCCTTCGTCCTGACCAGGCCCCTGGGCGCGGTGGTGGGCGATTTCCTCGACAAGCCGCTCAGCGCTGGTGGCCTGGATTTGAGCAGGTTCGCGGCTTCCGCGGTTCTTCTCGCCTTTATCGCGGCTTGCATTTACATATTTCCCCAGAAGGCCAGCCAAAGGGCGCATTGATCACGAACTATGACCACTTGGGGCCCCATATAGATGGGGCTCCAAGGGCACTGAACCGCAATCCACCATCACGTGACAAGTAACATATTTTAGAAAATATTGAGACCTAGCTCACGAGCCACGGGTGAGCCAGAGTATAAATCCTACCTTGGATTTTGGTTGGTAATATCCGTTTATCTTTTCGGCTATACCTGTCACCGAATCCATCCCGCTATAGATGAAGGTAGGTTTTGTAAGTTAAAGGCTGCCTGGGCGGGCCCGTAGCTTACGTTGCTTAGCACACTATACAAGGTCTGTGTTTAGGGCAATTGAGCAACCCGTACCACCTACTTACAGCCTTTATTCGCGCCCGTGGACCGAGGGGGGCTCCGGGGTCGGCGGTTGCAGGGCGCGGCTCTCAACCAGGCGGCCTTGCTCCATGACCGCTAAATGGGTGCACAGGCGGCGCACCAGGGCCGGGTCGTGGGAGATGAACAGCAGGCTGAGTTCCAGGTCGCTGCGCAAGCGGCTCAGCAGCTCCAGGATGCGCACCTGCTGCACCAGGTCCAGGTTAACCAGGGCCTCGTCGCAGATGAGCAGGGATGGCTCCAGGCTCAGGGCCCGGGCCAGGGACACCCGCTGGCACTGGCCGCCGCTGAGCTCGCCGGGCCGGCGGTAGGCCAAGCCGGGGGAAAGGCCCACCATGGCCATCAACTCCCGGGCCCGTTGCCGGGCCTGCCGCCGCGAGCAAAGGCCAAAGGCCTCCAGGGGCTCGGCGATGGCAACCAGGGCAGTGGTGAAGGGGTTCAAATAGACGGTAGGGTCCTGCCAAACCATCTGCAGGGAGATGAGCAGGCGGCGCTTCTCCCGGCGGCCCATGGCCGCCAGGTCGCGGCCCTGGAAGAGCACCCGACCCTGGTCGCAGCTTTCCAAACCCAGGGCCAAGCGGGCCAGGGTGCTCTTGCCCGCGCCGCTGGGACCCACCAGGCCCCAGGCCTCGCCAGCTTGGATGCACAGGTTCACATCCATCACCGCCGGGGCCGGGCGCTGGCCACCGCGGGCATAGGCCTTGCCCACCTGGCTCAGCTCCAGCAGAGGCGCGCTCACGGTCTCGCCTCCAGATACTCTTTGGCCCGCACCAACTCCTGGGTGTGCCAATGCTGGGGCGCGGCCAGCACCCGGTCCAGGGGACCGCTCTCCACCAGACGGCCCCGATGCAGCACGGCTAGGTCCTGGGCCATGGCGGCCAGCACCCTGAGGTCGTGGGAGATGAGGCACAGGGCGGTGCCTTGGGAAACCCGCAGCTCGCGCAGCAGGGCCAGGATTTGCTCTTGCTTGGCCTGGTCCAGGCCGGTGGTGGGCTCGTCGGCGATGAGCAGGCGGGGCCGCAGACCAAAGGCGATGGCCAGGAGCACCCGCTGGCGCTGTCCCCCGCTGAGCTCAAAGGGATAGGCCCTGGCGCGCTCCGGCTCCAGGCCCACCCTGGCCAGAAGCTCCCGCACCGCCTGTTTGGCCTGCCGCCGATCCAGGCCCCGCACCTGGCGCAGGGCCTCTGCTATCTGGGGCCCGATGCGGGCGCTGGGGTCCAGGGAGCCGGCCGGGCTCTGGAACATCAGAAAGACCTCGCGCCCCCGCCGTCCCCGCAGGGCCTTGGCGTCGCCCAGGTCCAAGGGCTGGCCCATCAGTCGCACCTCTCCGGCCAGCACGGCCAAGGGCGGGGGCAGCAGGCCGCTCAGGGCGCAGCCGGTCAGGCTTTTGCCCGAGCCGCTCTGGCCGGTCAGTCCCAGGCAGCCGCCCGCCGCGATGGCCAGCGAGATGTCGCTGACCAACACCGTAGGCTCCGGCCGGCGCAGGCCGATGTGCAATCCTCGCACCTCCAGCACGCTCATTTAGTACTCCCTCAGCCGGGGGCCGCCCGTCTGCTGCAGGCCCTCGCCCAGCAGGGTGCAGGCGGCCACGGTCAGGGTGATGGCCGCGCCCGGGGCCAGCATGAGCCAGGGGGCCTGGGTGAGGTACAAGCGCGACTCCTGCAGCATGCCGCCCCACTCCGGGGCCGGGGGCTGGGCGCCCAGGCCCAGATAGCTCAGGCCGGAGATGGCCAGGATGATCCATCCGGTCTTCAGGGCCGCGGCGGCGAGCACCGGCTCGCGCAGCTGGGGGAAGATGTAGCGAGTGAGTAGGCGCGTCCCGCGCACCCCCACTGCGCGGCCGGCCAGCACGTACTCCTTGTGGGCGGCGCCAAGGGCCAGGCTCCGGACCAGGCGGGCCCACCAGGCCCAGGAGGCCCCGGCGAGCCCCAGCACCAGGCTGGGCAGGGAAGGCCCCAGCATGCCGGTGAGCACCAGGGCCAGCATCAGGCCGGGCAGGGCCAAGGCCGCGTCGATGAACAGGTTGAGGCAGGCGTCGGCCCGGCGTCCCCCCAGGCCGGCGGCCAAACCCAGGCAGGCCCCCCAGGCCAGGGCCAGGAGCGAGGCGGCCAGGGCCGCGCCCAGGGATAGGCGGCCTCCCCACAGTAGGCGGGAGAACACGCAGCGCCCCAACTGGTCGGTGCCCAGGGGATAGTGCCAGGAAGGCTCCTGCAGCCGCCGGACCAGGTCCGTGGCCAGGGGGTCGTGGGGGGCCAGCCAGGGGGCCAGCATGGCCGCGGCCAACATGGTCAGCAGCAGGGCTCCGCCCCAGCCCACGGCCCAGCGCCCCTGGGCCGGCCCGGCCCTAAACATGGGCGCCCATCCTGGGGTCCAGGCGGCGGTTGATCCAATCCACCGCCTGGTTAATCACCACAAAGGCCGCGGCAACCAGCAGGATGATGCCCTGAACCACCGGCACGTCGCGGCCCAGCACGGCCTGCACGGTGAGCTGGCCCAGGCCGGGCCAAGCGAAGATGGTCTCCACGATCATGGCCCCGCCCAGAAGCTGGCCCAGGGACACCCCCCACATGGTCACCAGGGGCGGCAGGGCGTTTTTGAACATGTGCCGCCAAAAGACCTCGCTCGGTCGCAGGCCTTTGGCATGGGCGAAGCGGATGTAGTCCATGCCCATGATCTGCAGCAGGGTGGCCCGGAGCACCCTGCCTTGCAGCATGGCCACCGAGGCGCCCAGGGTCAGGCAGGGCAGCACCAGGTGCTCCAGCCCTCCCCGGCCCATCACCGGCAGCCAGTGGGCCTTGAGGGACAAAAAATAGATCAAGAGCAGGCCCAGCCAGTAGTTGGGCAAGGAGATCAAGAGCACGGTCCAGGCCCGGATGCCCCGGTCCAGGGCGCGCCCCTGTTTTAGGGCGGCCAAACTGCCGCTGAGGCTGGAGAGCAGCAGCACCACCACCAGGGAGGCCAGGGCCAGCTCCAGGGTGGCGGGCAGGCGGCGGGCGATCTCCATGGCCACCGTCTCGCCGCTGCGCCAGGAGCGGCCCAGGTCGCCTTGCAGCACCCGGCCCATCCACAGGCCGTAGCGCACCGGCCAAGAGCGGTCCAAGCCCATCTGGGAGCGCAGGGCCTGTATCTGTTCCTGGCTGGGGGCCTCGTGGCGGTCGCGCAGGATTATCTCGGCCGGATCGCCCGGGGCCATGGCGAACAGGGCGAAGCTGCCCAGGGAGATGAGCCAGAGCACCAGCAACAGGTGCAGGGGCCGGGCCAGGGCGAAGCGGCGGGACATGCTCAGTCCCGGCCCGGCCCGGCGGGCGAGGGCGAAGGCCACCACAGGGCGGCCAGGCTGAACTCTCCCTCCAGGCGCACCCGGCCCTGGCTGAGGTGAGGCTCCAGCACCGAGGCCAAGGCCCGTTCCACCCGGGTCCCCTCCTGGCCGAAAATGGCGAAGTAGCGGGTGAAGTAAAAGCGCACCTGCTCTTCGGACAGGTCCAGGCGGGTGGGCCAGGCCAGGCGCTTCAGGCGGGGGGCACGGCCCGCGGCCAGCAGGTAGTTGAAGGCGCAGGTGAGATGGAAGCTCTGGTCCTGGGGAGGGTGGTCCATTACCTGGAGCCAGATCTGGCGGCGCAGGGGAAAGGTCTCGCGGCCGTCGCCCAGCAGCAGCAGGCACCCTCCCCGGCTGAAGCTCTCCAAACGGCGCAGACCGTCGGGCTTGAAGGCCTGGGGAAAAAAGCAGGCCAGGGCCAGGCTGTAGCGGGAGCGCGGCTGGAACTGGCCCCAATCCGCATGCACCGCTGTGAGTTGATCCTTGAGCTCCGGTCCCGCCTTGTCTTGCAAACGGGCCAGCATGGCCCGCGAGGAGTCCAGGGCGGTAACCTTTATTCCCTGGGCGGCCAGGGCCCGGGCCAGGGCCCCGGTGCCGCAGCCCACCTCCAAGACCTGCTGCCCCGGGGCGGCCCAGCCCTGCTGCACGACCGCATGGGCCATGCGGCGATGGTTTTCCTCTCCCTGGCCGGACATGGCGTCCCAGACCGGGGCCACCTGATCGTAGAACTGAGTCCAGCGTCCGGGATGGCTGCGCTGGCTGTCCTTGAGAAACGAGCCCTGCCGGGAGCGCTGCCATACCTCCTCCCAGAAGGCCACGCTGGTCGGGTCTGATGGGGGACCGGGGCTCATGGGGCTGCCTTGGGCCGCGCCTGGATCAGCAGCGGCCGGAAGTTGTGGTCCATGATGAAAGAGGCCACCGAGGGCCCGTGGGCGTAGAGGCTCACGTCGTGGTACAGGGGCAAGAGGGGGAGCTGATGGTTGAATTGGCGGGCCAGCTCCTGGTAAATCTCTCGCCGCCGCGCGGGGTCCATGGCCTCGCGACCCTCGGCTATGAGCCGGTCCATGGCCGGGCTGCCGCAGCCGCAGTCGCGGGGGCCGCCGGTGGCCACGTAATAGGCATAGAAAAAATCGGGCTCCCCGGTCATCAGGGTGTTGGGCTGCAAGGCCAGGTCAAAGCGCCCCTGCTTGAGGTCCTCATAGTAAGCGCCCGGCTCGCGCACCACGATGCGGGCGCTGAAGCCCTGACCCCGCAGGCGCTGCTGGATGACCTGGGCCATGTCCCGGTAAGGCCAGCGTTCCAGGGTGGCCGCGTGCAGCAGGATGACCAGAGGCCTGCCAGGCGGGCCGGGCCGCGCCCCGGGGCCGGGATGCAAAAGGCCGAAGGCCCAGCGCCGGGCCAGGGGCGAAAAGGGGTCCTGGGCCAAATTGCCGGCCCCCTTGGCCAAGACCGCCACCATCTCCCCCCGGTCCAGCAGGCCGGCCAGCCAGTGGCGGGCCGAGCGGGCGGCAAAGGGCGACCGCCGGCAATTGAAAATCAGGTAATGGGTGGTGGCCACCTCCACCTTCTTGAGCACCATGCCCGGGGCGGCCTGAATCTCCCCGGCCTGCTGGGGCAGGATGGCCCCCACGTCGGCCACCGCGTCCACTTCCCCGGCCAGCAGGGCCATGGCCCGGGTCTGGGCGTCCAGGATGGTGCGGAAGATCACTCTCTGATAAGCGGGCTTGGGCCCCCAGTACTCTGGAAAGGCCTCCAAAGTGATGCTCTGGCCCGGCTCCACCTCCTTCAGGCGAAAAGGCCCCGTGGCCACCAGGGTGTGCAGACGGCCCCGCTCCCCGAAGACCGAAGGCTTGATTATGGGGCTGGAATAATAGGCCACCAGGTTGGGCAGGTGGGGACAGGGCCGCTTAAGGCGCAGCACCACCTGGCGCTCCCCCTGGGTCTCGATGGCTTCCAAGTTGCGGTACACCCCGGCCGGATCGTATTTGGGCCGCGCGGCGATGCGCTCCACCGCGGCCTTGACGTCTTGGGCTCTCAGAGGCGTGCCGTCATGGAAGCGCACCCCCGGGCGCAGCTTGAACACCCAGGTGCGGCCGCCGTCCAGGCACTGCCAGGACTCGGCCAGCCAGGGCCGGGCCTGGAGGTCCGGGCCCAGATAGGTCAGAGCCTCCCAGGTGTTGGTGGAACCGTGCAGATAGGCCCGGCTGTCCGGACCGTCGTACAGGTCGCGCCCCACCCCGATGGTCAGGGTGGAGACCTGTGCCCGGACCGCGCCCGCGCCAGAAAACAGCAGCAAAACGCAGAGCGCCAGGCAAAGGACCGGGAGGGGCAGGCGCCCCTCCCGGACGTGTATGAGTTTGATCTTTTTCATCAGAACAGGTAGCGCACTCCCACCATGCCCTCTACGTAGAGGCCAGGGTTAACATACACGATCTCGGTGGCGTACTTCTCGTCGAAGAGGTTAACCGCCGAGAGCGAGGTGGTCAGCACCCAGTCCTTGGCCAGCTTCCAGTCGCGCCATACCTTGGCGTCCACGGTCTGGTAGGACTCCATGTGGAAATAGGGCAGCTCCACGTTGTCGTCGTCGTAGTAGCGGTCGTCCGAGAAACGGAAGAGCACCTCCCAGTTGACGATCCGGGGGTTCATGTAGCGCAGGCCCAGGCTGCCGAAGTAGTCGGGCGAGTTGCGCAACTGGTTGCCCACGTTGCCCGGATTGGTCTGGTCCTCGGTGATGCGCGAGCGGTTCAGGGTCAGCGAACCGGTGAAGGCCAGGTGCTCGGTGATGGGCTGGCGCAGGTAGAGCTCCAGGCCGTAGATCTCGGCCTTGCCGATGTTGCGGGTCTTGATCAGGGTGGTGTTGGGCACCGTGGGGTGCTCCTCGTAGGTGTAGGCCATGATGTTCTTGATCTCGCCGTAGTACACCGTGGCTTTCAAGAGGGTGCCCCAGGCGGCGATGGTCACGTCGCCGCCGAAATCGGCCATCCAGGTCTCCTCGGGCTCCAGGTCCGGGTTGGCTTCGCGCCAGGTGGCCCCGGTGTTGAGGTTCTGGAAGAACCACTTGGGGTTGCCCGGCCAATAGGCGGTGCCGATGTTGCCCCGCAGGCTGAGCGTGTCGTTGAACTTGAACTTGGCCCCGCCGCGATAGGTGACGTGGTCCTTGGTCACCGCGTCGGGCTCCTTGTTGCTCGATCCCGAGTCGTAGATGTCGTGATAGCGCCAGTAGTCGTAGCGGATGCCGCCCAGGAGGCTCAGGCGCTCGTTGAAGAAGAAGGCCTGGTCCTGCAGATAAAAAGCGGCCATGTCCGTGGTCAGCTTGTACTTGTAGGTCTGGAGGCTGGTGGTGCCCTTATAGGTGTCGTCGGTCTCCTTCTCCTGGGCCAGGGAGATGCCCGCGGTCAGCACGTTGGAATCGCCCAAATAGAAGTCGCCCTGCATCTCCAGGGGCACCCGGTGGCGGTCCCATTTGGAGTGCGAGGTGATGGTGTCATTGACGATCACCTTGCCGTTGACGTAGCTGGCCCCGGTGGTTTCCTGGTCCGGAATGGACTGGTATTGGTAGCCGGTGGTGGCGCTGAAGCGCCCGATGCTGCCCAGGTTGGTGGCGAAGCGTAGGCTGGAGACCACGGTGTTGCCGCCGTCGTTGATGATGTAGTTGGGCTGGCCGCCGGAGAGGTAGCGGTACTGATAGTTCATGGCCAGAGTAAGGCTGGTGCCGTTTTGGTTGTCCCAGCCGAACTTGCCGGTGAGCCATTGGAAGTTGTAGTCATTGTCATTCACGCTGGCCTGGCGCACGTACTGGGTCTTGCCCTTCTTGTAAAGGTCCACCATGCCGTCGATGGGCTTCATCTGATAGCCGTCGGAAATGTCGCCGCTGTAGGACATGTAGTAATTGAAGTTGTTGTCCACCCCGCCCACCGAGGCATAGGGCCGGAAGGTGTTGTTGGAGCCATAGGCCAGGCGGGCGGTGGCCCCCTCGCCGGGCTTGCCGCTACGGGTGATGATGTTCACCGCGCCGCCGGCCGCGCTGGCCCCGTACAGGGCCGAGGAGGGCCCCAACACCACGTCCACCCGCTCGATGTCATTGGGGTTGATGGCCGGGGACAGGAAGGCGTGAGCCGGCACGCCGTCGATCAGATACACGGTGCGCTGCAAAAAATGGCCCGTGCCGCGCAAATGCACCCAGGGCGGGCCCCAGGGGTAATACTGGGCCACGTGCACGCCCGGGATGTCCCGGATGAACTCGCCGAAGTTGTTCATGTAGTAGTTGGGCTGGGCCTCTATGTCCTGGCGGTCCACCACGTAGGCGTCCACCGGCGACAGGGCTGGGTCCACCTCGGTGCGGGTGGCGGTGACGGTTATTTTCTCCAGGACGGCCTTTTCTTTCTTGGCCTCCTCGGCCGCCTGGCTGGTTGCCGTGCCGGCGCTTTTGGCGTCGGCGCTGGAGGTGGCCTCGGCCGCCCCGGCCGGCGTCCCGGCACAGGCCCAGATTACAAAAATCAGGCAGAAAAACAGTTTGGCATTTACGAGCCGCAACATGAATGGACCTCCCCAAATGAAAATACCCAGGTGAAACCGCTTCCGCGATTCCCCAGGTTTTCTTCACCTAGGATTGCCCTGGATTGATTGGCAGTTACGCGAGGTTGGGGGCAGGCATCATCGTTAAGCCCACTTCTTGAGGGCCTTTTCGTGAAGTACTGTTAGATGATTTGTAAAAAGTTGTCAAGCTTGCATCGTCATCGCGGAACCAAGCTCCCCGTGGTTATAAATCGCGGAGCCCATGGGAGTTGATACCAGCGCCGCGAAGGCTACGTTAGAAGCATAAGCCGGTCTGGTTTGCCGGGGCGGGGTGGGCAATGGCCTCGCCGCTTCCCCGCGCACCGCATCAGAGGCCATCAAGGCTTGACTAGGGTGGGTTTTGATATAAATTAATAATCGAGCGTGGGTGGCATACTCATTCTAGGAAAGGATGGCCGCCGCCCCACTGCCCATAAAATCAGGTAGGTGTAGGAAGAGACCGTCAACGGTCCCTGGTCGCCAGAAGGCGCGGGACGTGGGCGGTTTTTGTTTTGGGGCGTGGGGAAAGGCGAAGAGGTTGCCATGGTCGTGGCGGTGGTGGACGGACAAGGTGGCGGAATCGGCAGCGCGATCATCCAGGTCATGCGCCGGCGCTTGGGCCCTGACATCGAAGTTTGGGCCCTGGGCACCAATGCCGTGGCCACTGCCCAGATGATGCGGGCGGGAGCCAACAAGGGCGCCACTGGCGAGCAGGCGGTCATTCGCGGCGTGGCCAGGGCCCAGGTGATCCTGGGGCCTATCAGCATCGTGCTGGCCCGCTCCTTCATGGGAGAGGTCACCCCAGCCACGGCCGCGGCGGTGGCCGGTTCGTTCGCCCGCAAGCTGCTGCTGCCTCTGACCCAGGAGAACGTGGAGGTGGTGGGAGTGCAAAAGCAGCCGCTGCCCCACCACGTTGAGGCATTGATGGATAAATTACAGGAGGTGCAGGCCAATGTGTGAAGCGGACGCTTACATGGTGAGCAACGGCCAAGAGGACATGATCATGCCAGCCGTGGACTTGGTTAAGCCCGAGGGCGAGGACCAGTGGCATCTGGTGAGCATCTACGGCGAGCAAAAGACCCTGCGGGCTCGTTTGCATAGTTTGCCCCTGGGCCAGCATAAGCTGCTGTTCGCCCCGATTGACTGAGAGCGGCCCTGGGTCCCGGCCTCGTTGGGCCTAGTCCACGGCATGGGGCTGAGGAACTCGCCCTTTGGCGGGTGCGGCCAGATGTGCCCGAAATTGGATTCAGGAGCACCAGCGGACCCATGGCAGACGACCAAATTGTATTAATGGTGCGGGGTTTCCATTAAAAGCCTGACAAAGGCTTCGGTGAAAATTGTCGGCTAAAAGTTGAACTTGGGCCGCCCACCAAGGATTTGCTCTTGCAAGTCCTCTCATAACTCTTCCGACACCGGTGTACCGTCTGAGTAAGGCGGTAGGTGGGTTCGATTCCCATGCACTTCCGCCACAATGATTTCAGCATGTTACGCGAGTAGCATCGATAAGGCCCGCTCCCGAAAGGGGGCGGGCTTTGTTATGGGGCGGGTCGTACCCCACGTGTACCCCACAGCCGGGAGGATGGAAGGGCCTTGGCGGTCGGGGGATCTACCCTCCCAGGATTGATCAGGTCGGGTTGCCGTCAAATCATCCCAAGATGACAGGTGAATAGGAAACAGCCTGATATCGCCAAGTAAAACATGGATATTTAATAAAAATGCTTGGTTGATCGACGAGGTTTAAATAAGAGGGTATGTTTACTATAACGAGGATATTAAGATGCTTAGCGCGTTTTCAATGAATACGCCCATTATAATTAGGTTATTACGCTCTGCGAACGTCTTCGGGCTGGCGATAGGACAAACGGCTTTAGGCCACCTGGTTGGCCCCCTGTCTTTCCGGGTCGGATCAAGTCTGAACCGGTAAATGATTCAAAATTCATTACTACAAATATTGGAAGCAGTGCCCGAAGGCATAACGGTGGTTAACCGTGACGGCAAGATATTGTATTACAACCAGGCGGCACGGAAGGTCACGGGGATGCTGGAAGAGGATTTGATCGGCCGCCAAATTGCCGACATCGATCCCGAGGCCTGGAAAGGCACCCGCCAGATAATTAATTCCGGCCGGGCCCTTTTGAATCAAAAGGTGTTGTTTGGCGAGAACACCTTCATTGTCAGTAGATCGCCTGTTTGCCAAGACGGGGAGGTGGCAAGCGTTGTCAGTGTGTTCCGGGACATGTCGGAATATGAAAATATGGCCCGGGAACTGACTGCCTACAAAGAGCTCTCCGAACAGCTCGACGTGATCATCGAGTCCTCGCACGATGGCCTGTGGATCACCGATGCCAACGGCATAGTGGTCAAGGTCAACGCCGCCTCGGCCAAACGGCTTGGCCTGCCGGCCGAGTCCCTGGTGGGCTGCGATGTGCAACGGCTGGTGGATGAGGGGTATTTTGACCGCTCCGCCACCTTGGAGGTGCTAAAAAACCATTCGTCCATCACCTTCACCCAGAACATGCGCGACGGGGGGCAATGTCTGGTCACCGGTAATCCGGTTTTCAATGAAAAAGGCGAGCTGCGGTTAGTGGTGATAAACGACCGGGATCTGACCGCGATCAAAAAGCTTCAGGATGAGTTGGAGGAAAGCCGGGCCTACACCCAACACTACCGCTACGAACTGGTCCGCTCGCAGATCACCCGGGAGTTGGATTCTCAGCTGGTGGTGCGCAGCGCCCCCATGCGGCGGGTCCTGGAAACAGCCATGCGGGTAGCCCGCACTGAATCCAGCGTGCTAATCCAGGGCGAATCCGGGGTGGGCAAGGGGTTGGTAGCCAAGGTGATCCATGAGGCGTCCGCGCGGCGCAAGGAGCCCATGGTCCGGGTGGATTGCGGCGCCATCCCCCCCTCGCTAATCGAGGCCGAGCTCTTTGGTTATGAGGGGGGCGCTTTCACCGGGGCCTTGGATGCGGGTAAGCCCGGCTACTTTGAAATAGCACGGGGTGGGACCCTGTTTCTGGACGAAGTGGGGGAGCTGCCCCTGAATGTCCAGGCCAAACTGCTGCGTTTTTTGGATGATAAAGAGGTGGTGCGGGTGGGCTCCACCAAGCCCCTCATCGTGGACGTGCGCGTACTGGCCGCCACCCACCGCAACCTCCAGGAAATGGTGGCCGAGGGATCCTTCCGTAAAGACCTTTTTTTCCGCCTGAGCGTGGTGCCTCTTTCAATTCCTCCCCTGCGGGAAAGGGCGGACGACGTCCCTCCGCTGGTCACCTTTTTCTTGCGCCGTCTGGAAAAACAAAACGCCACCCCCAAAACCATGGCCCCGGCTGTGCTGGAACGCCTGCGGCACTACAGTTTCCCCGGCAATATACGTGAGCTGGCCAATCTGGTGGAGCAGTTGGTGGTTCTGAATCCGGACCCCGTGATCGAGCTGCATCATTTGCCCGAGGCCATCCGCGACTCTGAGTTCATCCCCACGGATTCCGGGCCGCTTGAGGACAACTTGAACCTGGCTCAGGCTGTGAAAAATGTTGAAATGCAGCTTATCAAAAGGGCCCTAAAGGTCTATGGCAGCCAGCGCAGGGCCGCCAAGCATCTGGGGGTCAGCCATGCGACCATAAGCCGTAAAATCTCTCAATTTAATATGATCGTTACAGAACGGTAACTGCGTTACACTATTTGACCACATACATATCGTCCCTGTATTTTTGCAATTTATCCGCTATGTTACAAATTTGTTTGCCCTGTGTTGCGTATGTGTAACGCTCGCTTCCCCGCCCGCTTATTTTGTCCAGTCATTTCCATACGTTAATCTTGGCACCGAATTTGCTTAGTTTGCGGTAAAAGTTTGGCTGGAATCTATCCTCCAAGACTTAGCAACGGGCAAGCGCGTTGCAGAGGGCTAAAACCCCAACGCGTGCCATGCCGCATTTGGAGCGGGTTGCCCGGCGTGCCGTGTCGGCGGCGAACCATTTGTCGTTCTGGGATAGGTTAACTGTCTAATTTACATAAAGAAATGCATGAATTGCATACTAGGCAGTCATAAAAAACGTGTGGACAACTAAACCTTGCATTAAGGAGTGAGCTAAGCAATGAAGCTGCGAAAATCGATGTGTCTGTTGGTATTGGTGGGCCTGGTTGCGATGGGCCTGAGTATTGCCCCGCCCGCCCTCGCGAAAACCAGGATGATGTTCGCCACCGGGCCCTCCACCGGTGGCTGGTATCCCACCGGCGCCAGGATCGCCGAAGTGATCATGAAGGGAAACCCCAACCTGGACGTCACCGTGGTGGAAGGTGGCGCCACGGGCAACCTGCGTGATGTGAACAGCAACCAAGCCCAGATTGGCTATACCTTCTCAAGCAGCTTTGAGCAGGCCCTTCGAGGCATGAAGCCCTTCAGAGGCAAATTGACGAAAGTTGCCGGCTTCCTCACTCTGTACAAGAGCCATTATCAGGCTTTCACCAAAGCCTCCTCCTCGATTAAATCCTTCGCCGGCCTCGACGGTAAAAGCATCGCTCCCGGCGTCAGAAACTGGGGGGGCGAGTTGCTCACCAGAGCCGTGCTGGCCGCCTATGGCTTGAACTACGACAAAATCAAGGACGATGGCGGCAAGGTCAATTTCGTGGGCTATTCCGACATGGCCATGCTCATGCGCGACAACCACGTTGCCGCCTGCATGATTTTGAGCGCCGCGCCCTCGGCCATGCTCATGGACCTCATGGCCACCCACGAAATCCGCTTCCTGCAGATCGACAAGAAGCACGCCGAAGAGATCATGGCCAAGAATCCCGGCTTCACCTACGACCAGATTCCGGCCAATACCTACAAGCAGCAGGACAAACCGGTTGATACCCTGGCCGTGTACACCATCACCATGGTCAACAAGGACCTGCCGGTGGAAACGGTTTACGGCATGACCAAGGCGGTCATGGAAAACCTGGACGAGGTGCACAAGGCTCACCCGGTGGTGCGTTACCTGACCAAGGAAACCGCCTTGGAGGGCTTTGACCTTAAAAACGTGCACCCCGGAGTCATTAAATACTTTAAAGAAATCGGCGTGATCAAATAATCCATGATCCAAGCTTGGAGGCCGGTCCCGCCGGCCTCCAAGCTTCTTCGCTCAGTATCATGCGGCACGGAATAACCACGTAGCACCACCATCTACCTTAAGAAAGTAACCGAAGTGGACGCCGACATTAAACCCCAGGATGCAAAACCGAAGCTTCCAAGCAGCATTGAAAAAGTCATCTTAGACAAGGACCTGTCCATCAAGGACAGGCTACGCCTTGGGCTTCCCGCCATTGTGGCGATCGCCTGGGCGTTTTTCCATGTTTACACATCCTATTTCGGGATCCTTGAGGCTTGGCTCCACCGGGCGATCACTTTCACTTTCTGCGCCACCCTGGCCTTTCTGTATTTTCCGACCAAGGGAAGAAATTCAAACTCCCCCAAAAAATGGATTCTGCTCGTCTACGACAATATTTGGCTGGTGGCCACCCTGGCCCTGGGCGGCTACATGTACTTCGCTTATGAAGGCATTATCGACCGCCTGGGCATTCCCGACCTAAACGACCAGATCTTCGGTTGGATAGCCATAATCGTCACCCTTGAGATAACCCGGCGCACCGTGGGCAACGGGATGGCGATTCTGGCTTTGTGCTTTTTGCTATATGTGATATTCGGCCATTACATCCCGGGCCCCATGGGCATCCCCAAGATCAGTGAGATCAAGATCATCGACACCATGTTCAACTCCACCTTCGGAGTGTTCAGCATCATCCTGGGGGTGATGTCCACTTTCATCATGATTTTCGTAATCTTCGGCGCGTTCCTGATGCGTTCCGAGGCGGGCAAATTTTTCATCAACATTTCCTACGCGCTCACCGGCCACCGCATCGGCGGCCCCGCCAAGGTGTCGGTGGTGGCCAGCGGCTTCATGGGCATGGTCTCCGGCGCCGCTGCCTCCAACGTGGTGACCACCGGAACCTTCACCATCCCCCTGATGAAAAAGGTGGGCTACAGCCCGGAGTTCGCGGGGGCCGTGGAATCCGGCGCGTCCATGGGGGGGCAGTTCATGCCTCCCATCATGGGCACCGCCGCCTTTCTGATCGCCGAACACCTGCGTATGCCCTACATTGACCTGTGTCTTTACGCCCTCACCCCGGCTCTGCTGCACTTTTTGGCCATCGGAGTCATGGTCCACTTTGAGGCCCAGCGCCATCACATGGCGGTCATTCCCCGGGATCAGTTGGAAAACCCCTGGGACATTGTCAAAAGGCAAGGCCATTTGATCTTGCCGGTGTTCGTGATCATCTTCTTCCTGGTTTCCGGTTACACGCCTCAAAAAGCCGGTTTCTGGGCCATCCTCTCGGTGTTGGTGCTGACCGCGACAAAAAAACAAACCAGGATGAAGTGGACCACCATCCTCGCGGCCTTGGAGACCGGTGCCCGCAACGCCATCGGGATCACCGCGGTGTGCGCCTGCTCGGGCATAATCGTGGGCTCGGTGGTCATGACCGGCCTGGGCCTCAAACTCTCGCGCCTGGTGCTGGAGGCCTCGGCGGGCAATATCATGCTGGGGCTGTTCTTCATCATGATCGCCTCCATGATCCTGGGCATGGGCATGACTACCATTTCGGCCTATGTCATTTTGGGCGTGCTCGGGGTGCCGGCCCTGGAGCAGATGGGGGTGCATCCCCTGGCCGCCCACTTGTTCGTGTTCTACTTCGCCATCTTCTCCAACGTCACTCCTCCGGTTGCGGTGACCGCCTATGCCGCGGCCAGCGTATCGGGAGGCGATCCCTTAAAAACCGCATTGACCGGCTTCAAAGTGTGCATGGCCACGTTGTTGATACCCTACATGTTCGTCTTTTCCACCGGCATCTTGTTACAGGGCTCGCTGTGGGAAATAACCACCTCCATTTCCTTTGCCGTTGTGAGCGTCATCGCCCTTGCCTCCACCCTGCAGGGCTGGATCGTAGTGCGCCTGAACTTGATGACGCGCCTGATGGCCGGCGCCAGCGCGGTTATGTTGGTGGTGCCGTATTTCGCGGTGCAAGTGATCGGCTTGCTCCTGTTCGGATGCGTTTTGTTCATACAGCGCGCCAAAGGCCGCACCCCGCAACCCGGCAACCCGGCTCCGCAGGCCGGTTAATCGCAACTCACGAGGTTTGAAGCCATGCAATTCAACTACGACTTTATGCGCCGGCGCGAAGCTTTCGCCCAACGTTCGGTGACCATGGCCCCCAAGGCCATGGTGGCCTCCTCCCAGCAGCTCGCGACCCTGGCCGGCTACAAGATATTGGCCAAGGGGGGCAACGCGGTCGACGCTGCCGTGGCCATGGTGGCCACCCTCAACGTGGTGGAGCCCCACTCGGTGGGTATTGGGGGCGATGCCTTCGCCCTGATCAAACTGGCCGGGGAAGACAAGGTGATCGGCATGAACGCCAGCGGCCGGGCTCCGGCCAAGGCGGACATCGCCTGGTTCCGCAAGCAGGGCATGACCGAGATGCCCGGCAACGGCATCCTCACGGTGACCGTGCCGGGAGCCCTCATGGGCTGGGCCGAGGCCGTGGAGAAATACGGCCGCCTGAGCCTGGGAGAGGTGTTCGCCGACGCCATTCATTACGCCCGCGACGGCTTCCCGGTCACCGAGGTGATCTCAGGGGAGTGGCGCAACGCCCAGGCCAAGCTGGAGACCCAGCCCTCGGCGGCGGCCTACCTGGTGGACGGCAAGGCGCCCATGCCGGGCGAGGTTTTCAAAAATCCCGGCCTGGCCCGCACCTTTGAGACCATCGCCGAGCAGGGGGTGGGCGCCTTTTACGGCGGCAGCATCGGTCAGGCCATCGCGTCCTTCGCCAAAGACAACGGCGGCCTGTTGACCGTGGAAGACCTGGAGCGGCACACCACCTCGTGGGTTGAGCCCATTGCCAGCGATTACCGCGGATACACCGTGGTGGAGCTGCCCCCCAACGGCCAGGGCCTGGTGGCCCTGGAGATGCTCAACATCATGGAAGGCTACGATGTGAGGGGCATGGGGCACAACAGCCCGGAGTACATCCACCGGCTCATGGAGGCCAAGAAGATCGCCTTCAGGGACCGGGCCCGCTATATCACCGACCCCCAGTTCTCCGACATACCGGTTGAGCACCTGCTGTCCCCGGAATACGCCGAGGAGTGCCGCGGCCTGATCGATCCGGAGCGGGCCAAGCCCTTGAGCGCGCAGCCCCCGCTGCCCCAGGGCTCGGAAACGGTTTATGTGTGCGCCGTGGATCAGGACCGCAACGCCGTCTCCTTCATCAGCAGCATCTACGAGCATTTCGGCTCGGTGATGGTGGTGCCGGAAACGGGCATCGTCCTGCAAAACCGGGGATGCTCCTTCTCCCTGGACCCCAGCCATCCCAACCGCATCGAGCCGGGCAAGCGCACCATGCACACCATCATCCCGGCCATGCTGTTCAAGGAAGACCGCTTCCTGATGAGCTTCGGGGTCATGGGCGGCGACATGCAGCCCCAAGGCCACACCCAATTCCTGGTGAACCTGATCGACTTTGATATGAATCTCCAGGAAGCCGTGGACGCTCCGCGGGCCAGGCACATGAAGGATATGGAGATCTACTTGGAAGACGGCATCACCCAGGAAACCGCCGAGGTCCTGAGCGGCATGGGCCATCAGGTGACCCGGCAGGCCGCGGTCAACGCCGTGGGCGGGGGCCAGGCCATATTCCTGGACCGGGAGCAAGATACCTTGCTGGGGGCCTCGGACCGCAGAAAAGACGGCATGGCCCTGGGCTACTGATAAGCCTTTCCCATTGCTCGCGCCTCGGCCCCATGGGGCCGAGGCGTTTTTGTTGCGGGCGCGATTTGGCGGGGGCCCAAAGAACCGGGCGGGGGAGTCAGGCTCCTATCTGGTCGCTGATCAGCTTTTCGATGAACCGCAGGTGATCGGTCATGGCCTGAACGGCCTCCGAGGGGGAATGGCCTTTTATGGCCTTGACCAGGGCGGCGTGCCCCTTGGCCGAATGGCGCAGGCGGTCACGGCTTAGATAAACATCTTCCCGGCATACCTCCAAAATATCGTCGAACGCCGCCACCACCTTGATCAGCACGCTGTTGCCCGTGGCCTGGGCCACGAGCCGGTGGAAGCGCGCGTCCAGCTCTCCCCAACGGCTTGCGTCGTTCTTGAGGGCTCGTGCCCTTTGCTCGGCGACGATGCTCTCCAGCGCCTCTATGTCCTCCGCCGTGGCGTTTTGGGCGGCCAGGGAGGCGATCTGCGGCTCCACCAGGCGGCGGAATTCGAATATCTCGGCCAGCTTGCCCCGTTCTCCAGCGATGAAGCCGGCCAGCACCTCGCTTAGGGCCTGCTCCTCCCCCAGGACAACGTAAGTGCCGCTGCCCACCCGGCTGCGCAGTATTTTCTTCTCTTCCAGGGTCCGGATGGCCTCGCGCACCGTGTGGCGGGAGACCTTGAACACCTCGGCCAGCTCCCGCTCGGTGGGCAGGCGGTCTCCGGCCTTGAGCTTGCCCCCGTCGATCAGCCCTTGGATCTGCTGGACGATCAACTCATGCAGGCTCTTTTTCTTGACCGCCTTCAGTTCGTTGATGGCGTCGCGTCCCTGGACCATGGCGCCGACCTCCCAGGCTTTAGTCCGAAAACAATATGGCGGCCATTCCCAGGCAAAGCACCCCCAGCATCGCGTACATGGCCGGGTTCCAGGCGTGTTGGGCGGCCAGGTAGGCGCCAAAGGGAGCGGCCAGGATGGCCAGCAGGGACCATCCCTGCACCGTGCTTTTATGCTGCTTCAAGAAGCTCATAGCCCAATCTCTTTCGCTTAAGATACTAGCTGAACAGAGCACAAGCCAAGACGGTGAGCAAACCGAATATGGCGGTGATGATCAATCCATACATGATGGTGGCCTTCAGAACCGGGGCCTCTTTTCCGGCCAGGCCCACGGTGGAGCAGCCCACCAGTATCTTGGCCGGGGCGATCATGCTGCCCAAGGCGCCGCCGGTGGTCTGGGCGGCCAGGATGACCGCCACGTTGAGCCCGGCCAAGACGGCGGTCTGCTGTTGCAGCACCGCGAACACCACGTTGGAGTTGGTGTTGCTGCCGGTCATGAAGGCCCCCAGCAGCCCTATCCAAGGGGCGAAGAAGGGGAAAGCCCCGCCGAATACCAGGCTGATGCCTTCGGCCAGCAGGTAGATCATGCCGCATTGGTCCATGATGATGGCGAAACCCACCATGGATACGATGCCCAGACTGGTGGGCACCCCGCTCTTTACGGTTTGCTTGATGATTCGTTTAAAGGCGCCGTCGGTGTAGAACCCCCGCGAGCTGGAAAGCAGGAAGCTGATTATGGAGGCGTAAACCAACAGCGCCCCCCCATGGCCGAAGAGGCTTATCTTTTTACCGAAGCCCGCTTCCACCACCCAGCCGGCCGCGCTCTGCAGCTCGGGGAAGCTCATGACCAGCTTTACCTGATTGGCCAGGGAATGCAGCGGGCCGACCAGCTGCACCGCCAACACCACCACGATGAGGATGAAATAGGCCGACAAGGCCCAGCCCAGCCCCATCCCGGCCGCTTGCTCCGCCCCGCTATCGCCGTTGGAGCGGTAAAAAGGCAGGCGGGCCACCAGCAGGCAGGCCCCCAGGCCGGCGAGGCTGCCCCCAAAACCGCCCATGGTCCACATGTCGTTGGTGGCCAGGAGATACTGCACCCCGGCCATTACGGTGCCGATGATCAGCACCGCGGTCAGGCCGCGCAGGAGCGAGCGCCATCCTCCGTACACGTGGATGGAGGCCAGGCCGCAGAGATAGGCGGCCACGCCCAGGTACAGCGCGGACCAGGGAGCCAGGGCATCGACCCCCAGGCCGGTGACCGAGACCAGGGCCTGGAAGGAGGCGCCCATGGAGCCGAAGGTGACCGACCAACTGTGGGCAATGGCCGGCACCGCCACCGCCACCACCGGGGTGAAGCCCATGCCCGCCAGCAAGGGGGCCACCACGGCTATGGGTATGCCATAACCGGCCACCCCCTGAAGAAAGGAGCCGAAGACCCAACCGAATAAAAGCAGTTGCAGCACCTTGTCGCTGCTGAAGCGATGAATGCTGTTGCCTATCGCGCTGATGGCCCCGGTTTCCTTGACCACGTTGTAGAGCAGCAAAGCGGCCCAGATTATGTAGAGGACGTTTAGAGAGAGCAAAACGCTCTTCATCTGGGCATAGGCGATGATGCGCGGGCTGGCCCCAAAGGCCAGCAAGGAGACGACGAGCGCGGTGAACCAGCCGGCCACGCCGGCCTTTCCGCCGCCCCAATTGCGCCAGATCATCAGCACCAAAACCACCCCAATGGGTGAGAAAGCCAAGAGCCAAGTGATTAGTGTCGGTTTCATGTTGCCTGCGTTTTTTGATGAAAGGCCGCCAGGCCAATTATGATTGGTTGGACCAATTGTAATTGGGCGGGGGGGCCGTGTCAATCCTCGAGGTGCACGACGGCAGGGTGTCGCCTGCCCGGTGTGATCCGGCCCAGGTTTGCTTGGCACCCGGCCAAATCAGTAAATTGCTAAGGCGAATCCTCTCCGGCCTCAGCAACTTAGGTTTTGCCAAATCCTAGCCCCACGGGTAGACCTTGATTCAGGAAGGACGTCACTGCTGCTGCGACCCCCGGGGAGGGTGCTGTTGTGATTGATGAAGAGCTGATGCCGCCCGACTTTAGGGAGGTCTACCATCGGTATTACCAGCCGGTGCGTTCCTTCATCGCGGCCATGGTCCGCGACCAGTGGGCCGCCGACGACCTGGCCCAGGAGACCTTTCTCAGTGCCGAGCAGAACCTGGCCTCCCTCAAGGAGCCGGGCAAGCTGAAGCCCTGGCTCTACCGCATCGCCCGCAACAAGAGCCTGGATCACTTCCGCCGGGTGGCGGCCTCCCGCGAGCAGGCCGACGAGCGGGCCGGGGAGGGGGCCGACCCCGAGCAGCACCTGGTCCAGCTCCAGCTGGAGCGCGGCGAGATGAGCTCCTGCGTGCGGGAGAAGATCGACAAGCTGCCCGAGGCCTACCGCACGGTGCTGATCCTATTCGACCTGGCCGGCATGAGCCACCAGGAGGTGGCCGAGGTGCTGGAGGAAAAGGAGGGCACGGTCAAGGTGCGCCTGCACCGCGCCCGCAAGGCGCTCAAGGAAATCCTGGCGCGGGAGTGCGCCTTTGAGATGGACGAAAGGAACGTCCTGGTGTGCCTTCCCGTGGAGGACGACGCCTAGCCCAGCCCCAAAGCCGCTTCCCGCGCCTAACCTAATATGAGCAGCGATCATCGGCCTTCCGTGGGAATCGGCATGCAAAAATGCCCCAAGGCTCATAGCAGGTCGACAGGGCGATGGGCAGTACAGCGCAGATCGGCACGACCCCGTGAGCCTGGCACTGGGCGTATACGAAAGACACCATCATTTCGGTCGGCGGTGGAGCTCCGCCTGGGCGAAATATGCCGATGACTTGCGTAGTGTCTCGCTGGCCCGCCGAAGCTTCCAGTTTTCCCGCTCCAGCGGTTTGAGGCGCTCCCATGCACTTCAGACCCAATGATTACAAGTGGTTAGGCAAGATGTCTGGGCCCTTATGCTTTGGGGAAAGGCTGGGATAAACCCGGTTGAATGGGCCAGGACGCATTTGTAAAGAGTCCCGAAACGCAGGTATCAAGGGACCGTGTCTTGGAGGTACGGTCCCTAGGGGGTTGGGGTAGGATCAAATGAAGGCGTGAGCACTGATCGCTTTGTGCGGGGATGGCGTTATGACACAGCGGCTACGCCTTTGCGTAGGGAGCCGTTTAACACCAAAGCGTATCTTGGAAATGAATTTCTCATGCTGAAAAATGGGCAGATTGGTTCTAAGCTTATAAATTAACTTGGTAATTATGCTGTTGCGTGCTATGTTAAAAGCTTATAAGCACATTATCGTTCAGTGGCGGAGATATCCCGATGAATAAAGGGTCTTTTGTACCGTTGCATTTTCAACTGTTTAAGGAAATCAAGGACCAGATTGTTTCCGGCAAATTTGAGGCGGGAGATTTTTTAGGCACTGAAAAGTCGCTGATGGAGGAATATGGAGTCAGCTGCACGACTTTGAGGCGAGCCATGCAAAGCTTGGTGCAGTCTGGATACGTCTATCGAAAAGCGGGAAAAGGAACTTTTATACGGCGGGTAAATGCAGATGAAAACAGCAGCCCGCTGTACAGCTTTATAGAGGAAATGGAACTGCTTGGATTGAAGCCGAAGACCCACGTCCTGGCTATCAACACCATGAAGGCCAACGAACTGATCGCCCAGAAGCTGGAAGTATCCAAGTCAAGCACCGTCTATACTGTCAAAAAACTTTTGGAGACAAATTCAAGACCAATAGGCGTATGGGAAAGTTATTGGCAATACGATATTGGCGAGCGTTTGGCTAAGTATGATTTGAATCACAATTTATTTGATACGGTGGAAAATAAATTAAGAATTAGCTTGGGCGAAGCCGAGGCTGATTTCAAAGCAGCGCTTGCGACCCAAGAAGAAGCAAAATTGATTGGGATTGAAGAAAACAGCCCCATGCTAATAATGCTCAGAACCAACTATTCGGTCAGCGGACGTCCCATCCTTTTTGGCCGCACCGCCTACCGGGGAGACATATATAGTTTCCGCCTCAGAATGGTTCGCAGTGGCGGGATGTGGACCACCGGTATCAGAGAGTCTGGAAGCTAGGGTAGATCTGCTTCGATTGGTGTGGCGCCTATACACTGCTCTGCTGCTTAGGCCAGCCAAAGGCCTCCGACCGGACTCCCGGGACGAATCCATCTGGAGCGTGCCCACCAACCCCGGTGGACGTGTACGCTCGTGTCTCCCGGGACGCCTTGGAGATAAGTCCGTGCCCTTCCCAAGGCAGGAGAAACCCAATAGTGGCAGCGATCCCTGGAGCGGCCTCTTCAGTATTCACCATGGTAACCCGCTAAAACTGCTCCCCTAATCCCGAGAGAGTTGCAAATCAGGAGCAAAATATCTTGAGCCGTCAATGTGCTCCGGCAAGGCACTGGTTCAACCGGCTCCCGTTGGTTCTACATGTGGGCAAGGGGAAGCCGACAACTGATCCGCCATAATCTCGACAGGGTGTTTTCCAAACGCCTTCCGGTGCTCCCGCCAGGCAGCGTGCACCACCGATAACCCATTGTAATTTAATTTTAATTATAAACGACCGTATTGATTCAATTGGCTGGCTGCAAGCTTACTTCCTCTCGGCCTTCCGCTGGTGGGACGGGGGGCACGCGAGCCCATGCTGCTTGGGCCAAGCTGCCCCTTGCTTTGGGTCTCAGTGCGTAATTTATATGCATTGACATAAAAGCGCCGTGCGTGCTACTAGTGCCAAAAGTGCTTAAGTGCACTTAAACAAAACAGGGCGATTCCGGCGGGCGAAAGCTGTCTGTCTGAAAACCGCGTCTTTCTCTTGGCATCGTTTGGCTGAATTGCCGGGGGTCGGCGGAAGAGGGTCCGCGGAGCGGTGAGCCTGAAATAGCAACTGGAGGGTTAGGGATGAAAAAGACTGTCAGGGGTGTTGCGGTACTGCTGTGCGCTTTCGCCTTGGCGATGGTCTCGTCGACCATGGTTCAAGCCAGGAGCTCGCGAGTCATCGAGCTCAATTTTTCCAACTTCTACAGCTCGACCCACCTGGTTACCAAGGTGTTCGAAAAGTGGGCCGCCGAGGTTGCCAAGCGCACCAATGGCAAAGTCAAGATTACCTTCTTCAACGGCTCCAGCCTGGCCAAGATGCCCGAGGTCTACAACATGGTCAGGACCGGCTCGGCTGATATCGGCTCCTTTATCCCCACCTATCAGGCGGCGGTCTTCCCGGTGAGCTCGGCGGTGAACATCCCCTTCATGTTCCAAGGGCCGCGCCAAGGTGGCGCCGCCGTGTGGAGCTTTTATCAGAGCTCCCCGGAAATGAAGGCCGAGTACGCCAAAGTGAAACCCATAATGATGTTCACTGGTGACATCAAGAACATCCATACCACCGACAAACCGGTTAAAACCCTCAAGGACCTGGATGGGCTGCGTATCGGGTGCGGCGCCGGCCTGGACGTGAAGGTGCTGCAGGACCTGGGCGCGACCCCGGTGCAGAACGCCAGCCTTTCCAACACCTATCTCGCCTTGGAAAAGGGCACGGTGGATGGGGTCTACTATCCCTGGGCTATCCTCAAGTCTCTCAAAATGACGGATCTTCTTTCCTGCCATACCATCGCCAACATGGCCGTGGTGCCCGTTGCCGTCATCATGAACCTCAATACGTGGAAATCCCTTCCCCCCGAAGTTCAGAAGGTTTTTGAGGAGCTGGCGCACTCCGCTTCCGCGCTTTGCGGCGTCTCCTTGGAAAACTACAGCCAACGCATAGCCGAGGAGGAAGCGGCCCGCAACGAAGAGATTTACGTCCTGCCGCCTGCCGAACGGGCAAAATGGATCAATGCAGTCCAGCCCATTGCCAAAGATTGGCGGGAAATGGTCGCCAAGAAGGGGCTGAACGGCGACAAGATCATCGCCGAACTCAAGAAGGCGACCGCGAAGTACGAGAAGGCTGATTATCCTGCCGCTTCTTGGTGGAACAACTAGGGAAAATACAAATGCTCAACCACGTAGCGCACCTGCTCGAAAAGGGTGTCTACCCTTTGGCCACCGTCATCAATCGCATTGGGGCGGGACTGATACTGCTGTTCGTCGGCATCATCGCTACCGATGTTTGCATGCGGTACCTTCTGAACTACCCGATACCCGGTACCGTCGAGCTCACGGAATTCGTCTTACCTCTGGTGGTTTTCCTCTCGGTGGCCTATGCGGCCGTTGAACAGCGCCACGTGGGTATCGATCTCTTCTACGAACATCTCGGACCCCGTGCCCGCGCCATCGTCAACGTCTTCACCTCCACCTTGAGCGTATACATACTCAGCGTCATCACCTGGCGGCTGTTTGTCTACGGCATGGAGCAGTATGCCTCCGGCGAGGCTGGAGACATCCTGGGGCTGCCTCACTGGCCGGCCATAATGATCGGCGTGTTGGGGTGCGTGATCCTGGTTCTGGTGCTTATTACCCAAGCCTTAAGAGCCGTCGGCGAAGCGTTGCAATTCGGTCATGTCTGCCGCTACTGGACCGTGGTGGCAGGCGTGGCCGCATTGTTTTTCATTATGCTTCCTTGGCTCATGGATTCTTTTGAGCTGTATCTTTCCAACCTGGCCACGGGCCTGCTTTTCGTGGGCCTTATGTTGCTGCTCATGTTTCTGCGGATGCCGATTGCCTACTGCATGGCCATTACCGGCCTGCAGGGCCTTTGGTATCTGAAGGGAATTGCGAGCACCCTCCCGCTGGTGGGAATGGGCCCCTGGATGGCGGCCAGCGAATGGAATTTCGCCGTCATACCCGCCTTTATCCTAATGGGCATGTTCGCCTTCTATTCCGGGATCAGCAAGGACTTGTTCGATTCGGGATACAAGTGGCTCGGCCACCAGCCGGGAGGGTTGGCCCTGACCACCATCACCGCCTGTGGCGGGTTCGCGGCCATCTGCGGCTGCAGCACCACCACGGCCGCGACCATGTCCACCATTGCCCTGCCGGAAATGCGCAGGTTCAACTATAAGGACTCCCTGAGCGCCAGCACCATAGCGGCCGGCGGCACCTTGGGCATCCTTATACCTCCCAGCATCGGCTTTATGATCTACGGGGTCATGACCGAGCAATCCATCGGTGAGCTCTTTATGGCGGGCTTCATCCCCGGCTTGCTCCTCATGGCCCTTTTCCTCTCCTCCATATACGTCCGCTGCAAGATAAACCCGGCGCTGGGGCCCTGCGGCCCCGCCTTCAACCTCAAGCAGAAGATCCGCGGCCTGCGCAACACCTGGCAGATGTTGCTCCTGTTCATGGTGGTGATCGGCGGGTTGTACTTCGGGGTGTTCGGCCCCAACGAGGCGGGAGCCGTGGGAGCTATCGGCGCTCTTTTCATCGGTCTGATGTCGCGGCGGTTGTCCTGGGAAAAAATCAAGCTGTCATTGCTGGCCACGGGCGAACTGACGGCAATGATTTTCATGATTCTGATGTGCGTGAAGGTCTTGTCCTACTTTATCGCCCTGACCAAGATACCTTTCCTGCTGCCCAACCTAATCGTATCCTACAGTCTTTCTCCCTACTGGATCCTTCTCCTCATTCTCGTCCTTTACCTGATCCTGGGATGTTTGATGAACATCATCCCCATGATGATTCTCACCCTTCCGATCATTTATCCGGCGGTTATCCAGGCGGGTTTCGACCCCATCTGGTTCGGCGTGATGATGGTGATAATGATGGAAATGGGACAGATAACCCCGCCCGTGGGGATCAACGTTTTCGTCATATCAGGTTGTGCTCCAGACATTCCCATGGTGAAGATTTTCAAGGGAGTCATACCCTTCATATTGATGCAAATATTCATGATGATCGTTTTGACCATCTTCCCGCAAATCGCGACTTTCTTGCCGAACCTTATGAAGTGAAAGACGTGAAAGCCGATGCGCCTGGCCGCTGGCCGGGACACTTGGCGCTAGCCGGATCTTTCAACCACGAGCAAGAGATCGCTTGGCGGCAAACATCTGAGACCGACCAAGACTCGTTAATACATCCTGTTGGATGAGAAGGGATAGTCATGGAAAGAAAAGCCCTGACTGAAAAAGTAATAGTTCTTGGCGTGGACGGGTTTGACCCCAGGTTCGCCAAAAAGATGATGGACAAGGGTGATATGCCCGCCCTGAAAGAATTTACCGTCAGGGGCGCGGCCAGAGAGGATCTGGTCATGTTGGGCGGTGTCCCGACGGTTACGCCCCCGATGTGGACCACCTTGGCCACGGGCGCCAACCCCGGGACCCACGGCATCACCTGCTTTTTCGCTTCAGACCCGGTGAAGCTGGATGTCCTGCACTACAACTTGGATTCCCGGAAATCCAAAGCCGAACCGCTTTGGAATGTCTTCGCCGAAGAGGCCGACAAAAAAACTTTGGTCTGGCACTGGCCCGGCTCTTCCTGGCCGCCGACTTCCGATAGTCCCAACCTCCATGTGGTCGACGGCACCCAGCCTTCGGGCATCAACAACGGCATCCCCTTTCTAGATATCCTCAAGGTGGTGACCGGCTCGGAGAAATTCGCCAAAAGCGAGTACCTGCCCAACACCTCCCATGTGGCTCCGGGGCAAGGCTGCATCATCGACAACACCGAAGAGTTGATGGAAGACGCCGGCGGGGGGGCTGAAACCTCGGAGTTCCGCAAGGCCATTGCGGCGGGCGACAAGTCCACCGGCTTCTCTTTCTCCATCATGGAGGACAACGAGTGCGAGATCGAAGCCCTGGGCAATATGATCTGCGACACCTGCAAGGCGGCGATCAAACCGGCCGACGGCTGGGCTGAGGCGCCCGAGGATGCCAAGGAGTTTGTCTTCATCGTCTCCAATGGGTTGGAACGGCGTCCGGGCCTCATCTTGAAAAACCAAGACGGCGTCTATGACACCGTGCAGTTCTATAAATCCAAAAAGGACGCATCCCCCTATCTCACCTTGCAAAAGGGTGAGATCAGGTTCGACGTCAGCGACACCGTCAAGGACAACGAGGGCGAAAACATCCCCTGCAACCGCAACTACCATTTGCTGGAGTTGGCCGAGGACGGTTCCAACCTCACCATAATCATCAACAACGCCTCGCCGGTGGGCCGCGATGATTATTTCCACCCCAAGAGCCTCTACAAAGAGGTGGTGGAAAATATCGGCAACATTCCGGTGAACTTCCGGGTCAACGGCGCCAACGCCACCCTGGTGCGCGAGACCATGATTCCCTCCTGGGATCATTACTGCGATTGGCAGGCCAACTGCCTGACCTATTTCATGGAGAACAATAAGTACGACATTATTTTCTCCCATCTGCACAACCTCGACGGGGTGGGCCATTACTACTGGCATTACGCCTGCAACCAGGACGACTGGAAGGAAAACGACGAGGTCGAGTACCAGGGCTTCCAGGAAGAGGCCTACCGCCAGACGGACCGCTACTTGGCCAAGTTCCTGCCCTTCCTGGACCAAGGCTGGACCATCATCATCACCTCGGACCACGGCCTCATCACCCAGGAGTACCACGGGGTAATCCTCGGCGAGATCCACGGGGTCAACGTGCCGGTAATGGCCCAGCTGGGCTACACCGTCATGGTCAAGGACGAGAATGGCAACGACACCAAGGAAATCGACTGGAGCAAGACCCGGGCGGTGGCGGTGCGTGGTGATCACATCTATGTGAACCTGAAGGGCCGCAATCCCCACGGCATCGTGGACCCCGAGGACCAGTACGAGTTGGAGCTTCAGATCATCTCCGACCTGTACAACTACCGCGATCCCAAGACCGGCCGCAGGGTGATCTCCATCGCCATGCGCAACAAGGATGCCGTGGTCCTGGGCATGAACGGTCCTGAATGCGGTGACATCATCTATTTCACCGAAGAGGGCTTCAACAAGATTCACGCCGACTCGCTCGCCACCCAATGTGGCTACGCCGACACTTCGGTTTCGCCCATATTCGTGGCCGCCGGCCCGGGTATCAAGGAACACTGCGTCACCGAACGGGTCATCAGAGAGGTGGACGTGGCTCCCACCATCGCGACCCTTACCGGCGTCAGGATGCCCGCCCAGTGCGAGGGCGCGCCGGTTTACCAGATCATCGAGGATTGATCATCAGCCGGGGAACTGCCTGCCGGGGCACGGCAAGCAGTTCCCCGGATATCGGATTGGTATCGCACCAATAGCGAACCAGCATAGGAAGATCGGACAATGGCGCTACAGAAACTCAACGATGATTCTTTTGAAGAGGTGGTCTATGACAACGGCGAACCTTGCCTGGTCATATTCTCCCGCAAGGGATGCCACGTCTGCCGCCAGGTGGTTCCGCTCCTAGAAGAACTACAGCCCAACTATCAAGGCAAATTCGGGTTCTATTACGTGGATGTGGAAGAAGACCCGCAGCTGCAACAGCGGTTTTCCCTGAAGGGGGTTCCCCAGATTCTCTACTTCAACGAGGGCGACTTCCGCGGCAAACAGGTGGGCAACCTGGACGACGACCAGATCGAAGAGAAAATAGCCGGCGTTCTGGCCGCGTAGGCAGGGCGAAGAGGATCGACATGGCGGCACTCAACCAGGCTTACGACTTGATCATCATCGGCGGCGGACCTGCCGGCCTTGCCGCCGCGATTTACGGCGGCAGGGCCAAGCTCAAGACCCTGGTCATCAACAAGGGCGTGCTCGGAGGCACGGTGGATGCCACCCAAGAGCTGGTCAACTACCCCGGATACATCAGGACCAGCGGCCCGGAGCTGATGGCTGACTTCATAAGCCATGCCGAAAGCTTTGGCGTCGAGTTCCTAAGGGGTGAAGTCGTTGCCACCGATTTTGCCGGAGAAATAAAAAGGCTTACCACCAAGAAAAATAGAGAGTTGTCGGCAAAGGCGGTGATTATAGCCGTCGGCAGCGAACCAAGGGTTCTCAATATCCCGGGCGAAGAAGAACTCCGGGGCAGCGGGGTTTCCTACTGCGCCACCTGCGACGCGGAGTCTTATGAAGGGGACCACGTGGTGGTGGTGGGCAGCGGCGACCAGGCCATTGAAGAGGGCATGGTTATCGCCAAATACGCCAGCCAGGTCACGGTGATCGTGCTCCACGACGAGGGCGTTCTGGACTGCAACAAGGTGAGCCGGGAGCGCGCCCTGCGCCACGAGAAAATGAAGTTCGTGTGGAACTCCACCGTGGAAGAAGTGGTGGGCGACCAGGCGGTCAGCGCGGTGAAGATAAAGAATTTGAAGACCGGCGAGTCCACCCTTTGCGACTGCCAGGGCGTGTTCTTCTTTGTGGGGATGGTGCCCTGCACCCGCTGGCTGACGGACAGTGGGCTGAAAATGGATTCGCGGGGCTATATCGCCACCAACGAAATGATGGAAACCAATCTGGAAGGCGTGTACGCCGCGGGGGACAGCCGGATCAAATATTTGCGGCAGGTGGTCACGGCGGCGGGTGACGGCGCCACCGCGGCGGTTGCCGCCGAGAGGTATATCGACGAGCTGCACACCTTCAACACCCAGGTCTTGCAAAGCGAAAAACAGGTCCTGCTCCTTTTCTTGGATGCCATGGATAATAAGAGCTTGGCCTTCGGCACCCTCCTGGAAGAGGTGAACCACAGCCTCGCGGACAGGTATCAAATTTTAACCGTCGACATAGCCACCCGGAAAAACCTCGCCCAGAGATACGACGTGGGCCGCGTGCCTTCCGTGCTGGTCCTGGACAAGGGGCGGGAGCTGCGACGCCTGGACTGCGCGGTGGACAGGGAGGGCCTCATGTCGCAACTGAGCGATGCGTGACCTGACCCGATATCGCCACACGGCGGATTAACGCCCGGGAGCACCCAGCCGAAATTATCAGGCCTTGGCAAATGCCAGGCCGCGATCAACGGCCCTTAGTCACAAACCGGCAACTGGGTTCCGGCCGGCTGGAACGGCCTGGCCCCATACCAATAAATCAATCCCCTGACCCACCGCCGCCGGAAAACGGCGGGCTGGTCAGAGGTCCGGAGGAGTAGTTTCATGACCATCCTGATTACCGGCGGCACCGGCTTCATAGGATCGCAGGTGGCCCGGCTGGCCCTGGCCGAGGGGCATCGCCCCGTGCTGTTGGACCCGGCCCCTCCCGGCCCCTCCCTGGCCGATATCGCGGGCAAGTATGCCTACGTCCGTTCCTCCATGCTGAGCCTCTCGGCGCTGGTGGAGAACATGCGCAGCCATGAGGTGGATACGGTGTTCCACCTGGGGGGCATGCTCTCGGTCCCTTCGGAGGAAGACCCCTGGAGCGCCTTTGAGGTGAACATCCACGGCACTTACCGCTTGCTGGAGGCGGCCCGCCTGAGCGGGGTGAAGCAATTCGTGCTGGCCAGCAGCATCGCGGTCTACGGCGAGGATATCCCCGACGGACCGGTGACCGAGGCCACCGTGGAGCACCCGGCCAGCATGTACGGCGTGTGCAAGATTTTCGGCGAGCAGATGGGCAAGCACTACCAGCGCCGCTTCGGTCTGGATTTCAGGGCGCTGCGCCTGTCTTCGGTGGTGGGCCCCGGCTCCAAGGTGGCGCATATGTCCATCTACAACTGCTGGGCCATCGAGAAGCCTCTGCTGGGCCAGCCCTACCAAATTCTGGTGGAGCCCCAGACCCGCTGCCCGGTGATTTATTACCGGGACGCGGCCCAGGCCATGTTGCAGCTATCGCAAGCGCCCGAGAGCGCCATCAAGACCAGAGTCTACAACGTCAATGGGGTTCACCCGCCTTACTCGGCCGAGGAGCTGGTCGAACAGGTGCGCGGAGCCGTCCCCGGCGCCCAGCTCAGTTTTACGCCGGACGCCCGGATCAACCGCATGATAAGCGGGGTGGCCAGGCTGGATCTGGACGATTCGAACGCCGGCGACGAATGGGGCTGGCGGCCGCCGTGCGACCTGCCGGGCATGGTGCGCCAGTTCATGGCCGATTTCAAGGCAATACAAGCAAGCTAAGCAATGATCAGAAGGAAACCTGTCATGTCGGATATACCCAAGAACAAGGCCATCATAACCGCGGCCGTGACCGGCTCGGTGCATACTCCCACCATGTCGCCCCATCTGCCGGTCACCGCCCAGCAGATTATCGACGACATCATGACCGCCTACGAAGCCGGCGCCGCGGTGGCCCACGTGCACGTGCGCGAGGAGAATACCGGCCGGCCCAACGCGGACCAGGATATCTACCGCCGCATCCTCGGCGAGGTGAAAAAGCGCTGCGACATAGTGCTCTGCCCCACCACCGGCGGCCGCTTGGGAGAGCCCGTGGAGAACCGCTCCAAGGTGGTGACCAACCTGCGGCCCGAGCTGGCCTCGCTCAACGCCGGCTCCCTGAACTTCGTCCTGTCGCACGTGGCCGATAATTATCATGAGTGGCGGCACGATTGGGAGGAAGACTACCTGCGCGGCACCGAGGATTTCATCTTCCCCAACACCTTCTACACCATCCGCAAGTTCGTCGAGGTCATGGCCCAGCATGAAACCAGGCCCGAGTTCGAGGTGTACGACGTGGGCATGATCAACAACCTAGCCCAGTTGATCCACGACGGACACATCAAGACCCCGGTGTATCTGCAATTCGTGCTGGGCATCATGGGCGGCATACCCGCCACGGTTGAGCACCTGATCCACTTGTTGGATACCGCCCGCCGCCAGTTGGGCGAATTCCATTGGTCGGTCTGCGCCGCGGGACGTTTCCAGTTCCCCCTGACCACTCACGCCCTGCTCCTGGGCGGCAACGCCCGGGTAGGCCTGGAGGACAACCTCTACTTGGAAAAAGGGGTCCTGGCCAAAAACAGCGGCGAGCAAGTGGCCAAAATCATACGCATCGCCCGCGAGCTGGGCATCGAACCGGCCACCCCGGCCGAGGCCCGCGAGATATTGGGCCTGAAGGGCCTGGGCAAGGTCGGCTACTAGACTACCTCCCTGGGCCGGGCCGGTCCCCATGGTGTCTCCCCTTTTATCCATTGGGGACCGGCCACGCCCCTATCGCCCCGGCTCTGAGGCAACTGAGTAGCAGCTAGCTGTGCGATGGCAATATATCGAGTGCGAAGGTGCCAAAATGCAAAGTGGATTTACGGAAAAGGTCATGGATCAACTAGTAAAAGGTGAACCCCCAACATGTGTGACGCATGGAGAGGGGCCGCTTTTTACAGATCCCGACCCTGACGCGGCCAGGACATTTTTCGCAAATAAGTCCCGCGGCGGGGCGGACAAGCGCATGAGTGCCAAGGAGGCGGTGGAGCGATTCATCCCCGACGGCAGCTACCTGGCCATCGGCGGCTTCGGGGCCAACCGCATCCCCACCGCGGTGCTCCACGAAATCCTGCGGGCCAGGCGCAAGGACATGGCCTTTTTGGGGCACACCTCCACCCACGACTTCCAGCTCTTGTGCGCGGGCCACTGCCTGGACCGAGTGGACGCCGCCTATATCGTGGGCCTGGAGGCCAGGGGGCTTTCGGCCAACGCCCGCCGGGTGGTGCAGTCCGGCGAAGTGGAGCTTTGCGAGTGGACCAACCACGCCCTGTCGGTGCGCCTGTCGGCCGCGGCAGCGGGGCTGTCCTACGGCCTGGTGCGCTCCATGCTGGGCACCGACACCTTTGCCCGCTCGGCGGCCAAGGTGGTGACCTGCCCCTTCACCGGCAAGAAATACGCAGCCCTGCCGGCCCTCTGGCCGGATGTCTCGGTCATCCACGTGCACGAAGCCGATATCTTCGGCAACGCCCGTATAAAGGGCATCTCCATCGCCGACCTGGAGTTGGCCCGCGCCTCCAAGCGGCTGATCATCACCGCCGAGCGCCTAGTGGACAACTTGGCCATCCGTCAGGACCCCGACCGCACCGCCATTCCCTATTACCTGGTGGACGCGGTGGTGCACACTCCCTTCGGCAGCTACCCGGGCAACATGCCCTATGAATATTTCTCTGATGAGGATCACCTGCGCGAGTGGCTGACTGCCGAGAAGGACCCCGAGGAGTTCGCGCGCTTTTTGGACAAGTACATCTACCAGGTGGCCGACTTCAACGAGTACCTGCAACTGTGCGGCGGGTTGGACCGCCTGCGCGAGCTGCGCGAAATGGAGTGCCTGGCGGACTAACCGAGCCGCCCGGCAACTTTTCGGCCTGCTTTTTCCTCAAGGGAGCCCGTGATGAGCGCCTCGTACAACATGATGGAAATGATGATCTGCGCCGCCGCGCGCATTTTGCAAGACGGCAAGACCGTGGCCGTGGGCACCGGCGCGCCCTGCGCGGCGGCCATGCTGGCCCAGAAGACCCACGCCCCCAACCTGGTGATCGCCTTCGAGGCCGGCGGCCTGGCCCCCCGCCTACGCAAAATGCCCATATCCGTGGGCGACTCGCGCACCTTTTTCCAGGCCAACTGCGCCGCCGGCATGGCCGAGATGATGACCACCTGCGCCCGGGGCATGGTCGATTACGCCTTTTTGGGCGGCGCCCAGATAGACAAATACGGCAACCTCAACTCCACCTCGGTGGGCGATTATAATAAGCCCAAGGTGCGCTTTCCCGGCAGCGGCGGGGCCAATGACTTCGCCTCCCTTTGCTGGCGCACCATGATCATGACCATGCACAACCGCTCGCGTTTCGTGGAAAAGGTGGAGTTCCTCACTTCGCCCGGCTACCTGGACGGGGCCGGGGCGCGCGAGGAGGCGGGCCTGCCGCCGAACACCGGACCTTACAAGATCATCACCGACCTGGCCATCCTGGGATTCGACCCCGAAAGCAAGGCCATGCGGGTGGAGTCGGTGCACCCTGGGGTGACCCTGGAAACGGTGCGCGAGAACACCGGCTTCGAGCTGCTGGAGGCGCCGGAGATAACTCAGACCTCCCCACCCCAAACGGATGCGCTCGAGGTGCTCCGCCGCGAGGTGGACCCAGAGGGCTATATAATCAAGAGAGCTTAAAACGTAAGGTGCCACTCGTTTTAGGCTTAGGCGGGATACGCGATTCTTAGGCTTGCATCATTACCACGGCTTCTCCGGGCCGCCGTACCTCCCCGTCAAGGGGTTCAGCCCTCCAGAACCTGGGCCATACGCTCCAGACAGTCGGCCAGAATACTTCTGGGGCAGGCGGCGTTGATCCGCTCGAAGCCTTCGCCCTCGGGACCGAAGATGTAGCCCTGGTCCAGAGCAATGTTGGCCTGCCGGAGGATCCTGTCCTCCAACTCGGCCCCTGGCAGCCCGTAGCCGCGCAGATCGACCCAGGGCAGGTAGGTTCCCTGCGGAATGGCAAAGGAAGCCTTGGGCAAGCGCTTGGCAATGAACTCGGCCATGAACCGCAGGTTGGCGTCCAGGTAAGCGAGGACCTGCTCCAGCCAGTCCTCCCCATGGTTGTAGGCCGCCTGAGTGGCCGCTATGCCCATGGCGTTACCGCCGGACAGTCCCATGCGGCCCCGCTGCTCAGCCTGCCACTCTTGCCTGATCTTTTCGCTGGCCACAATGCAGTTGCAGTTGTGAAGCCCGGCCAGGTTGAAGCTCTTGCTGGCCGAGGTGCAAGTGATGATCTTGTCGTTTTCGCTCAGCAGTCTTGTCGGGGTGTGGGTCACGCCCCGGCGTACTAGGTCGCAATGAATCTCATCGGAGACCAGCACCACGTTGTGCTTTTGACAAATCTCGGCCGTCCGGGTCAACTCCTCCGGAGTCCATACCCTGCCAACCGGGTTGTGGGGGCTGCACAGGATCATCATGGTGTTGGCCGTATCAGCCGCCTTGGCCTCCAGGTCAACGAAGTCCATGGCGTAGTGGCCGTCAGTCAGAGACAGCGGATTGTTGACCACCCGGCGGCCGTTGGCCGTGATCATGTGGGTGAAGGGGTAGTAGACCGGCCGCTGGATGATAACTCCCTCGCCGGGTTGGGTCAGGATGCGAAGCAGGATGCCGATGGCCGGGACCACCCCGGGGGCTACGACAAGGTGCTCCGGATCGATAAGCCAGTTAAACCTTCGTTCAAACCAGTTGGTCACGGCGGATAAGTATTCAACGGTGTAGGGGTCGCTGTAGCCGAAAATGAGGCGATCCGCCCGGGCATGGAGGGCATCGATGATCGGCTGGGCGCAAGGGAAATCCATGTCCGCCACCCAGAGCGGCAGGGCGTCGTCTCTGGCTCCGGCCACATGGCGTCCCACAAACTCCCACTTGACCGAATTCGTCTGGTTTCGGTCTATTATCTTGTCGAAATCATAGATCATTGAGCTAGCCCTCGTCCGGATTAGAGCCGTTCCCGACGCGCACTTGAGGTAAAGCAAATCGAGTTCGGTTACACGGGCCTATAAAATATCAGATTATGAGGCGTTCGCCGCGCTCCTGTCGTTGGGCGCGTGCGATGCCATAAAAAGGGGCTGGATCAGTTTTAAAGGGGCAACCCATCCAGGTCAGAGGATTTCGCCAAAGGCCTCCAAGCGGGTGAGGAGGTTTTGGCTGTCCTCCTTGGCGAAGTCCGTCTCGATCCTTAGAAACTTGTACCCGTGTTGCTTCAGAGTTTCGCCCATGGTGACGCTTTCAATGTCACAGGGGTGGCAGCCCTTGAGCACGTGGTACACCACGCCCTGGATATCGTTTTGCCGGCAGGTGTTGAGGATACTGTTCACCCGGCGCTCATTATCGGCAAAAGTGGGGCAGATGCATCCCCGGTGATAGCGTTCGGACAAGGCCCGCAACAGGCCGTGCTCCGAGGGGTCGTCGTAACAGACCGCGCCGGGCAACACCCGCTCCGAGGTGCACAGGTCATCCGCGCATACATCCATGCCCGCCTCTTCTATCAGGTGGGGCAACTTGTAGTTGGGAAAGGCGATGGGCGACCCGGCCAGAAAAATGCCCCGGCCCGTGGCGGCCGCCCGGCGCGAGGCTGCCTCTTCCAGCAGTTGGCCCAGGTGCTCGGTCCAGGGCTCTACCGCGTCGAGCATAAAGCTGTTGGCCACCACCATGAAAAAGATGCCGGGAATCAGGCGGCGCCTGCGAAGATCAGCCAGCTCCTGGAGCGCCCGCCAGGCCCGCATGAAGGCCTCGATGGAGGCCAGCAGGCGCTGCCGCTTGAGCTTCTTGCCGGTCTTTTTTTCCAGCAAGGCCGCGAAGCCGTATATCTCTTCCAGCCAGCGTTGCTGGCCTTTTTCGGACTGGCGCGAGTGGGGCAGCTCCAGGAAATGGGTCTCCCGACCGTCCTGCCGCGCCATTTCCGGGTACTTGACCACCCAGTCGCAGGAGGTGGGCACCACCCGGACGGCCCCCTCTTCCCCGGCTTGGCCGTGCAGCCGTTGCATGCCCAGGTTGGATTTCATCACCGGGCACATGAGCACCGGATTGCCGGAGGCGACCAGACGTTGCACTGAATTGCACCCGCAGCCCATGCGCACGGGATGCACCCCAAAGGCGTGAAACAGCTCATATGGGGCCAGGTTGCACAGCTGCTCCATGACCGGCCGGCCAATCGCGGCGCGCATCTTTTCCAAAGACAGGGGCCGCGCCAGCAGATCGAGGAAGTAATCCAGGGCCGGGATGTAGTCGGATCGTTGGCGCAGGGCGTCCGCCTGGGCCTGGTGCTCGGCCAGCACCTGGGCCCTGACCTGATCCAAGAGGTGTTGCCCCGCCTGATTGGGCGGATTATTCGTCTGAGGCATGAGCTCTCTTTTTCATGGGGAAATGGCGCGCCACGTATTTGCGCGACGAGGCAAACAGGGGCCATTGCAAAAACTTGAGTCTGAGCACCTTGTCTTGGGGGCAGGACTCGACGCAGGTCAGGCACAGCATGCAATCCTCGCTCAGCACGTCTTTCTTGGTCTTTTGCTCCTGCACATCCCGGATGTCCACCGGGCACATACGGTGGCAGTTGCCGCAGCCCAGGCAACCATCGACCTCTTTTTCAAAGCGGATGGGGCTGATTTTTTTCAGCACGTGGATCAGGATCAACATGGGGCAGAAGATGCAGAAGAAACGCTCCTTGTAAAACATGCCCACCAGCATGCCCCCGGCGATGCCCACCGACAGAATGGAAAACACCAGGGTGATGGTGTTGGTTAGGTCCAGGGCCAGGTGGTGGGTGATGCCGGCGAACAGAGGCATGATGGGCTTGGCCGGGCAAATTTGGCAAAACGGCAGGCCGAAATCGCCGGAAAGGCCGGCATGGGCGATCAGCAGGGGCACCACCACCAGATAGGCCAGCAGGATATACTTGACCGGCTTGAGCCGCTCCCGGTTGCGCCAGGAAAGCCGCGCCTCGCGGATGCCCAGCTTTTTGCGCAGCATGGTCAGCCAGTCCTGAATCAGGCCGAAGGGACAGATCCAGCCGCACCAGAGCTTGTTGAACAAGGCGGCCAGCAGGACGAAGATCCCCAGGTAATAAAGCGCCTCCAGGCCCTGGGCCGAGACCATGTCCCCCAGGGGCATGGCCAGGCCCCACACCCCGCTCTGCAGGGCCATCAGATAGCAGTAGCCTCCGCAGCCGGACACATAGGGGCAGGAAAGGCAGGGCAAGGCGCTGCCCAGGCTGATGCCCAGGCGCCCGCCATAGGTCAGCACCAGGAACATGGTGTGTTGGGTGATCAAACGAAGCGCCTTGACCGTCAAAACAAGGGCCTCCTTCTCCTGCGGAGCACGCCGCAAAGCACCACAAGCCCCACCAAGGCGAACAGGGCCAGCCCGGGCAGCATCTGGTGCCGGCCATAGCGCGAGCGGTGCAGCAGCAGGGTGAAGGTGGAGGCGACCATGCCCTGGGGCGTGGCGTCGTTGACCAGCAGCACGGTCTGTTTAAAGGCGCTGGGTTCGGCGCGGTCCAGCTCGGGGTCGTGAGGCGGAATGTAGCTGAAGGCGCCCTGGGGATCGATCGCGAGGGAGCCCTCGGTCCGCTGGTTTTCCATGACCCGGGCCACGCCCGGGACCTTGGCGCTCCCCTGATACACGAAACGAAAGGTTTGACCGGTCTGCATCCAGTAGTGCCCCCGATTGGGCCGCAGATGGATGGAGGGCTGGGGGGGCCGCAGGCCGGGCGAGGGCGGCAGGGGGTTGGTGGTTTCCTTTTTTGATTTGCCGAACATAAAGATGACCGTGGCCGCCCGGTAGCGCCGCTTGCCGCAGGTGGCGGACACATGGAGCTCTATGCGGGAAAACCGGCCGGTGTTGATATCCACGCAAGGCGCGCCGGCTTGGTATTTGATGGCCAGCGGCCGGGCGAAGCGCGGTCCCTTGGCCCTGGCGCGGCGGGACAGGTAAAAGGCCGACAGCTTCATTTTCTTGGCGCGCGGCCCGGTCAGGCAGCCGTTTGGGACCTGGATGTAAAAACGCTGGGTCAGGGAGCCGTCCTTTTCCTTGATCCTCGGGCCGTAGGCAATACAAATATAAGCAGGGCACAAGGAATCGGCGGGCTGGCCGCACCAGGACGGGCCTGGATAAAGCGCCCCGGCCAGGACGGCGAAGGCTGCAAGGATTTTGCATATGTCCCGACGAAGTTGAATCACCGGCTTCCTTGTCTTTGCTCGCTAGCCGCGCAAGCCCACAAAAAAACCCCAGCCCAAAACGGGCTGGGGGAATGCACCCTGGTTTACTTCTTCGCCCCAGGCCGGACCACCAAAGAGCGATGCGAAACATCCCTTGCCGCAATCCGCGGCGGCTGGTGGGGTCCGTATTTGGCCGGCAGGTCTTCTGACTCCCGGGTCGTCCTCGGGCCGCGCCTTCCCGCCCTATGGGGCAGTGGCAAAACTGCGGCCTTTGTCACCGGTTACAGCGGCGGGTCCGTGACGGCCTTTCACCGTCTTCCCTATTAAGCCCAATGGGCGCCGGTAGCTGGGCCATTAAAGGGCACCCCGGGGTTGGTGTCAAGCATTGAAGCCGCGGGATTCTAGGCGAACCCCCTAATTTGTTCTTCTCGCGTTTCAGGGAAATTACCCATGTCAGAGCCCTGTTCTTTTGATCATCGCTCCTCCGCGCGCCCGGCGCGATGGGGCTCTGGGGAGGGCGGCCGGTAGGGGCGATGAAAAGGGGGCCTAAAAAGAGGCAGCCGACCCGAGGGCCGGCTGCCGCGATAGATTCGGTGGTTACGCGATGACGGGGTCGCCCCCCTGGCTAGACCCCTCCGCCCATCTCCAGCAGGGCGCGCGCGTCGTAGTCCTTCTCGGCCGGATCGTCGATCAGGTACACGTCGGGCATGCCCACCGGCGGCTCGTCCTTCAGGGAGACGCAGAGCTCAAAGGCCTGGTCCACCTTGTCCGCGTCGCCCTCGATGGCCAGGTGCACCGAGCCTTCCGAGCCCGCCACGCCGCCGGCCCCGATTTGATAGGCCTTCACCCCGCACAGGATGCCCAGGGCCTCGATCTCGGTGATGGCCTTGGCCTCGGGCAGCATGACGATCTTGGCGGGCATGCCGGTGGACTTGTCGAAGTGATAGACCCCGCTGTGCTGGGCCGCGGTCATCACGCAGGGCACCATCTTCTCCAGGCTCACCGGCACGATGAACTCGCCGCCCCGGGGGGTGACATAGGGCCACATGGCGCCCATGGTGCCGCACTTCAGGGAAGAGGCGTAGGTGCCGGTCAGGCCGGTGTGGTCGATGGCGTTGGCTCCCTTGACCACCACGTCGCCCTGGCGGAACTTGGCCACCTCGGCGTTGGAGTCGGCGTCTTCGAGCACCTTGCCCTTCTCGATGACGTGCCAGGTGCAGGGCGGGGGAGTGCGCGCGTTGTTGGTGCCCCCGTCGCAAACCAGGCCCACGGTCTGGTTGGCCTTGTTGGCGATGGAGATGTCGAACAGCTCCTCGCACACGTAGGCGTTGGTGATGCCCCGGCCGATGATGACCATGCCGTCCTGGTAGGCCTTCTGGAAGATGGGGCTGGCCACCGCTCCCTTGGCCACCAGGCGGCGGGACTGGGAGGGGCTCAACACCACCATGGCGGCGGCTTGCTTCTTGTCCGGGCTGGGGCCGGGCACTTCCACGGGGTAGAACATGCTTGGGATCTCCCTTCCGCTTGCGCTGGCAAGCGTTCGGTGGGGTCTATTAAGTCGTTCTTGCAGCCGGGCCACGGGCCCGCGCCGGGCCGGAGAGTACGCCGGTCCCGGCCGCTTTTGGCCGCGGGGGAATCTACTCTATTGTATGAACCCCAGCGCCCTGGGGACAGCCAGGGAAAGCTCCGGGATGAAAACCAGGAGCAGCAGCACCAGCACGTCCAGGGCGAAGAAGGGCCACAGCTCGGCCACCAGGTCCTCGAAGGGCACCTTGCCCACGCCCACCGCGGCGAACAGCGCCACCCCCAGGGGCGGGGTGATCAGGCCCACGTTGAGCGCCACCACCATCACCACCGCGAAGTGCACCGGATGCACCCCCACCTGCACCATGACCGGCGAGAGGATGGGGGCCAGGATGATGCAGCTGGCGGTGATCTCCAGCCAGGTGCCCACGAACAGCAGCAGGACCAGCACCAACAGCAGCAGGATGGTGGGGTTGCTGCTCAGGGTGAGCATGAACTTGGCGATGGTTTCGGGAAGCTGCACCCTGGCGATGATCCAGCCCAGGATGTTGGCGAAGCCGATGATGAAAAAGAGCATGGCCGAGGTGCGCATGGCGTTGCGGGCCGACTGCAGCACGTTGCGCACCGTGACGGTGTGGTAGACCACCAGGCCCACCAGCAGGGCGTAGAACACGGCCACCGCCGCGGCCTCGGTGGGGGTGAACGCCCCGGAGAAGATGCCCCCGATGATGATCACGGGCATGATCAGGGCCAGGATGGAGTCCTTGAAGCACACCACGAAGGCCTTCATCTCGAAGGGCTCCTCGATCTTGGGGAATTTGCGCTTGCGGGCGATGATCGCCACGAAGGCGCTCATGCTCAAGCCCACGATGACGCCCGGAATCATGCAGGCCGCGAAAAGAGTGCCCACCGAAAGCCCGGTCACCGCGCCGTATACCACCACGATGATGCTGGGCGGAATGATCGGCCCGATGATGGAGCTGGCCGCGGTGATCATGGCCGAGAACTTACGGGTGTAGCCCTGCTTTTCCATGGCCGGGATGAAGATCGATCCCAGGGCCGAAACGTCGGCCACCGCCGCGCCGGTGATGCCCGCGAACAAAAGACTGCTGTAGATGTTGGCCTGGGCCAGACCGCCCCGCACCCGCCCGATCATAAAATCCACGAACTTGATCAGGCGGTCGGTGATGCCGCAGCGGTTCATGATCTCCCCGGCCAGGCAGAAGAAGGGGATGGCCATGAGCACGAACATGTCGATCCCCGCGTACATGCGCGAGGCGACCATCTGGATGGAGCTGCCGGCCGACATCACCCAGGCGGTGGAGACCACCCCCAGCATGATGGCCACGGGCAGTCCGGCCAGGAGCAGGAACACCATGATGCTGAACATGATTATGGCGGTCATCGGGCCAACTCCTTGTCCGCGCGTTCCTGCTCCCGGGTGTATTCCTCGGCCGGGAGCCCCTGGTCATAACCCAGGGCCATTTGCAGCAGGCGGATGATGCTTTGGATGAACAGGAACCCTCCGCCCACCGGAATGGCCAGATAGGGCCAGAAGCGCTTGATCCCGCTGGCGGGCGAAATGGACATCAGGCCGAAGGAGGCGTATTTGATGCCGTAGAAGATGAGCAGGCCGAAGAGCACCGCGCCCAGCAAGGTGTGGAACATCTGGATGTAGCGCAGGCCCGGGCGCCGCGAGATGAAAAAGGTGATGGCGATGTGGCCGCCTTCGTAATAGACCACCGCGGCCCCCAAAAGGGCCATCCACACCATCATGAACTTGGCGATTTCCTCGGCCCAGACGATGCCGTCGCCCAGAACGTAGCGGAAGAAGATCTGGGCCCACACGATCAGGGTCATGGCGAAAAAAAAGGTGATGGAAATGTTGGCGGCCACCTTGTTGGCCACCGAGCCCACCAATTGAAGAACGCGGGGTAACTTCATTCCGCCCTCCGGCAAACACCTAGAATGCTTTAACCAGTTAAGCCGTGAAAAAAAAGCGAGGGCCCCGGGTTAAATCCGCCTTGGGTCGAGGTCTGGGAGCCGGGCCTGCCCGGCCGCCCGAGCGGGGCGGCCGGGCAGGCCGAAGGCAATTACTTCTTCTTGTAGCCCAACTTGACCAGAGCCTCGTCGGAGGCCTTGAGCACGCCGTCCACCCACTTGGGGTCCTTGACGCCCTTCTCGCGGATGAACTTGGTCACCGGCGGCTGAGCCAGGGCCTTGAACTCGGCCAGCTCGGCCGGGGTGGGATCATAGAACTGCACGCCGGCCTTGATGCAGATGTTGCGGCCGATGTCGCGGTAGACGCGGTTGGCCCGCTGGCCGGCGTAACCCGCCGCCTGGCCGCCCTGCAGGATGATCTCCTGATACTTCTTGGGCAGGCCGTTGAACCACTTGTCGTTGACGAACATGTGCAGCTGGCTGTAGACGTGACCGTCCATAACCATATACTTCTGCACCTCTTGCAGGGAACCCAAAAGGAAGGTGGGGATGGAGTTTTCCTCGCCGTCCACCACGCCGGTCTGCAAGGCGGTGTAGAGCTCGGCCCAGGAGATGGGGATGGGCTTGGCGCCCAGAGAGCGCACGATCTCCATGTGAGCCGGGTTGTCCATGGTGCGGATGGTCAGGCCCTTCATGTCCTTGGGCGAGCGCACCTCGCGCTTGTTGTTGGTGAAGTTGCGGAAGCCGCCGTTGTCCCAGATGCCGATCACCCGGATGCCGGTCTGCTTGCGCATGTCCTCGAACAGCGCCTGGCCGAAATCACCCCGGAAGACCTCCAGGGCCTGGTCCACGTTCTGGAACAGATACGGGACGGAGAGGCACTGGATGTTGGGATAGATGATGGCGATGGTGCCTTCGGTGTGGGAGGTGGAAGCCTCCACCTCGCCGGTCATGGTCATCTCTTGCAGCGAGGCGGTGTTGCCCAAGGCGCCGCCCGCGCTGATGGTCACCTGGATCTTGCCGTTGGAGGCCTTCTCCACGTACTCCTTGAAAGCCACCGCGCCCGCGTGCACGTACTGGGTGGGGTCGGCCACGTCGGCGTGAGCCATGGTCATCTTGATGACCTCGTCCTCGGCGGCGGCGCCCCCGGGAACCATCAGCAGAACGGCGGCCAGGGCCATCCCGCACACCCCAAGGGTCATGATCTTTTTCTTAAGAGACATACTTCTCCTCCCCTTCCCTGGTTTTAGGTATCCACAGTTGCTAAGTCGTCAATGGTTAACATTTATAGGCGTTGCCGTTAAGGAAAAATTCGCCGCGCTTGGCGTGAGGGCCCCGGGGCTCCCATGCCTCAGGCGCTGGGCGCGCATTTCCGGGCCAGGCTCTTCCAGCTTCGGTCGACCCCGCGCTGGAACTCCGCCTCGATTTCAGGTCCCATGGCCTTGAACCTGCCTTGCATCCTCAGATATTCCGAGACCGGCTCCTTGGCGGGCATTGGGCTCATCCGCCACTCTTCGCCGTCCATCACTTCGTAGAGCGGGAACACCCGGCTTTTCACCGCCCGGGCCGCCACCTCCACCGAAAGCTCCGACCCGTGCCGCCAGCCGGTGGGGCAAGAGGCGAACAGGTGGATGAACTTGGTGCCCCGGATGGAGTTGGCCTTGGCCATTTTGGCCATGAAGTCCTCGGGGTAGGCGATGGACGCGGTGGCGGCGTAGGGCACCCCATGGGCGGCCATGATGGCCACCATGTTCTTCTTGCGCTGGCTCTTCAGGGCGCTTTCCGGCGTGGTGGTGGTCCAGGCTCCCGGCGGGGTGGCCGAGGAGCGCTGGATGCCGGTGTTCATGTAGGCCTCGTTGTCGTAGCACACGAAGATGATGTCCTCGTTGCGCTCGGCCGCGCCGGACAGCGCCTGGATGCCGATGTCGAAGGTGCCGCCGTCGCCGGCCCAGGCCAGCACGGTCTCCTCGCCCCGTCCCATCCGTTCCAGCCCGGCCTTGAGGCCCGAGGCCGTGGCGGCGGTGGTGGCGAAGGCCACCGACATCACCGGCACCCTGAGGCAGCTGTTGGGGTAGACCCCGATGAAGGTGGACCAGCAGCCCGCCGGCACCACGATGTTGGTCTTGGGGCCCAGGGCCTCCATGGCGTGGCGCATGGCGATGGCCGCGCCGCAACCGGCGCAGGCCAGGTGGCCCGGCCCCATGATGTCTTGCGTGAGCGCCGTATTGGTCATGGCAGTAGCCCCGTCCATATGCAGTGATCCCCATGCTCGGGGCCGCTGGGCTTTCCGGCCGCGATGGCCAGCGCTTCGGCGGCTATCTCTTCGGGCACGATGTCCTTGCCGCCCAACCCCGCGAACAGGCTCCAGATATCCAGGCCGCCGGGGCGGCCGAACAGGGCGGCCTTGAGCTCCTGGCCCACGATGCCGCCCATGCCGCTGGAAACCCCCCGCTCCACCACCACCAGGCGCTTGGCGCCGCCCACCGCCCGGGCGATCATCTCCCCGGGGAAGGGGCGCAGCATGGCCAGGCGCAGCATCCCGGCGGCGTGGCCTTGCTCGCGCATCTGGTCCACGGCCAGCCTCAGGGCGCCGGAGGCCGAACCGGCCACCACCAGGATCGTCTCGGCGTCCTCGGTCTTGTAGGTCTGCACCGGGGGGCAGGAGCGCCCGAAGGCCTGGGCATAGGCCTGGGAGGCCCGCTGCCAGCTTTCCAGGGCCCCCACTGCGTCGTAGTGCCGGTTGTAGCGGATGGAGGTGTAGAGCTCGGGCCCGCACACGTTGCCGTAGGTGGCGGGGTGCTCGGTGTCCATGACGGCCTTGATCTGTTTGGGGATGAAGGCGTCCACCGCCTCCTGGTCCGGCAGCTCCACCGCCTCGGAGGTGTGGGTCAGGTAGAAGGCGTCCAGGTTGATCATCACCGGCAGGGAGACCTCTTCGGCCACCTTGTAGGCCACCAGGATGGAGTCCAGGACGTCCTGGCAATCGGCGCAGTAGTACTGGAGCCAGCCGGTGTCCCGCTGGGCCAGGGAGTCGGACTGGTCGCAGTAGAGGTTCCAGGGCGGGGCCAGGGCGCGGTTGGCGTTTACCATCACGATGGGCATCCGGCCGTTGGCCGCGTAGTGCAGCACCTCGTGCATCAGGGCCAGGCCCTGGGACGAGGTGGCGGTGAAGGCCCGGGCCCCGGCAGCGGCGGCTCCGATGCAGCTGGCCATGGCCGAGTGCTCGGATTCCACGTTGATGTAGGCGGCGTCCAGCTCGCCGCTCCCGATCATCTCCGCCAGGGTCTCCACGATCACGGTCTGGGGAGTGATGGGATAGGCGGGCACCACGTCCACCCTGGCCAGCAGCGCGGCCTGGGCGGCGGTTTCGGTCCCGGTCAGCAGCTTGTTGGTGCTCATCGCGTCATCACCAGCGCCCGCCGGGGGCATTCGTGGGCGCAGATTCCGCAGCCTTTGCAGTGCATCTCATCCACCTCCGGCGCGGTTCCTTGCGGGTTCACGCTCAGTGACACGTCCGGACAGAAAACCATGCAGCGGCCGCAGAGGTTGCAGTGGCCGCAGGAGAGGCAGCGCCCGGCCTCGGCCAGGGCCTGCTCCTCGCTGGCAAAGGCGTCCCCCTCCGGCCCGGGCCCGGCGGCCTCGAACAGGTCGTAACGGATCTCCTCGGCCTTTACGGGCTCCCCGGCCCGGGGGCCCTCGCCCAACTCCTGCAGCTCTTGGCTTTGCGCGGCCATGCCCAGGTCGCTCAGGGCCAGGGCCGCCAGCTCGCGTCCGGCGGCCAGGGCCAGGGCCACCTGGCTGGCCTTGTAGGCCCCGTTGGGGCACAGCGCGGCGCTGTCCAGCCGGATGGGGCCCGGGACAAGCCGCGTCGCCAAATCGGCCAGGCTTTGGCCGGGGGTGCTATCGGGGGCGTGGGCGCTCTGGTCGTGGATGACCAGGGCCCAGCCGTCGCCCGGGCCCTCGGCGGCCAGGGCGGCGAACTCCGCGCCCATGACCGGCTTGAGCCCGGCCAGGCGGATAAGGCGCGCGCTCTCGCGGCCCAGGGCCTCGGGGCTCAGCTTGCCCGGCTCCAGGCTGGTAAGGAAACCGCCCGGCTGCTCCAGGGGATCGATCAGGCTCACCGTTAGCCCGGCCAGGCCCAGGAAGTAAGCCGCGGCCAGGCCCAGAGGCCCCGCGCCCAAAACCGCCGCCGCGGGCCCCGTCTGGTTGCGGCCGGCCGTTGCCGGCTCCGACGCGGTGTCGGCCAGGTGCCGCTCCAGCATCTGAATCTTCAGGTTATGGTCCAGTTCCTTGCGCAGGCACTTGGCCTGGCAGGGGTGGTAGCACAGCCGCCCGGTCACCCCGGGCAGGGGGTTCACCGCCAGCACCCGGCCCAGGGCCTGGGCGCCGTCCTGGCGGAGCAGATCGTTGATGAAGTCCGGGGAGGGCATTCCCAGGGGGCAGGCTGCCTGGCAGGGAGCCGTCCGCTCCTGCACCGCGGGCATCAGGTAGCGCCAGAGCCCGGTGCGGTTGAAATCCATGTCCCCGCTGGTGATGGGCACCTTGGGCAGGGCGGCCATGGTGGTTATATCGTTTTTGTGGTTCACGGCGCGCCTACCCTTTGACCACGGCGTCGAAGGCCTGCCGGGCCGCCTCAACGTTGGCTTCGACCTTGGCCGGGGTGTATTGCTCGATGGCCCCCAGGACGTTTTGCAGCTCCAGGTCCGGGTCGAGCTTGGCAAAGGCGCCCAGCACCACGGTGTTCACGATGGGCGAGGAGCTGGAGCCCAGGCGGTGGGCCAGGGCCAGCTTGGTGGCGTCCAGGGTGGCCATGCGGAAGGAGCCCGCCAGGCCCACGTCCTGGGGCTTCTCGGTGTGGTTGAGCAAGAGCAGCCCGCCCTCGGCCAAGCCGTGGGTTACCTCGATCATCTCCAGCAGGGCGGGGTCCAGCGCGATGACCGTCTGGGCGGTCTCGATGCGGCCTCGTCTGAGGATCGGCTTTTCGTCCACCCGGACGTAGGCCGAAACCGGGGCGCCGCGCCGTTCCATGCCAAAGGCGGGAAAGGCCTGCACCCAGAAACCCTGACGGTAAAAGGCCTGGGCCAGCATCTTGGATGCCAAGACCGCCCCTTGGCCCCCCCGGCCGTCAATCCTTATTCCATGCATCGAAAGACCCCTTGTTGATGCGCGGCCGTTTCGCCTCAAGTCCGCAAAGCCTTGGCGGAAGCGGCCGGCCAGTGGCCCCCACCCCCGCTTGGCTATTGTTCGGTATTCTGAACGTTGCCCCGCATTTCAGACAAACTAACAAATCCCTTGATCGGGTGTAAACCACAATCTGCTTGATTAACCGCTTTTTTTGCTGTAAACCCGATTGGCAAATGAATTTCGGCATTTGGTACGCCGTTTGACATTTCGCACATGAGCGTGCTTTACTGGGCCACGGCGGCCTGATATGGTTGCTAGACCGTCCGCCGGGAATATCTACTTAAAATGGATGATTAATTGCCGCGCGTAATCCCCTCGGTAGCCCGCGCCCTCAGCGTTCTGGAGCTTTTCCTGGCCGAGCAGTGCCCCCTGTCGGTCCCGGAGATAGTCGAACGTCTGGGCTTTCCGCGCACCACCGCCCACGAGCTGGTGAACACCTTGTTGCACGTGGGCTATCTGCGGCGGGACGAGAAGCAATCCAACAAGGTGTTCCTGGGCCCCAAGGTCCTGGAGCTGGGCAACGTCTACGCGGCCAAGCTGGATCTGATCAGCGAAGGGCGCAAGGTGGCCGAGGAGATCGTGGCCAATTGCGACGAGACGGTGCAGATGGCCATCCTGGACGGCATCGAGGCGGTGTTCGTGGCCAAGGTGGACTGCTCCAAGATGGTGCGCCTGGTCTCGCGGGTGGGCTCCCGGCTGCCGGCCCATTGCACCGCCGTGGGCAAGATGATGCTATCGAGCCTCTCCGACCAGGAGATCGACGAGCTCTACCACGGCCGGGACCAGCTGGAGAGGATGACCGAGAACAGCATCGTCTCCCTGGCCCAGCTTAAGCACGAGCTGGCGGTCATCCGCAGGCGGGGCCTGTCCTACGACGACTGCGAGTCCAACACCGACATCCGCTGCGTCTCGGCCCCGGTGTACAGCCACACCGGCAAGATGGTCGCGGCCATGAGCATCTCGGTGCCCATCTCGCGCATCACCTCCAGCAAGCAGGACGAGCTGGCGGCGATCATCCGCAAGGGCGCCCGGGAAGTCTCCCAGAGCATGGGCCAAGCCGTCATGTGAGCCCGCCCAACCCCGGCGCGGCGCTCCGCGCGGGGTGGGCAAGATTCCAGCCAAAAATTAGGGAAAGATTCGGAGCGGCGCGGCCCTAGGCCCTGGCCTGCTTGCCGTAGACCACCTCGATCTCCTCGGCGAACTTCTGGTAGATGTTGGCCCGCCGCACCTTCATGGTGGCGGTGAGCTCGTCGTCGTCGTGGTCCAGCTCCTTGGTCAGCAACAGGAACTTGCGCACGTTTTCCACCCGGGCGAACTGGGCGTTGACCCGGTCCACCTCGGCCTGCACCAGGCGGTTCACCTCGGGGTTCTGCGAGAGGTTCTTGAAGTTGGTGTAGGCGATGTGGTTGTCCGTGGCCCACTTGCCCACGTTGTCGAAGTCGATCTGGATCAGGGCGGCGATGTAGTTGCGCCCCTCTCCGATCACGATGGCCTCCTTGATGTAGGGGCTCACCTTCAGGGCGTTCTCGATCTCGCTGGGCGCGATGTTCTTGCCGCCGCTGGTGATGATGATGTCCTTCTTGCGGTCCACGATGCACAGGTGCCCCGCCTGGTCCACCTCGGCCACGTCGCCGGTGTGCAGCCAGCCGTCGATGATGGCCTCGGCGGTGGCCTGCTCGTTCTTGTAGTAGCCCACGAAGATCAGGGGGCCCTTTTTCAAGAGCTCGCCGTCCGGGGCGATGGCGAACTCCACACAGGAGATGGGCTTGCCCACCGTGCCCATGCGGATGTCCTCATCCATGTGGATGAAGCTCAGGCCGGTGGACTCGGTCATGCCGTAGCCTTCCTTCACCCGGATGCCCAGGTCGTGGAAGAAGCGCAGCACGTCGGGACTCACCTTGGCCGCGGCCGAGAAGCAGAAGCGCACCTTCCTTAGACCCACGAAGTTTTGCAGGGCCCGCAGCATGAGCCAGTAGGCCGCCCAGAAGGCCAGCCGAAGGCCCGGGCCCGGCCGCCGGCCCTCCAGACGCTCGCCGGCCATCTTCCGGCCCACCGCGTAGCAGCGCTTAAACAGCCACCGCTTCAGGCGGCTGGAGTCCTTGATGTTGATGTAGATGGCCGATTGCAGCTTTTCCCAGATGCGCGGCACGCCCAGAAACACCGAGGGCGCGATCTCCCGAAGGTCGCTCTGGATGGTGGCGATGCTCTCGGCGAAGTTCACCGGATAGCCCACGTACATGGGCAAAAACAGGCTGAAGATCTTCTCGGCCACGTGGCACAGGGGCAGATAGGACACCACCGAGTCGTTCTCCGTGGCCCCGATGGCCTCGATGGTCCCCAGGGTCATGGCCTCGATGTTCACGTGGTTGATCATGGCCCCCTTGGGCTTGCCGGTGGTGCCCGAGGTATAGACCATGATGCTCACGTCCTCGGCCTTGCCCAGGGCCACCTGCTCCTCGAACCAGCCGGGCCGCTCCTTGGCCAGCTCCCGCCCCAGCTCCTCCACCTCCTCGAAGGAGATGATGATGTCTTTGGGGTAGTGCCTAAGGCCCTTCATGTCCTTGACGATGATCTTTTCCACCAGGGGCAGGTCGTCCCAGACCTCCAGGATCTTGTCGGTCTGCTCCTGGTCCTCGGCCACCACCAGCTTGCTGTCCGAGTGCTTGACCACGTAGTGGACCTCGGGATAGGGGCTGGTGGGATAGACCCCCACCGACACCCCGCCCAGGCAGATCGCCGCCAGGTCGGCGTAGAGCCACTCCCGGCAGTTCTCGCTGATGATGGCCAGGTGGTCGCCGCGCCCGAAGCCCAGGGCGCTTATCCCCAGGGCGAAGTGCTGCACGTGGTCACGGTAGCCGTTCCAGGTCACCTCCTGCCAGATGCCGAATTCCTTCTCGCGCAGGGCCACCTGCTCACCGAGCCGGGCCACCTGCCCCAGGAAAAATTGCCCCAGGGTCTTGCCGCTCAGCTCAACCACCGTTTCCTCCGCTTGTAATGCTTGACCTCGCGGTAGCTTTTGCGGCCTCCGCCCTGGCCCAGGCCCAGGTAGAACTCCTGCACGTCCTGGTCGGCCAAAAGGCGCTCCACCGGGCCGTCCAAAACCACCCGGCCGTTTTCCATGATGTAGCCGTAGGAACTCACGCTCAGGGCCACCTGGGCGTTCTGCTCCACCAGGAGGATGCTGGTGCCTTCCTTCTGGTTGATCTCCTGGATGATGGCGAAAATCTCCTCCACCAACAGGGGGGCCAGTCCCAGGGAGGGCTCGTCGAGCATCATCAGCTTGGGCCGGGCCAACAGGGCCCGGCTGATGGCCAGCATCTGCTGCTCGCCGCCGCTCAGGTAGCCGGCCAGGCGCCCCAGGCGGCTTTTGAGCACCGGGAAGTAGGTGAAGCACTTTTCCAGGTCGGCCTTGACCCCGCTCCGGTCCCGCCGGGTGTAGGCCCCGCAGGCGAGGTTCTCCTCCACGGTAAGGTCCTCGAAGATGCGCCGCCCCTCCATGACCTGGAAGATGCCCTTGCGCACCAGGACGTGGGGCAGGTCCTGGCCCAGCCTCTGGCCCTCGAAATCGATCCACCCGTCGGTCATCTCGCCGTCCTCGAGAGGCAACAGACCGCTGATGGCCTTGAGGGTGGTGCTCTTGCCCGCCCCGTTGGAGCCCAGCAGGCTCACGATGCGGCCCTGGGGCACCACCAGGCTCAGCCCCTTGAGCACCAGCACCACGTGGTTGTAGACCACCTCGATGTTGTTGACCTTGAGGATGGCCTGCTCGTCGTTGTGTTCCGCCATAGGTATCGGGCCGCCCCGCTTCCCTTTAGTAAATTCATGTGGGGCCGGGCGGGGCCGCGAGGGCCCCGCCTCGGCCGTGGGGGTTACTTGTCCAGGTAGATCCAGTCCGAGGCCGGCATGAACTTGCCGCCCTTGCCGATGTAGACTTTGCCCACCGCGGTGGCGTTGCTGTGCTTGAAGCTCACGATGCCCGCGAAGCCCTGGGTGTCCCAGTCCTTGACCTGGGGGATCATGTTCTTCAGGTTGGGCCCGGTGATGGGCAGGCCCTTGGCCTTGCACATCTTGGCCAGCTTCACGTAGACCATGCCGGTGAACCAGCCCTGCATGTAGCTGTTGGGGCGGTACTTCACGTCCGGATGGTGCCGCTTGTTGAAGTCCTGGATGATCTTAATCATGGGTACGTCGGTGTGGTACCAGTAGGCATAGGGCATCACGCCCATGTAGCCGTCGCCGTCGGCGCCCAGCTTGTCCAGGAGCATCTTGGACATGGTCCAGAAGGTGCCCATGAAGGTGGTCTTGAGCCCGAAGTCCTTGGCCCCGCGGATCACCGCCGGGATGGGCGGGACCACGTAGCCTTGGAAGATGCAGTAGTCGGGGTTGTGGCGCTTCAGGTCCAAGAGCTGGCTGGTGATGTCCACCGCGCCCACCGCGGTCACTTCCTCGGCCACCACCTTGACGCCCAACTTCTTGGCCATCTCGCGGGCGTAGGGGACGGGGTCGCGGCCGAACTCGGTGTCCGAGTGGAAGAAGGCCACCGTGGGAGCCTGTCCCTTGGTCTTGGGGTGGGCCGCGATGTACTTGAGCAGGATGCCGAACTGCTGGGCGTAGGTGGGCCCGGAAACGAAGAAGTAGGGGTTCTTGGCCCGGTCGGCCAGCTCCTGGGAGAAGCTGGTGGAGCCGTAGACCAGGTGGTAGCGGCTGTTGATCTCCGGGGCCAGGGCCTTGCCCTCGCCGGTGGACTCGCCGTAGTTCATCACCGGGCTGTACTTGGCCACCATCTTCTTGAAGCTGGCCACCGCGCGCTTGAGGTCGTAGCCGGTGTCCTCATAAATGTATTCGAATTTCTGACCGTCCACCCCGCCCTGCTCGTTGGCATAGGCGATGGAATCGGCCAGGCCCTGGTGGATGTGCTTGCCCGCGAAGGCGAAGCGGCCGGTCAGAGGCTGCTGGGCGGTGATCTTGATGGTGTCCGCCGCCAGCGCCATCCCGGCCCCCAGCACCAGGCACAGGGTCAACAATAGCCCCAAGGTAACCCGTAACGATTTCATCTATCCCTCCTCGGCATCAGTGAAACCCAAGTCCGCCCGGCGCGATGGCGCCCGGTCCGGACATCCCTCCATCGGTTCCTCCGGCCTTGGCCGGGCCCCGAGCCCCTAGTGCTCGAAAGGCCAAAGCCGGAAATAATCCTTCAAGCGCCGCCACATCTCGGCCAGGCCGTGGGGCTCGAAAACCAGAAACACCACGATCAGCAGGCCGAAGACCACGGTCTGCAACGGGTAGAGGTAGCTCATTACCTTGTCGTCCAGGCCCTGGAAAAGGGCCAGGCCGCTTTGCAGCGCCTCGGGGACCATGGTCATGAAGATGGCCCCGAAGATGGAGCCCAGCACCGAGCCCAGCCCGCCCACGATGATCATGGCCAGGTATCGGATGGACTCGTGCAGGGGGAAGTGTTCCGGGGTGACGATCTTGAGCAAATAGACTTGCAGGCAGCCGGCCACCCCGGCGAAGAAGCTGGAGGTGGCGAAGGCGTAGAGCTTGTACTGGAACAGGTTTATGCCCATCAGCTGAGCGGAGATGTCGCGGTCGCGGATGGCGATGAAGGCCCGGCCTACCCGGGTGCGGAACAGGTTGCGGGCCGCGGTCACCGCGATGATCATGATGGGCACGGTGACGAAGTACATCTTGAACTCGGTGTCCAGCTTGAGGCCGAACAAATCCGGCGCGGGCACGTTGATGCCCCGGATGCCGCCGGTCACCGAGTTCCAGTGCACGAAGATGAAGTCGAAGATCATCTGGGCGGCCAGGGTGGCGATGCACAGGTAGAGCCCCTTCATGCGCATGGAGGGCGCGCCCACGATGATCCCGAAGAAGGCAGCCGAGATGCCGCTCAGGGGCAGGCAGAGAAAGAAGGGCAGGCCCAGGCTGGTGGTGAGGATGGCGCTGGTGTAGGCCCCGATGCCCACGAAGGCGGCGTGGCCCAGCGATATCTGGCCCGCCGCCCCGGTGAGGATGTTCAGGCCCACCGCCGCGATGATGGCCACCCCGGTGAGGTTGGCCATGTAGAGCAGGTAGGGCCCCACCATGAAGGGGAAGGCGGCCATGGCCGCGAAGAGCACCACCAGCCAAACCCGTACCGTGTTGCTGCGGAACACCGCCTCGTCGGCGGCGTAGGACTGCTTGAAGTCGCCTATGCGCATGGCTGTGCCGATTCCCTCCCGCTACAACCGCTCGATGTCTTCTTTGCCGAAAAGCCCGTAGGGCTTTATCAGGAGGATCAGGACCAGAACCACGAAGGGGGCCAAATCCTTGACCCCGCCGCCCACGTAGGGGTCCAAATAGCCCCCGGCGATGTTCTCCACCAGGCCCACGATGAACCCGCCCACCACCGCCCCGGCGATGGAGTCCAGGCCTCCCAGGATCACCACCGGGAAGATCTTGAGGCCGATGCCCCCCAGGGTGGGCTGGATGCCGCCCATGTTGCCGATGATCACCCCGCCCAGGGCCGCGGCGATGGCCCCCAGGGACCAGGCCACGGTGAACATGCTGCGCACGTTGATGCCCATGGAAAAGGCGGCCATCTGGTCCCCGGCGGTGGCCCGCATGGCCACCCCCACCTTGGCGTACTTGAACAGCAGGGCGAACAGGATCACCGTGATCATGGCCACCACGAAGCCCCAGAACAAATTGGAGCGCACGATGATGTCGCCGATGATTATGGGCGCGCGGGGGAACAGGGGCGGGAAGCTCTTGAAGTCGGTGGACCAGATGATCTCGGCCAGGCCCATGAGGATGGAGCTCAGGCCGATGGTGACCATCACGATGCTGATGGTGGGCTGGCCCAGCATGTGCCTCAGGATGGCCCGCTCCACGAAAAGCCCCAGCAGGGCCGAGCAGACCATGACCAGCAGGAACGAGGGTATGGGCGGCAGGCCGATCATCACCATGGCGGTGTAGAAGAAGTAGGCCCCGATCATCATGAACTCGCCGGTGGCGAAGTTGATGATGCTGGTGGCCTTGTAGATCAGGACGAAGCCCAGGGCGATGAGGGCGTAGACCCCGCCCACCGCGATGCCGCTGACGATCAGTTGCAGCAGGATGTCCATCGCCCTAGCCCCTCTTCTCGCCCAGGTAGGCCTTGATCACCTCGGGATGGTGCTGCATCTCCTCGGGGGTGCCCTCGGCTATCTTCTGGCCGAAGTTCAAGACCATCACCCGGTCGCTGATGTCCATGATCACGTTCATGTCGTGCTCGATGAGCACGATGGTCATGTCGCGCTCCTCCTTGATGTCCAGGACGAAGCGGGCCATGTCCTCGGTCTCCTCGGCGTTCATGCCCGCCACCGGCTCGTCCATCAAGAGCACCTTGGGCTCCATGGCCAGGGCCCGGGCCAGCTCCACCCGCTTTTGCAGGCCGTAAGCCAGCGAGCCCACCGCCTGCTTGCGGATGGGCTCTATCTCCAAAAAGTCGATGACCTCGTTTTCCACCTGTTCCCGAAGGGCCATCTCCTCGTGGTGGGCCGAGCCCCAATACATCAGGGCCGACAAGAGGCCGGTCTTCAGGTGGGCGTGGGCCCCCAGCTTTATGTTGTCCAAAACGGTCATGCCCCGGAACAGGGCGATGTTCTGGAAGGTGCGGGCCAGGCCCATGGCCGCCCGCCGGTCGGGGCTGGTGCGGGTCACGTCCTTGCCCTGAAAAGTGATACGCCCCGAGCTGGGGCGGTAGAAGCCGCCGATGCAGTTGAGGATGGAGGTCTTGCCCGCCCCGTTGGGGCCGATGATGGCGAATATCTCGCCCGGGTTGACCTGGAAACTGACCTCGGAAAGAACCGTAAGTCCCCCGAAGGACAGGTAAACTCCCTCCATGCTGAGAATAGGCTGGTCCGCCATGCGCCTCCCGCGGGCTGTATAGGGTGAGGGGCTGCCCCGCCGCGTTCGCGGAGCCGATGGCGCCGGGGAGCTAGTTGCTTATGCCCCGAGCCACTATATCTATGGCCAACTCCAGGGTGTCCTGGAGATAGTCCTTGTCCGGCGCGAAACCGCGCTTGCTTTCTTCCCAAAGCACCAGGCCGCTGAACACCGACCAGACCAGGTCGGCCAGGGCCACGGGGTGGTGGGGCTTGAACTGCCCCGCCTCGATGCCTTGCTGGAAGATGCCGGCCATCATCCGGAGCGCGTGAGCGGCCATGGAGTTGATCTGCTCTTTCAACTCCGGGGACAGCTCGGTCAGCTCCTGGCTGGCCTGCATGTGCAGGACGTTGGTCACGATGAGAGGGTCGAAGATGTAGACGTCGTGCATGGCCCGGGCCAGGCGCCGCACTTTCTCCGGCGGCTCCAGCCCGCTTTGCCCGGCCACCTGCTCCACCTTCGCGCAGAGAAGGGCCAGCATTTTCACGTTGAGCGAGGCGTACAGCTCGCTCTTGTTGTTGAAATAGAGGTACAGGGTGGCCGGACTAAGCTCGGCCCGGGCGGCGATCTCCTCCATGGTGGCGCCTTGGTACCCCTTGCGGGAGAAGACCTCCTTGGCCGCGTCCAGGATCGCCTCCCGGCGCTGCTCCTTCTCCCTTGCCCTGCGCTCCACCACGCCCATGATCGTGTATTGCAGCCTCCCGGAAAGGGTTTTGCTGAATGCAATTCATGGTGTGAACGATATTTATAAGTGATCGCTTCGCCAAAAGTCAACTGGTCCCATGGGCGATATCAGGAAGCCCAAACACGGCGGGATGGCGCGGCGGCCGTCGGCGTTTCGCCGCTATTCACGGGCCTTGGGGCCTTTGGGCGCATAAGCCCCGGGCGGCTGGTCCTTGCATGAATTAGTGCATGAACCGGGCATTTTCGGTAAAGAAAGCAGGACAACCTGATTGATCAACTTAGCTAGGGACGAGACCATGAGCCAGAAAAGCCTGGGGGCGCGCATCGCCTCCTTCCGCCAAAGCAACGACATCTCCCTGCGACAAATGGCCGAGCGCACCGGGCTGGAAGAGTCCTTCCTGCGCGCGGTGGAAGAGCAGGACCTCTACCCCTCTCTGGGGCCCCTGCTCAAGATCGCCCGCGCCCTGGGCGTGCGTTTGGGCACCTTCTTGGACGATAAGGTGAGCCGCGACCCGCTCATCGTGCGCCTGAGCGAGCGGGAGCAGGAGCTGGTCACCCACCGGGGCGACCAGGGCCCGGTGGACACGGTGTTCTACTCCCTGGGCCGGGGCAAGACCGACCGGCACATGGAGCCCTTTTTCGTGGAGATCGGCCCCGCTTCCGGCGAGCCGGCCAAGCTCAGCTCCCACGAGGGCGAGGAGTTCATCGTGGTGACCCAGGGCCGGGTGGAGCTGACCTACGGCCGGGAGACCACGGTGCTGGAGCCGGGCGACAGCATGTATTACAACTCGGTGGTGCCCCACCACCTGACGGCCTTGGACGGCGAGAAGGCCTCCATCTACGCCGTGCTCTATTTCCCGGAGTAGGGTCATGGCCGATTCCATCGTCATCGACAAGACCCTGGGGCAAATACTCAACCAAACCGCCGAGAAGTATCCCGACAACCCGGCGGTGGTCTACGTGGACCGCGACTACCGCCTGAGCTGGCGCGAGTTCCGCGCGGTGGTGGACGACATGGCCAAGGGGCTCATGGCCCTGGGGGTGGAGCCGGGCCAGAAGGTGGCGGTCTGGGCCTCCAACCTTCCCTATTGGGTGGCCCTCCAGTTCGCCACGGCCAAGATCGGGGCCATCCTGCTCACCGTGAACACTCACTATCAGCGGGCCGAGCTGGAGTATCTGCTCCAGCAGTCCGAGGCCGAGAACCTGATGGTGGCCGACCGCTTCCGGGACAACGATTTCCTGGCCACGGTCTACGATCTCATCCCCGAGCTGCGCTCCCAGGAGCGCGGCCACCTAAACACCCCGCGCTTCCCGCATCTCAAGCGGGTGTTCTTCCTGGACCAGGAGAAGCACCGGGGCATGTTCTCCATGCCCGAGATCCTGGACATGAGCCGCATGGTGAGCGACGCCGAGCTGGCCCGGGTGGAGGCGGCCCAGGACCCGGACGCGGTGGTGAACATGCAGTACACCTCAGGCACCACCGGCTTCCCCAAGGGCGTGATGCTCACCCACAAGAGCATCGGCACCAACGGCTACTGGATCGGCAAGAACCAGAACCTGGGGCCCAACGACCGCGTCTGCCTGCCGGTGCCTCTGTTCCACTGCTTCGGCTGCGTGCTGGGGGTCTTGGCCGCGGTGAACCACGGCGCCTGCATGGTCATCCTGGAGGAGTTCGACCCGGTGCAGGTGATGGCCTCGGTGGAGCAGGAGCGCTGCACCGCGCTTTACGGCGTGCCCACCATGTTCATCGCCCAGCTCGCCCATCCCTTGTTCGACAAGTTCGACTTCTCCAGCCTGCGCACCGGCATCATGGCCGGGAGCCCCTGTCCCATCAAGACCATGCGCGAGGTGATGGACAAGATGAACATGTCCGAGGTGACGATCTGCTACGGGCTCACCGAGAACTCGCCGGTGATGACCCAGACCCTGGCCGACGACGACGTGCGCCGCCGCACCGAGACGGTGGGCAAGGCCATGCCCGGCATCGAGGTGAAGATCGTGGACCCCAAGACCCGCCGGGAGCTGCCCGTGGGCAGCATCGGCGAGGTCTGCTGCCGGGGCTACAGCCTGATGAAGGGCTACTACAACATGCCCGAGGCCACGGCCGAGGCTATCGACGACGAGGGCTGGCTGCACAGCGGCGATTTGGGGGTCATGGACGAGCACGGCTATTTGGCCATCACCGGCCGCCACAAGGACATGATCATCCGGGGCGGGGAGAACATCTACCCCCTGGAGATCGAGGAGTTCGTGCGGCGCATGGAAGGCATCATGGACGTGCAGGTGGTGGGGGTGCCCAGCAAGAAGTACGGCGAGCAGGTGGGGGCCTTCGTGCGCCTGGAAGAGGGCGCCGACCTGATGCCCGAGGACGTGCGCGACCTGTGCCGGGGCCAGATATCGCGCTACAAAATCCCCAAGTACGTGGCCATCGTGGAGGAGTATCCCATGACCGCCAGCGGCAAGATCCAGAAGTACAAGCTGGTGGACCAAGCGGCCGAGCTCTGGCCCGAGGCTTGAGGCCCCGCCGCCTGTCTGAAAACAGCAAGGGCCCGGCCATTCCCGGCCGGGCCCTTTTTTCTGCCTGCGCGCGGGGCTTCTAGCTCCGCACCACCTCGTACAGGGCCGGGTAGTGCGGGAAGCTCTCCATGTAGGGCGCGACCATCTCCTGGAAATCGGGGGCGTTGGTGGCCCGGGCGAAGTCCCCGGCCGACTCCCATTCGGCCACATTAACCAGCCCGAAGCGGGCCCCGGGCATGAGGGCGCGGTGCAGGCGGGTGGAGACAAAGCCCGGCTGGCGGCGCATGTAGGCGGCCACCTCGTCCCAGAAAGCCAGGGCCTCTTCCTCCCGGCCCGGCGGCACCTCGAAGGGGTTGATCAAAATCACCTTGGACACGACGCGGCTCCTTTGCCGGCGGGCGGCTTCTCAGCTCCAGGCCTTGTTGCTGCGGGCGATCTTCTTTTGCACCGTCTTCCAGGTCTTGGTGTGCAGGAAGGACTCCTCGTAGCGCGCCAGCATTTCCTGGAACATGGCCAGGGGCACGGTGAAGGAGAGCTCGTCGGTGTTGAAGAACTTGCGGGCCGAGGGGTCCCAGCCGCCGAGCACCGCGCGGCTCTGGCCCTTGGCGAGGTAGCGCAAGGGCCAGGCGGCCAGGCCGCCGCAGGCCGCCGCCCAGGGAGAGGCCACCACCTCGGGGTCGTTGGTCACGAAATAGGCCAGCTGGTGCAGGCCGCTCAGGGACTCGGGGCGGCCGAAGAAGATGACCAGCTCCGGGGTCTCCCCGGCGGTGAACAGGCTCAGGGGCTTGACCACGCAGTACTTGGCCGGGGCGGGCGGGGGGTCTATTTGTTCGAAGGCGCGCCGCAGCTCGTCCGGCGACTCGCAGTAGAACTCGCCCTCCATGGCCCCGGGGATGCCCGAGGAGACATAGGCGATGATGGTCTCGGTCTGGGGCTTGTGGAAGCCCAGCCAAAAGGAGCCGCCGGGACAGCCGAACTGCTCGGCGCTGAAGTAGGCGGGCCGGTGCTTCTTGCGGGCGCGCCAGATGTGGCCCAGCACACAGGAGAAGCCGCCGAAGACCTCCTGCCAGTTGATCCGCTGGTCGATCTCCTTCTGGCGGGTGGGCTGGTCCAGGGGCTTGGGGGTGAAGCCCTCGGCGGGCTCCTGGTCGGTGTAGAACAGGCCCAGGGGCTCCTCGCCCAGGCCCAGGGTCTCCAAAAAACCGTCCAACTTCGGGTATGTCTGCTCGGGCATGCTCGTCCTCCCGTTTATTGCATTCTTTCTTCCAGGGCGCGCAGGGTCTTGAGGGCCCGGACCAGGGAATCCCGGCTAAGGCCCTTGGTCAGGCGGTTGGCCCAGAGCGCGTTGCGCCGCGACATCTCGTCCAGGGCGCGGCGTCCAGCGGGGGTCAGGGCGATGAGCTTGGCCCGCTGGTGGTCCGGGTTGTCCCGGGGCTCCACCATGCCCTTGCCCTCCAACACGCCCACGCTGCGCCGCACGCCCTGGCGGGTCAGGCCCATGTTGCGGCCGATCTGGGCCATGGTCAGGGGATCGTCGTCCACGGCCCCCAGCACCTGCCACAGGGCGCTGGTCAGGCCCAGGTCCTTGGTCAAGCGGTCGCCGGCGGCCAAGAGGATTCCGTGGAAACGGAAGCTTTCCAGAACCAGGTCGGTGAAGGCCTCGGCGGCCGGGGTCATGGGGGCTGGTGGCTTCTTGCTCATGACAATATGCTAACAACATGACAGTATATTGTCAAATAAAAGGCCCGCGCCGCGCCTCCGGGTGGCCGAAAACTGGGTTACTTTTTTGTAAACCGGCGCACCGCCTTGGCACTCCTTTTCACGTTCGGCCAGCCAACAGCCTTTCGGCATAACATGCTATAAAAAAACGAAAAACCAGAAAACCGCCGCGCCGAAAAAGTGCGAGGCAATAATAGGTCTTGTTTGAATAGATCATAATATGATAAGAAAAAATCGTATGATGATATAAAACCGTTGACCTGTCGTTCGGGTCCTTGCTAACAATCCACCCACACCGAGGAGTTATTCATGGCGACCACCGGAAGCGGCGGCCCAGAAAGCGCGGACAAGAAAAGCGCCCGGTCCCCAGGCGGGGCCCAGAGCGTGCAGCGGGCCATGGCCCTGCTCAGGGCCGTGGCCGAGCACAACCAGAAAGGGGCGCGGCTGTCTCCCCTGGCCCGGCGGGTGGGGCTGCACGTGGCCACGGCCCGCCGCCTGTTGCAGGTGATGGCCGAGGAGGGCGTGGTGACCTACGATCCAGTGACTAAGCTCTACCACCTGGGGCTGGAGCTGTTCCGCCTGGGCAACCAGGCCCAGCAGTACGCCATCCGCAACCGCTTCCACCCAGCCCTCAAGCGCATCGCCCAGGAAACCCAGGACACCGTGTTTCTGCTCATCCGCCTGGGCAACGACGTGCTCTGCGCCGACGTGATCGAGGGGGAGTACCCCATCCGCACCATCCTGATCAACGTCGGCTCGCGGCGGCCCCTGGGCATCGGGGCCGGCAGCCTGGCCCTCATCGCCTTCTCCGGCCCCGAGGAGTTCGAGCAGGTGATGAAAACCAACGCCCCCCGCTTCAGCCAGTTCCAGGGGCGCACCGAAAAGGAGATCAGGGCCATGGCCAAAAAGGCCCTGAAGAACGGCTATGTGCTCTCCGACGGCCTGTTCCACAAGGACGCGGTCTCGGTGGGGGTGCCGGTGATGGATGAAGACGGCAAGGTGATCTGCGCGGTCACCGTTTCGGCCATCCGCTCCCGCATGAAACCCAAGCGCCGCGAAGAGATCGTGGAGCTGGTCAAAGAGCAAACCAAGCCGGAAATCATAGGGCTCTGACCCTGGAGCCCGCCCGAACGACGCAAGGAGGAACCTAAGATGGGTAAGAAAGTTTTAGCGGCCATAATGGCCATGGCCCTTATGTTGGCCGTCGCCGTGCCGGCCCTGGCGGGCGCCTATCCCAGCAAGCCGGTCAAGTTCATCATCAACTTCTCGGCCGGCGGCACCACCGACACCGCCGCCCGCCTCATGAGCTCCAAGGCCAACGAGGTGATCCAGCAGGCCCTGATCTGCATGAACAAGCCCGGCGCCGGCGGCACCCTGGGGGTGAGCCAGGTGGCCCGGGCCAAGGCCAACGGCTACACCATCGGCACCTGCAATATGCCCGCCGTGGCCATCATCCCCCTGATCCGCCCGGTGCCCTACAAGCCCTTCAAGGACCTGGTGCAGGTCTGCGCGGTGATGCCCTACGAGTACGCCCTCATGGTGCGCGGCGACGCTCCCTGGAAAACCTGGGACGAGTTCGTGGCCTACGTGAAGAAGAACCCGGGCAAGGTGACCTACGGCAGCGTGGGCACCGGCACCACCAACCACCTGGTCACCGCCCGCATCGGCAAGGAGCTGGGCCTGGACTGGAAGCACGTGCCCTTCCAGGGCGGTGTGAAGGAAACCGCGGCGCTCTTGGGCGGCCACGTGGACGTGATCAACAACACCACCGCTTCGGTGGCCTCCTCCATCAAGGCCGGCAAGATCCGGGTGCTGTTGGTGACCAGCGAGGATCGCCTGGCCATGGTGCCCGACGTGCCCACCATGAAGGACAAGGGCTTCAAGTTCAGCCAGATCTCCTACATGTCCATCGTGGCCCCGGCCGGCACCCCCCAGGCGGCCCTGGACAAGCTCTCGGCGGCCTTCCAGGCGGCCTGCGCCGACAAGGGCGTGGTCAAGGCCTGCAACAAGCTGGACCTGCATCCCAAGTTCATGGCCGGCAAGCAGTATCAGGCCCTGCTCGAGAAGCTTTCGGCCGAGTGGGGCGCCCTGCTGCCCGAGCTGGGCGTGAAGGTTAAGAAGTAAACCCCGGGCGGGGGCGGTCGCTGCCCCTGGCGGTGCCCCCCGCCCCCGCCCTCCTCAACCCAGGAGCCGCCCATGATCGCCAATCGAAAAGACTTCAAGCTGGGCCTGGGCCTCGTCGCCTTCTGTCTCCTGCTGCTGCTGGCCGTCATCCCTTATCAGGTGGGGCCGCTCACCGAGGCCGACGCCCTGATGCCGGTGTTGGTCACCTGCTTCATCATGCTACTCAGCATCCTCTTGACCATCCAGGCGGTGCGCCGCGCGCCCAAGCCCGGCGAGCACGCCGAGGAGGTGGCGCCCGAGCACCGCTCGCCCTGGTGGGCCATCCTCATCGTGATCATCATCATGTCCGCCTACGCCTGGCTCTTGGAGCTCACCGGCTTCGTGCTCACCTCGGCCGGGGCCATGATCGCCCTGTTCCTGGTCTTTGGGGTGCGCCGCTGGCTGCCCATCACGGCCATCACCCTGGGCACCCTGGGCGGTCTCTATCTGTGCTTCGACATAATCCTGGGGGCTCCCCTGCCGGTGGGCACCCTGGTGGAAAATTTCCTGGAGTAGGGAGCCATGCTGGAGACACTCGCAACCGCGGCCTCCCAGGCCCTCACCCTGAACAACTTCTTCGGCGCGGCCCTGGGCATCTTCCTGGGTTCGCTCTTGGGGGCCATCCCCGGCCTCAACGGCACCATGGCCATCGCGCTTTTGATCCCGGTGACCTATACCTGGTCTCCCCTTTTCGCCATCGCCATGCTGGTGGGTTGTTGGAAGGGCAGCGTGTACGGCGGCTCCATCTCGGCGGTGCTCCTGAACGCGCCGGGCACCCCGGAGTCGGCGGCCACCGCCCTGGACGGCTACCCGCTGACCAAACAAGGCAAGGCGGGCAAGGCGCTGAAGATGGCGCTCTACGCCTCGGTGATCGGGGCGCTGTTCAGCGACGCCCTGCTCATGGTGGCCTCGCCGCCCATCGCGGCCATGGCCCTGATGTTCGGGCCGGCCGAGCTGGCCATGCTCATCCTCTTCGCCCTGGTGGTGGTGGCGGGCACCGGGGCCAAGTCCCAGCTCAAGGGGCTCATCTCCACCGCCCTGGGAATGCTCCTGGCCACGGTGGGCCTGGACCCCATCACCACCCAGCAGCGCTTCACCTTCGGCTCCATCGACCTGGACGCGGGCATCGGCCTGTTGGCCATGCTCATCGGCCTGCTGGTCATGTCCGAGGTCTTGGTGCAGATGGAGGAGGGCTGGAAGGACGCCCACGCCGAGGCCACGGTGCGCTCCGACGACCCCAACGCCTCCCGGGTCACCTGGCCCGAGCTCAAGGGCAGCCTGGGGACCATTTTCCGCTCCAGCCTGCTGGGCTCCTTCTGCGGGGCTCTGCCCGGAGTGGGCAGCATCACCGCCGCCTTCATGGGCTATGACCAGGCGCGCCGCCTGAGCAAGCACCCCGAGCGCTTCGGCAAGGGCGATCTAAATGGCGTGGCCGCGCCCGAGGCGGCCAACAACGCGGTGTGCGGCGCGGGCCTGATACCCCTGGTGACCCTGGGCATCCCCGGCGCGCTGAGCGCGGCGGTGATCATGGGCGCCTTCATGATCCACGGCCTGGCCCCGGGCCCCATGCTGATGATGGAGCACCCCGAGACGATCTACGGCCTGTTCATGCTCTTGATCATCTCGGATTTCTTCATGCTCATCATCCCCCTGCCCCTGTTGAGGCTGGGCCAGTGGGTCATCTCGGTGCCCCGGGCCTACCTGTTCCCGGTGATCCTGGCCCTGTGCGTCATCGGGGCCTTCGGCACCCACCAGAACCTCTTCGACGTGAAGGTGATGGTCTTCTTCGGGGTGGTGGGCTATCTGCTCAAAAAGTGGGAGCTCAGCCCCGCCGCCCTGCTCATCGCCTTCATCCTGGGGCCCATGGCCGAGGTGTATCTCCGCCAGGCCCTCAAGATATCCGGCGGCGACCCCAGCATCTTCGTAACCAAGCCCCTGGCCGCCTTGTTCCTGGCCCTGGCCGTGGCGGCCGTCATCTGGACCACCCTGCGCAACCGGCGCGGCAAGAAGCCCGGCGTCGAAACCCCAACCTCTGAATCCACCGCGGATTAGCAAGCGGAGTTAAAGCATGTATCACGTCAAGCAAGCGGACATCGTAATCATCGGCTCCGGAGCCGCCGGCACCATGAGCGCCATCTACGCCCACCGCGCGGACCCGGGCCTGAAGGTCGTGGTGCTGGACAAGAGCAAGATGGAGACCTCGGGCGGAGCCGGCCGGGGCATGGACGCGCTCAACACCGTGGCCCTGCCGCCCTACAGCCAGCCCGAGGACGTGGTGGAGCTGATGACCAAGGTCACCGAGGGCATCCTGGACCAACAGGTGGCCTACCGCTTCGGGGAGATCTGCCCACGCATGGTGGCCGATCTGGAGCAGATCATGGAGCGGGAAAAGGGCGACCTGTTCCCGGTGGACGAAAACGGCAACTACCGCCTGATGTACCTGCACCCCATCGACAAGCCGCTTCTGCTGCCCATGGACGGCGAGGAGATGAAACGGGCCCTGGCCCACGCGGTGCGCCAGACCGGGGCCGAGGTCATGGACCGCACCCCGGCCATCAAGATCGTCACCAGCGGGGGCAAGGTCTGCGGCGTGCTGGCGGTGAACATCCGCACCGGGCACTACTACTATATAAAGACCAAGGCGGTGTGCCTGACCACCGGCGCGGCCGGCCGCATGGGCCTGGCCAGCTCGGGCTATCTGGCCGGCACCTACGAGTTCCCCGGCTGCTCCGGCGACGGCTACGCCATGGCCTACGAGGCCGGGGCCGAGCTGGTGAACATGGAGTGCTTCCAGGCCAACACCCTGCTCAAGGACCACCAGGGACCCTCCTGCGGCTACGTGGCCGCGCCGCGCGGGGCCTACACCGTCAACCCCTGGGACGAGCGCACCTGGAGCCACGGCTATTCCTCGGGCGACAGCAAGATGGGCGCCTGGAAGCGCTTCACCCAGGGCAGGGGCCCCATCTACCTGAAGATGGACCACCTGGACGAGCAGATGATCCAGATCATCGAGAAGATCCAGTGGGGCAACGAGCGCACCAGCCGGGGCCTGTTCCACCAGAGCCGCGAGCAGAACTACCGCAACGCCCACGCGGTGGAGCTGGCCTTTGCCGAGGAGGTCGGGGTGTGCGGCGGCCACAGCAGCTCCGGGGTGCTCAGCGACACCACCGGGGTGAGCAACGTGCCCGGCCTCTACGTGGCCGGCGACGTGGACGGCGGCCTGCCCCATAGCTACCTGGGTGGCGCGCTGGCCATGGGCGGGCTCATCGGCGAGGAGGCGGCCCACTACGCCTCCGGCATCCCCGAGCCCGAGCAGCGCACCGGCCTCAAGGCCTGGCTGCGCAAGGAGGCCGCGGAGTTCGAGGCCCCCCTGGGCCGCGAGGGCGGCCTGCCCACCAGCCTGGTGGAGTTCAAGGCCCGCGCCCGGGTGCAGTATTACCTCAAGCCCCCCAAGAACCCCGTGTTCCTGGAAAAGGCCGCCTGGTGGATGGAGCGCATCCGCCAGGAGGATCTGCCCCGCATCCAGGCGGTGAGCCTGCACGACCTGTTCAAGGTGCAGGAGATCAAGAGCATCCTCACCGTGGGCGAGATGATGGCCCGCTCCAGCCTGTTCCGCGAGGAGAGCCGCTGGGGCTACCAGCACTGGCGGGTGGACATGCCGGCCAAGAAGCCGGAGTGGGAAGGCGTCTGGGTGGTGATCAAAAAGGGCGAGGGCGGCGAGATGACCCTGGCCAAGCGCCAGAGCCCGGCCCACCAGTGGGAGTACCCCACCTCCATGGAGTACGCCTACCCTGACCTGGAGTTCGACACCGGGCCCATGTTCCAGAAGGGGCCGGAGTGGAAAAATCCCAAGGACGATCCCTGGATGAAAGCCCATCTGGACGCGCAGGGCATGGCCACCCCGCGCCGCTTCATGGCCAAGGAGGAGAACTGATCATGAGCCAGGTAAACGGAGTGGAGTACGGCGAGAAGGATTTCTCCTGGCTGAAGTTCGACCGCGAGCGCTGCGTGCGCTGCGGGGTCTGCGTGGACATGTGCCCCATGGACGTGATCCATTTCGGCTCGCAAGGCTATCCCTACATGCGCTATCGTGATGATTGTTGGTATTGCGACGTGTGCACCTTCATGTGCCCCCGCCAGGCCATCGTCATGGAAGAGTTGCCCTACCTGATCCGCTGAGGAGGCGGCCATGTCCGACAAGCCCAAGCTCCACCGGGTGAAGGTGAAGGTGGTGGAGGTGAAGAACCACTGCGACGCCGGCCACCGGGTGGGCGACGAGGTGGTCTTCGAAAACAACCGCGTGGAGGGCAAGCTCTGCTTCGACTCCATGTGCTCCATGCTGGCCACGGTGCACACCCTGTGCTACGGCGGGGTGTTCCCCTGGTTCAAGGACCCCGACGCCCCGGTCCCCCTTGCCTGCCCCGACGGAGGCAAGGTGGTCTTCGAGCTGAGCCGCATCGACTAGGCGATCCCCCGGCCGGAGGGCGGCGCATCCGCCCTCCGGCCTCCCCGTGCCCGGACGAACAACCCCTGTACAGCCCATGGGTATGGGTGCTATGTTCCCGCCTTGGTAGCCCTGCCCCCCACCGCCCCGCCGCGCACGGCGCGGATTCCCCGTCCGGTGGGGGCGCTCAGCCACGGAACAACCGCCTTCGGGGACCGCCGCCCATGGAGCCCAAAGCCCCGGCGCGCCCTTAGGCGAAGAAAGCCGGGTCCAATCGACATGCTCCGCCGGACTTCCGTTGTCCTCTGCGCCCTGCTCATCCTGACCCTCTGCGCGGCGGCGCCTTCCCCGGCCGCCGACGCGGTGAACCCTGCCGGCGGCATCATCAGCGGCAACTGGGACGGCACCACCGCCGACGACAACTACGACAACCAGGGCATGGTCCTCGGCGACGTGGACATGACCCAGGGCGGCCAGGACACCCTGAGCAACTCGGGCGAGGTGGCCGGGGACGTGCTCATGAGCGCCGAGGGCGGCAACCTGGTGGTCAACAGCGGCACAGTGGGCGTCTCGATCCACGGCAGCCACAACGCCGCCGACGACGGCAGCGGCCAGGCCAACCGGGTGGTCAACACCGGCGAGGTGGGCTGGAATCTCTTCGGCGGGGCCAACCTGGGCGAAAGGGCCACGAGCGGCTCCCACCAGGTGAGCAACAGCGGCCTGGTGATGGGCGACATCGTGGGCAGCAGCAACCAGGGGGACTACAGCAGCGGCGGCTCCAACACGGTGGGCAACACCGGACGCGACCTGGGCCTGCTCATAGGCAGCCACAACCTGGGCACGGGCAGTAACGGGGGCTCCAACAGCGTGAGCAACAGCGGCTGGGTGTTCTTCCCGCTCATCGGCTCCCACAACGAGGGGGACAACTCCAGCGGCGACTCCAACACGGTGACCAACTCGGGGCACCTGGTGACCGACCTCTACGGCAGCGTGAACGACGGCGATGGGGCCAGCGGCGGGGGCAACACCGTGAGCAACAGCGGCACGGTGCAAGGCTTCCTCATGGGCACCGACAACTACGGGGACAACACCAGCGGCGGCTCCAACACAGTCACCAACAGCGGCCGGGTCTGGTTCCCGGTGATCGGCAGCTACAACCAGGGAGCCAACTCCGCCGGCGGCTCCAACACCGTGAGCAACACCGGCCGCATCCTCATCGACCTCTACGGCAGCGCGAACGACGGCGACGGGGCCAGCGGCGGGGGCAACACCGTGAGCAACAGCGGCACGGTGGCCGGCTACGTCATGGGCACGGACAACCACGGCGACAACACCAGCGGCGGCGGCAACACCGTGGTCAACCGCGGCACGGTGGGCCTGGACCTCATCGGCTCCAACAACACCGGGGCGAACACCTCCAGCACCGGCAACACCATCGTCAACAGCGGCACGGTGAGCGGCGGCGTGTACGGCTCGGTGAACAGCGGGGCGGGCAGCAGCGGGGGCGACGACACCATAACCAACTCCGGCACGGTGGGCGGCGGCATCCACGGGGCCGACGGCGACGACAAGATAGTCCTGGTGGGCGGCTGTTCCCTGGGCGGGGTGGCCGACGGCGGCACGGGAGACGACACCCTGGGCCTGAACAACATGGGCGCCCAGGACGGCAGCCTTTGGGGAAGCACCTACCTGAATTTTGAAAACCTGGAAACGGGCGGCAGCGGAAGCACCATCCTCACCGGCACCTGGGCGGTCAGCGGAACCACCGGGGTGCGACCAGGCGCCACCCTCAAGGTAGATTCCGCCGCCACCTTCACCACCGCCGGCCTGAATATCGAATCCGGCGGCGCGGCCAGCATAGGCGGCACGGCCACGGTGAACGGGGCCACCACCAACGCGGGCAACCTGGGCCTGGGCGGCACCTTGAACACCAGCAGCCTGGCCAACAGCGGCGAGCTGGCCGTGGGCGGCACCCTGAATACGACCAGCTTGACCAACACCGGCAACCTGGGCGTGGGCGGCATCTTGAACACCACCAGCCTGGTCAACAGCGGCGACCTGGCCGTAGGCGGGTCGGTGAGCACCACCAGCCTGGACAACTCGGGTGTGCTGAACGTAGGCGGCGCCTTGAACGCGGCCAGCCTGGTCAACAGCGGCACCCTGGCCGGGGGCGGCACCATCACCGGCGACGTGGTCAACAGCGGCACCGTCTCGCCGGGCAACAGCATCGGCACCATCAGCATCGTTGGCAACTTCACCAACAGCCCCAGCGGGGTCTTGGCCGTGGAGCTGGCCCGGGGGCGGAGCGACCTCTTGGCGGTCAGCGGCACGGCCACCCTGAACGGCGGCACCCTGCGCGCCTCCCTGCGCCCGGGGGTGTACCTGGGCAGCGAGTCCTGGACCGTGCTCAGCGCGGGCAGCCTGGTGGGCGGCTTCAGCAGCCTGGAGTTCGTGCTCGACTCGGTGGTCTTGTCCCTGGCCATGAGCAGCGGGGCCGATTCGGTGTCCCTACGCCTGGACCGCGCCTCCTACACCCGCTTCGCCGACAGCGCCGACACCCGCGCCGTGGCCGCCTCCCTGGACGCCATCGTGCCCCTGGCCTTGGGGCAAAGCGGCGAGATGCCCGATCTCATCGCGGCCATGGACTTCTCCTACAGCGCGGGGCAGATCACCCGCGCCTTGGGACAGCTCAGCCCGGAGATGTACGGCGCCTTCACCTGGGCCGCCTTGCGCGGCAGCCAGACCGTGGCCGAGGCCATCGGCCTGGAGCTGGACCAGCAGCGGGACCGCGGCCTGGAGCCGGCCGGGGCCGCGCCGGACCGTGGCGCGCTGTGGGTGCGCCTCTTGGAGGCCAAGGCCGAGCGCGACGGCTCGGGAAACAACCTGGGCTACGGCCAGGAGCTTTACGGCCTGCTCCTGGGCGGCCAGGGCCGGGCGGCCTCCTGGCTGGAGCTGGGCGGGGCCTTCGGCATCAGCCGGGGCGATCTCTCCTGGGACGCGCCTTCCTATTGGGGCCGCGCGGAAAACCTGCACGCCGCGCTCTACGGCCGGGCCCGGCGGGGAGCCTGGCACGGCCGGGCCACCCTGGCCTTCACCCGCCAGGAGGCCCAGGCCCACCGCTCCCTGGCGCTGGCCCACCGGGGCCTCACCGCCACGGCCGACTTCGACGGCTACAGCGGCCTGGCCGGTCTGGAGGGCGGCTACGACTTCCATTTGGGCGGGGTGCGGCTGGGGCCCCTGGCCGCGCTGCGCTACGCCCAGGCCGAACTGGAGAGCTTCGACGAGTCCGGGGCGGGCTCCCTGGGCCTGGCCGTGGGGCGGCGGAGCGCCGAGTCGCTGCAAAGCGCCCTGGGCCTGGAAGCGGCGGCGGCCTGGTCGGCGGGCGGGCTGAGTCTGTTGCCCCGGGCCTCCCTGGCCTGGTGGCACGAGTTCAAGGACGATCCCTTGCAGGTCGACGCGGCCTTCCAGGGCTACGGTTCGGCCCCCTTCACCGTGACGGGCCTGGGCCTGCCCTCGGACTACCTGGCGATCAGCGCCGGGCTGAGCGCCCGCATGAGCCAACGTCTGGAGGCCGGCCTGGAGCTGTCCCTGGCCCTGGGCGACGACTTCCAAGCCCAGATGATCAACCTGGGCCTGCGCCTGAGCTTCTAGGCCCACCCCTTGGGATCGCTTTTTCCCTAACCCCCGCGCCCGGGCCTGTTATAAGATTCCCTGAGATGCATTCTCGGAAACACCTGGTGATTGCCAATGGGAGGGGAGTGATGAAACTGTCGCGCTGGATCGTGTTTGCCGCGCTGCTGGCGGCCCTGGCCGCCTATGGCTGCGAGGGCTCCTTCTCGGTGAGCACCGCCGAGCTCAGCGAGCCCAAGATGGCCACGGCGGTGGACCCCAAGACCCAGGCCCCCACCCAGGTGGTTAGCGAGGTGCCGCCCAGCACCGGGCCCTTGTTCGCTACGGCCAAGGTGACCGCCGCCCCACCGGGCACCAAGGTCAAGGCGCTGTTCTTTTATCTGGAAGGCGAGCGCCGCCAGATCGCCCAGGACGAGATCACCCTCAAGGAAGGGGCCTACGTGAGCTTCCAGCTCTCGCCCCCGGCCAGCGGATGGCCCCTGGGCAAGTACGAGGTGGTGTTCTATCTGAACGACAAGGAAGCCAAGAAGCTGGGCTTCAGCGTGGTGGCGGACAAGACGGCCGCCGCGCCTAAGCCCGCTCCGGCTCCGGCCCCCACGCCCGCCCCGGCCCCCGCGCCTCGGGCCCAGCAGCCCGCCGCCCCGGCTCCGGCCCCGGCACCGGCGGTGCCCCAGGGCTACAAGGTGATGAGCGAGAACAACTTCGGCTTCTCGCTACAGGTGCCCCAGAGCTGGAACGCGCGCCTGACCAAGAGCAAGGACTACCTGATCAGCGGACCGGCGGGCACCCCGGGGGGCGAGGTCTCGCTGATCATCCAGATCATCGCCAAGAGCCAGGGCAACACCAGCCTGATCGACCAGATGAAGCGGCTGCTGCGCCAGATCGCCAACGTGCCCCAGGGCAAGATCCTCAAAAAGGGCGAGGTGAACATGGCCGGTGGCCCGGCCCCCTACTTCCTGGCCTCCTACGAGACCAAGGACACCCGGGGCCTGGCCGCGGAGTACGGCCACGCCCAGGTGGGGCTGGAACACGGCGGCTACATTTTCCTGATCAGCTACAGCGCGCCCACGGCGGTGTACCAGGCCAACCTAAACGCCTTCCAGCGCGTGGTGGACTCCTGGCGGTTCACCAAATAAGGGCTACTGCCCGTATTGCTCCTTGACCGGAGGCGGCACGCCGTCGGGGCGGCCCCATTGCTCCTTGGGCAGGGGGGGCGGCTCGCTGGCGCTCTTGGCGGCGGGCACCGGCTGCTGGGGGTCGCTGCCCAAATAGCGGGTGGCCACCCAGCCGCGCAGGCCGCCCGAGGCGGTCTCCACCTTGGACCAGCCCTTGCGGTCGCCGGTGCTGAGCACGATGTCGCCGTGCTTGAGCACGCTGAGAATCTTGCAGTCGTTGCGCGGGCACTCGCGCAGGTTCAGGCCGCTGGGCAATACGTATAGCTTGCTGCCGTCGTTGAAGGTCGCGCTGACTTCCTGGGGCATGGGCTTGCTAACCTCGGCGCAGCCGGCCAGGCCCAGCATCAGGGCCGCCACGGCCAGCCCGGCCCAGAGACGCTTTGCTCGCATGATGGATTCTCTCATTTGGTTTTGTTCCCCCGCGCCTCCAGCCAGGCGGCGCGCTTGTTCACCGTGGCCGCATCGGTAGCGTCCGGGGCCAGCTTGGCGTAGCGGCGGTAGGCCTTGGCCGCCAGGGCGTTCTCGCCCGCCTTTTCTAAAAGCACCCCCAGGTTCTTGTAGGGCACCGCGTAGTTCTTGTCCGCCTCGATGGCCCGCTTATAGGCCCCCACGGCCTGGTTGAGCTTGCCCTGTTGGCGCAGGGTGAGGCCCAGGTTGTTCCAGGCCACCGCGTTGGTGGGCTCGGTCTGCACCGCTTGCCAGAAGGCGTCCTGAGCCTGTTTCAGCTTACCCTCCCGGGCCAGGGCCACGCCCCGGTCCATCAGCTCCTGGGCGCTGGGGCCGCCCTTCTTGGGCTGGGCCGAGGGCAGGGCGAAGGATCTCTTGTCGCTGCCCCCGGCGGGCTGGCCCTGGCCGCTCTTGCCGGGCAGGCTGAAGGGCGACTTTTCCCCCGAGGCCGCCGGAGCCTGGGCCTGGCCGCCCTGCTTGCCGGGCAGGGCGAAGGGGCTCTTCTGGTCCGAGGCGGCCGGGGCGCTTTGGCTCTTTTGCCCGCTGGGCAGGCTGAAGGGCGAGGCCTCCTTGGCCACGGGCTTGTCCGAGGCCGGGGCGCTCTGGGTCTGCGTTCCGGCGGGCGGGCTGGGGGGCCCGCCCATGGGCCCGAACTGAGCCAAGGCCGGGGCCGCGCCCAGGCAAAGGGCGGCCAAGATCGCGGCTGTCGTCACACCGATGCGTTTCATCACTCCTGCTTCTCCTCGGCCTCGGGCCGTTTGCGTATCTCCCACACGCCGATAGTGAGCTTGTTGCGGTACTCTTCGGGGTATTTGGGGTCGTCCCACCTGAAGCTGTTGCTGTAGGTTTTGGTGGTGCCCGCCACACTTTTATAGCAGGTGGGCCCCCAGGTGGTGCTGCCGTGGCTGGTGCCGCTATAGGTCGCCTCGACCCTGCCGTTCATGCCCAGCTTGGTCTCGATGTGGAAGGTGGTTTCCGAAGTCGTGCTGTAGTTGCAGCGCCGCTGGTGCCGGGTGTATTTACCGTCGCCGCCCTTGATGCTCTCGGTCCAGATATGCCAGCACTGCTGGGTGTGGTGCTTCATCTTCCAGTCCCCGCTGATCACGTTGTTCATCAGGGTGCCGCTGAACACCCCGGTGGTGCGCGGATTGGAGCAGCAGAACTTGTCGGTGCAGTGCTTCTGGTAGTTATAGGTGCTGTCAAGGGTGGCGCTCACCTGGCCGCCCCTTACGTAGAAGGTAGTCGGCCACTTGTCTTTGGCGTGCCCCTCGGTCCAGGTGATCATGTCGATGGTGCAGGTGGAGGGGATCACCTGGGTGGCGTCGCTCTCCTGCTTGCCGTAGACGCTCTCGTCGCGGGCGGCCAGGCGCTTGGCCTTGTCCATGAGCGCCTTCTTACGGGCCCGGCGCTCCTCGGCGGTCTCCTTGCGCGGCTTGGCTTTTTTCTTGGCAACGGGCTTGGGCTTGGCCTCGGCCTTCTTGTCTTCGTCCTTGGCGGAGGTGGCTGCCTTGGCACTGAAGCCATCGTTCTTGCCCTGATCAGCCTTGAGCAGGTTCTGGTTGTCGAAGCTGCGCTCCACCTTGCCCGGGAACGGCCCGCCGGGCTGGGGCCCGGGCCCGGCCCACCCCTTTTGGGCCGTCTGCCAGGCCGGGGGTGCGTGGTCCTCCACCGCCTGCAAGGTGGGCTGCATAACCTCGGCCTGGAAGCTGTCGTTGGCCCCGCTTTGCAGCACCTCCTTGAAGGCGAAGTTGCCCGCAAAGGCCTTGAGCGCCTCGGGGATGGTCTTCTGGGAGACCATTTCCTTGGTCAGGTTGCGCCAAGCCGTGCTCAGCATGGCCTTGGTCTCGGTGCCCAAGGTGGCCAGCACCGGCTTGGCGGACATGTCCTTCAGCCTGTTCACCCCCACCTTGAGGGCGGTGGCCATGTAGTTCGCCGCCTGGGCCTCCAGGGGCATGAGCGCGGCGGCCTCGCGGGCCACCTGCTTGCTCACCTGGGCGGCCACCGGCTTGACCATCTGGGCCGTGGCCTGGGCGGCGGCCTTGGCCCCGGCGGGCAACATGCGGCTCACCAGCTGGCTGCCTTTTTTGAGCAGGGCCTCCTTGGCCGCGGCCGCTGCGGGGGCCACCTTGCCGGCCACCCAACCGGCAACCCCCTTGCCGGCGCGGGCCGCCTTGCCCGCCACCGCGGCGGCGGTGCCGCCGTAGCACAAGACGGTGACCCCCACATTGCCCGCCAGGCCGTAGGTGGCGGTGGCCTTCTCGGCGTAGGAGGTCGAGGGGTTCAGGAGGATCATGGTGTTCTTGGGCAGATCGGCCACCACGTTGTAGGCGCTGCCCGCGAACCAGGAGGCCATGCCCTTGGTGGCCGGGCTCACCGCCCCGCCGATCTCATGGCCCAACACCTCCTTGGAGACCTTGCCGGCCACCCAGGCGGCGGCGGGCTTTACCTTCATGTTGCTCACGTCGTCGATGTATTGCACCCCGGTCTTCAGGGCGCGCACCCCGTATTGCCCGGTGGCGTACTCCTTCACCGCCGCGTCCACGGTCTGCTTCTTGAGCTTCAGGTAGTCCTGGGCGTTCTCGCTCTGGTGGCGGGTGGCGATCCGCCCCAGGCGCTGTTCCAGCACCGCGCGGTGCTTGGCCATCTCCGGGTTCTTCTTGATGATCTCGTCGGCCGTGGCCAGGATGGCCTTGGGGTCGCTGGTCACCTTGAAGGGCGAGTAGGTGCCGTAGGCCAGCACCTGGGCCGCCCGCTGGGAGGAGGTCTCCACCCCGCTGGCGATGAAGCGCCCCGCGTTCTGCACCGCCTTGCCCGCGATGGCCACCGAGTAGCCCGCGTTGTACACGAAGTCCTTGGTGAACTGCCAGGCCCCGGCCTGGGCCGGGGGCACCAGGGCATCGGCGATGCGCCGGCCCAGGGGCGGGCGCGGGGCGGGCCCGGCGGCCAGGCGCGCCTGCTCGGCGGTCTTCTCCAGGTTGGCGATGATGAACTCCAGCGAGGCCACCGCCGGGTCGCCCGGGCGGGCGGCGGCCAGGCGGCGGGCGTCCCGGCGCAGGCGGGGCAGGGCGGCGGCGATGGCCGCGCCGTAGGTGCGCGACACCTCGTCGTAGAAGCCCTCCAGGTTGCCGATCACCAGCACCGTGGCGGCCATGGCCCCGTTGGCCTCGATGGTGGCCCGGGTCAGGCCCAGGGCCAGCTCGCGCTGCTCTTGGTTGAGCTGGGCCAGTTGCAGGCGGAAGGAGGCGGGCAGGGCCGGGTCGGCGCTAACGGCCTCCCACAGCTTGAGCGAGGGCGCCCAGAGCCGGTCGTTCTCCTGGAGCAACAGGGCCAGCTGGTCGCTCACCGCCAGTTGCAGTTTGGCCAGCATCTGCACTCCGGCCAGGCTCAGGCTGGCCTCGGCGGGCTTGGCCTGGCCGATCAGCGCCCCTTCCACCGCCCCCCGCTGGGTGGTGCGCACCACGGTGTAGTCCATCTGTTGCTTGAGCAGGGCCTTGGCCTTGGCCCACCAGGCGGCCGTGGCCGGGGACTTGCCCTTGGCCTGCTCCAACAGGGCCATCTGCTTGAGCTGCAAATCGCCCAGCTTGGCCAGCCACTCCAGGGCAGGCTTCTGGGCCGTGGCCTGGGCGGCCAGGGTCTTGGCCAGCTCGGCCACGATCAGGTTGTGGGCCGAGGCCACCTCCCGGCCCTGGGGGGTGCCGTTGTTAAAGGCGTGGGAATACAGCGGCCCCTCCAGCTGCTTGAGCAGGGCCGGGCCGTAGGCGGCCACGCTGGCCTGCTCTTGGCGCAGCCGAGCGGCTGCCGGGGTGGGGGCCTTGGCAACGGCGGAACCGGGCGCGGGCAGGGGCAAGAAGCGGAAGGTCTTCACCGCGTGCAGGATGTGGGGCTTGCCCAGGGAGCGTATCTCCTCGGGCGAGGTGTAGCCCAACAAATAGTAGTAGGGCGGCCGCGAGATGATGATCTGCTCTTGGTGGAAGGTCCGGCCCTGGTAGGTGTAGCGCGCGGCCAGGAGCACGGACTGCCTCCCGCCCACGGTCCCGCTCTGCTGGGTGAGCAGCTGAAAGCGCCCTCCGCTCTTCCATTGTTTTATGTAATCGGCGGCCACCGCTTGCAGGCTGGGGTAGGCCCGCTGGTTCACAACCTGAAGGCTGATGGTGGTGCGGTACTCATCTGTGCCCTTGGCCCCGGAATAGACCAGGGCCTTGCCCTTTTTGTGACCCACCCAGGCGGCGGGCAGCTCCAGGGAGCAGCCCAGGGAGGGCAGGTTCAGCACCTTGTACGCGGCGGCGTTGGCAACGGCCGGACAAAGGAGCAGGGCAGTCAGCAACCAGGCGCAGGCAGGCAGGCGAAGCCGCATAAGTAAGATCCCCCCGGGCAGAGGTAGGGTCTCGGCGGCGAGCCGCCGGGTGGAAACCAATTATAAAAAATCATTCTTAAAAAGGCAAAAATTCCGGTGAGAAAGTAGGGTTATTTCCCGGGGAAGGGCCGTGCTTTTCGATTGACAAGGGCCCGCCATGGGGCTATAAAAATCACAATGTAATACAATATATCACACGGTGAGACACATATGGCGGTAAAAAAAGTCGAGGCGCTCAGAAAGGGGCTCGAGGTCCTGAGCATCCTGGCCCAGCACGGGCCCTCCCTGAAACTGCAAGAGATTACTCAACTCAGCGGCCTGCCCAAGGCCACGGTCTACCGTATCCTGCAGACCCTCATCGACCAGGAATACGTGCACTACTTCACCGAGACCGCCACCTTCCGGCCCGGTCCCCGGGTGCTCTCCCTGGGCTACGGCACTCTGATGGGCATGGCCCTGGCCGAATCCAGCGAGCCCTATCTCAGGGAGCTTTCGGCCCGCATCGACCAGAACGTGAACCTGGGGGTCTTGGACGGCGCCAAGGTGGTCTACATCATCCGGGTGAAGGCCAAGCGCATCCTGAACATAGACCTGGCGGTGGGCAGCCGGCTGCCGGCGCACAACTCGGCCATCGGACGGGCCCTGCTGGCCTATCTGGAGCCCGAGGCCCTGGACCGGGTGATCGCGGCCCTGTCCGCCGACCCCGCCGTGGCCGAGGAGATCGGACCCCGTGGCGCGGCCCTGCGCGACAAGCTGGCCGCGGTGCGCCGCCAGGGCTACGCCCTGATGGAGGACGAGTTCCAGACCGGCCTCAGCTCGGTGGCCGTGCCGGTTATGGGCAAGGGCGGCAAGCTGGAGGGGGCGCTCAACCTGCCGGTGTTCAGCCAAATGACCAGCCGCCAGGAGCTGCTGGAAGAACTGCTTCCCGAATTGATCAACACCGCTCAAACCATTTCCGCGCTGCGGGGCTACCATCCCGTGGCGCTCAAAGAGACGCGGGACTAAGCGCGGGGGGAACCCGCTGAATCTGCAAGGAGCCAAGCATGTACTTCATAGTCAATCCGTCGTCCCTGGAGGGAACCACCCGCATTCCGGGCAACAAGTCGGCCTCGGCCCGGGCCATCGTCTTGGGCGGCCTGGCCGAGGGAAACAGCCGGGTGGGCAACTGCCTGCCGGGCATCGACAGCTTTTCCATCGTGAACATGATGCGGGCCCTGGGCGCCAAGATCGACACCAGCGACCCGGAAAACTGGGTCTTCGAGGGCGTGGCCAACCAGCCCCAGGTGCCGGCCACGGTTCTGGATGCGGGCAACTCGGGCACCGGCTACTACCTCCTGGCGGCCATTGCCGCCCTGGTGGATGGCTGCTCGGTGATCAGCGGCGACTACCAGATCTGCCGCCGCCCGGCCCAGCCCCTGGTGGAGGCGCTTAACGACCTGGGCGCCAAGGTCGTCTCCACCCGCAACAACGGCCTGGCTCCCCTGGTGATCAATGGCCCCATGACCGGCGGCAAGACCAAGCTGCCCGGGGTCAACTCCCAGTGGCTCAGCCCCCTGCTCATCGCCGGCGGCCTGACCGAGAACGGCATCACCGTGGTGGAGGACAACCTCATGGAGCGTCCCTACGTGGACATGACCATGGGTTGGGTGAAGATCGCGGGCGGCGAGGTGAACCACGACAACTACGACGTGTTCACCGTGCCCGGCGGCCAGAAGTACAAGGCCTTCGACGCCGACATCCCGGCCGACTGGGGCACCTCTGGCTATCCCATGGTGGCCGCGGCCATCACCGAGAGCAAGGTGACCTTCACCGGCATGAACCCCGACGACTACGCCGGTGAACGGGCCTACCCCCACATCATCAAGGAAATGGGGGGCAACGTGACTTTCGAGGACGAGGGCCGCACCGTCACCGTGGAGGGCGGCGCCGAGCTGCACGGCATCGAGATCGACTGCTCCGGCACCCCGGACGCGGTGCCCGCCCTGTCGGTCTTGGCCTGCAAGGCCACCGGCACCACCCGGCTGTACAACATCGAGGCCAGCCGCCTCAAGGAGACCGACCGCACCCGCTCCATCATGGAGGAGCTGACCAAAATGGGCGGCAAGTTCGAGGAGACCCCGGACAGCCTGACCATCCACCACTCCGAGCTCAAGGGCACCAAGATCGACGGCCGCCACGACCACCGCATCGTCATGGCCACCGCCGTGGCCGGGCTCATGGCCTCGGGCGAGACCGAGATCTGCGACGCGGAGTATGTGGGGGTGTCCTTCCCCAACTTCCATGAGCTGATGACCGGCCTGGGCGCGGACATCAAAAAGAGCGATAGCGTTTAGAATTAAAATGAGCGCGGTCCGCTCTGGGCGGGCCGCCCCGCGAGGCTTAAGGAGGAAAAAGCGATGAAAAAATTGGTAAGCATTGCCGTGGCCGCTCTGGCCGTTGTGGCCCTGAGCCTGCCCGCCATGGCCGCGGACAAGCGCATCAGCATCGGCACCGCCGGCACCGCCGGGGCCCTGTACCCCATGGGCGTGGCCATGGCCGAGACCATCAACCGCCATGTGCCCGGCTTCAAGGCCTCGGCCGAGGCCTCCAGCGCCTCGCTGGAGAACATCCGCAACCTGGGCCAAGGCAACGTGGACTGGGCCATCAGCCAGAACGAGGTGGCCTGGCTGGCCTACAAGGGCCAGGGCAAGTACAAGGGCCGTGCGGTCGATAGCCTGCAGTCCCTGTTCGGCACCCTGTTGTCCTGGGCCCAGGTCTTCGCGGCCGGCGACAGCAAGATCACCAGCGTGAAGGACTTCAAGGGCAAGCGCATCGGCGTGGGCGCGCCCGGCAGCGGCGGCGAGCGCGCGGCCCAGAAGATCCTGAGCTACTACGGCCTGACCTACAAGGACATCAAGCCCGAGTTCATGTCCAACACCGAGATGGTGGCCGCGCTCAAGGACGGCACCCTGGACGCCTTCATCATCACCCACCCGCTGAAGTCCGCCGCCCTGTTGGACCTGACTACCAGCTACAAGGTGAAGATGATCCCCGTGGGCGACGCGGGCTTCTACAAGAAATATCCCTTCTTCACCAAGCGCGACGTGCCGGCCGGCACCTACCGCAACGTGGACAAGGCCGTGCCCACGCCCACCAGCCGCATCGTGATGTACACCAGCACCAAGGCCGGCCTGAGCGCCGACCAGGTGTACGCTCTGCTCAAGGGCGTGTGGGGGTTCGAGAAAGAGTGGACCGGCACCCACCCGGCGGTGAAGCGCTACACCAAGCTGGCCGACGCGCTCAAGGGCCTCAACGTGCCCCTGCATCCCGGCGCGGTGAAGTACTACAAGGAAAAGGGCCTGAAGATCCCGGCGGCCCTTATCAAGTGAGGTTATGATCCGAACCCTCCTCCGGCTAATCCTGGGCGCGGCATTGTTGCTCCTTGCCGCGTCGCCGGCTCCCCCGCCCGTTGTGGCGGGGGAGACCGGGAGGGTCTTGGTGGTCAGTAATCCGGCCACCGGCCTGAGCGAGCGCCTGCCCCTGGCCGGGGTGACCCGCCTCACCATCCGTTTCTTTCATTCCTATGACCGCCACTGGGTGAGCGAAAGCTTCGCGGTGGCGGGCGGCCGCCTGGTTCCGGTGGAGGTCGACTACGCCGACGACACCTACGACTACCGCGACACCCGCTACCAGAGCCAAGCCACCGTGGAACGCGAGCGGGTGCGTCTGAGCCATATCCAGCCCGCCCCCAGCGACCGCCTGCGCGAGATCATCACCCGGGTGGCCTTCACCAAACCCCAACAGCTGATCCTGGCCGGTCCCGGCGAGAGCCGGCGGGCCACCCCCTTCACCAAGTGGGGCGAGCCCGGCCAGAGAATCGTCTTCACCTTGGAGTAATAAGGCCGTGCCTTCCACCGAGGAAAAAGCCTCCGCCCCCGTCCAGCCGCCCGCCCTGGCCCGCTGGCTGGTCTTTGTCGTGGCGGTGAGCCTGTCCTGCTTCCATCTGTACACCGCCGCCTTCGGAGTGCTCTCGCCCCTGTATCAGAGGGGGGTGCACCTGCTGGGCCTGTTGTTCCTGTGCTTCCTCATCAACCGCCTGCGCGCCTCGTCCAAGGACCCCAGGCCGGGCATCGCGGACTGGGGACTGTCCGCCGCGGTGATCGCCCTGGCGGTGTTCATGCTCCAGGCCCTGGCCCCGGAGACGGTCTTGGACCGGGGGATCATGGGCCCCAGCGAGATCGAGATCTGGGTGGGGGCCGGGCTGGTGTTTTTGATCCTGGAGGGCACCCGGCGCTCGGTGGGCATGCCCATCGTGCTGGTGGCCTTGTCGTTTTTGGCCTATGGCGTGCTCGGCCCCTACATGCCCGAATTTTTGGCCCACAAGGGCTACGGCCCCGAGCGGCTGGTGAGTTACCTGGTGTGGACCACCGAGGGCGTGTTCGGCATACCCATCGCGGTTTCGGCCACCTTCGTCATCGTGTTCATCATCTTCGGGGCCTTTTTAGACAAGCTGGGCGCGGGCAACTTCTTCATCTCCCTGGCCCTGGCCCTTACCGGCCGGCGGCGGGGCGGCCCCGCGCTCACCTCGGTGGTGGCCAGCGGGCTCATGGGCTCCATCAGCGGCAGCTCGGTGTCCAACGTGGTGACCACCGGCACCTTCACCATCCCCCTGATGAAGCGCACCGGCTACAGCCCGGTCTTTGCCGGGGCGGTGGAGGCGGTGGCATCCACCGGCGGGCAGATCATGCCCCCGGTGATGGGCGCGGGCGCCTTTGTCATGGCTGAGCTTCTGGGCACCTCCTATGCCCACATCGCCCTGGCCGCGGCCATCCCGGCGGTGCTCTACTTCGCCTCGGTGGGGCTTATGGTGTACTTCGAGGCCCACCGCAAGCAGATCCGGGTCTTGGCTCCGGGCGAGGTGCCCAAGGCCCGCGAGAGCCTCAAGACCGGCTGGCACCTGATCATCCCGTTGGTGGTGCTGGTCTATCTGTTGGTGGTGCGCCAGCTCTCGCCCATGCTGGCCGGCTTCTACGCCATCTGCACCCTGGTGGTCACCGCCTCGGGCTTCATCCTCTGGCGCGAGAAGCGCTTCCCCTGGCGGGAGATCCTGGACGCGCTCAAGGCCGGGGCCATCACCGCGGTGCCCGTGGCCATGGCCTGCGCCGCGGCCGGGCTGGTCATCGGCGTGGTCTCACTCACCGGTTTGGGCGTCCGCTTCACCCAGATGGTGATACACTTATCCGGCGGCGTGCTCTGGCTGGGCGGCCTGTTGACCATGGTGGCTTGCATCATCCTGGGCATGGGCCTGCCCACCACGGCGGCCTACATCATTACTGCCGTGCTCGGCGTGCCTGCCCTGACCGACATGGGGGTTAGTCCCTTGCAGGCGCATATGTTCATCTTCTACTTCGCCATCATTTCCTTCATCACCCCGCCGGTGGCCATCAGCGCCTATGCGGCCAGCGGCATCGCGGGCACCAACGCCATGAAGACCGGCTTCGTGTCCTTCAAGCTGGGCCTGGCCGGGTTCATCGTGCCCTTCCTGTTCCTCTACAGCCCCTCCATCGTGCTGGAGGGCGATATCGGCCACATCATCCTGAACTCCATCACCGCGCTCCTGGGCGTGACCGCCCTGGCTGGCGGCCTGGTGGGCTGGTTCGCCATCCCCCTGAACTGGTGGCAGCGCCTGGTGCTCTTGGCCTCGGCGGTGGCGCTCATCGTGCCCAACCCCCTGGTCAGCGCGGTGGGGGCGGTGCCTTTGGTGGCGGCGGCGGTGCTGGGTTGGTCGCGGCGCAAGCACGCGGAGGCGGAGGCCTAGAACATGGCGGCAGGAGCTGGGGAACTGATGGCCAAGGCCAAACGCTACCGTTATTTCATCTGCCTGGTCATCTTCCTCAGCTACCTGCTGGTGTTTTTCCACCGCCTCTGCCCGGCGGTGATCGCCCTGGACATCCAGGCCGACTTCGGGCTCAGCGGCACGGTGCTGGGCCTGCTGGGCTCGGCCTACTTCTATCCCTACGCCCTGATGCAGATCCCCACCGGCATCCTGGCCGACTCCTGGGGGCCCCGCAAAACCATCTTCGCCTTTTTCCTGGTGGCCGCCGCCGGTTCGGCCCTCATGGGCCTGGCCCCCAACATGGAGTTGGCCGTGCTGGGCCGGGTGATGGTGGGGGCCGGGGTGGCCACGGTGTTCGTGTGCAACTTCAAGCTGCTCTCACAGTGGTTCAGCCCCGAGCGTTTCCTCACCATGGGCGGGGTGTTCATGGCCGTGGGCGGGGTGGGGGCCCTCACCGCGGGCGCGCCCCTGGCTTTTCTCAGCGATGCCCTGGGCTGGCGGCTCAGCCTGGCCGCGGTGGGCGGCTTCACGGCGGTGATGGCCGCGGCGGTGTGGCTGGTGGTGCGCGACAAGCCCCAGGACATGGGCTGGCCGGCCATCAACCCCACGGCCTCCGAGCCCCCGGCCAAACGGCCGCCCCTGTTGGCGGGCATCAAACAGGTGCTCACCGCCGCGCGCTTCTGGCCCTTGGCCGCGTGGGCCTTTTTCGCCACCGGCCTGTCCTTTGCCATGGGCGGGCTGTGGGGCGGGCCCTACCTGATGCAGGTGCACGGGATGAGCAAGGCCATGGCCGGGGGGATACTCTCCACCTTCTCCCTGTCCCTGCTCATCGGCGCGCCGCTCATCGGGGTGCTGGCCAACCGCTGGGGCCGCAAGCCGGTGCTCATCGGGTGCTCCAGCATCCTGTTTATCTCCTTCGCCATGCTCTATTTCTTCACCGCCGGTCTGCCCCTGTGGCTCTTGTACGTGCTGTACTTCGGCCTGGGCTGCGGGGGCGCGGCCACCGGGCCGGTGATGGCCACGGTGTCCAAGGAGCTCTTTCCCGTGGAGATCGCCGGGGCCTCGGTGGGCATGGTCAACCTGTTCCCCTTCCTGGGCGGGGCCCTGTTTCAGGTGGCCATGGGCGCGGTGCTCTCCTGGGCCGGCGAGGGCGCGGGCGGCGCGCCGGTGGCGGCCTACAAGCTGATGTTCCTGTTCACCACGGCCGGAGCGTTGGCCGCTCTGCTGCTGTCGTTGGTCCTTACCGAAACCAAACCCAGGCGTTAGACCGGCCGGCTGCGCCAGCCACCGGGAAACTTCGTTGCCGGCCTCTCTCGGGCCTCGGCGTATTGCCATATACGCCTGCGGCCCTCGTTCGCCGGACGCCTTGTTAACCGGCGGCTGGCTGTGCCGGGGTTGTCGGTTTTTTCTCAGACCCAAAGAGCGCTAAGACGGAAAAATAAAAAGGGCGGCATCATAGCGATGCCGCCCGAGCTATTTGGAGGGGGTGGGGCCTAGGCGCGGCTGGCCGCGTAGTCCTGGTCGCGCATGGGGATGAACAAGCCCACCGCCGCGCTGATCAGGGGCAACACGGTGACGATGTGCAGCACCGTGGCCACGCCCCAGTGGTCGGCCACCACGCCCATGAGCGCCGCGCCCACCCCGCCCAGGCCCATGGAGAAGCCCACCAGGGCCCCGGACACGGTGCCCGCCCGGTCGGGCAAGAGCTGCTGGCCCATGACGATGACCACCGACCAGGTGGACAAGAGCACCCCGCCCAAGAGGGCCAGCACCACCTGGAACCAAAGCCCGGCGGGCATGAGCTGGAGCAGGACCAGCAGGGGAGAGGTGAGGGCCACGGTGACCACGAAGAAGCGCTTGGGGCCCACCCGTTCGGCCAGGGGCGCCCCGGCCAGGGTGCCCACCACTCCGGCGGCCAGGAAGATGGTGAGCATGGAACCGGCGGCCACCGCGTCGCCGCCCAGCACCTTCACGTAATAGAAAGGCAAAAAGGTGGCCGCGCCCATGTGCACCCAGGCCCGCAGGGTCACCGCGCCCATGAGGATGCCCAGGGGCTTTAGACGGCCCCGGAGCGGCAGGCGCTCGGGCGAGGGGGCCGGGGCGGCGGTCCCGTTCTTGCGGTCCAGGCGGCGCCAATAGGCCCAGAGCAACAGGGCCACGGCGATGCCGGGCAGGGCGAACAGGAGCGAGCCCCCCAGACCCAGCCAGGAGTAGTAGGCCATGATGAGCACCGGGCCCAGGGCCAGGCCCGCGTTGCCCCCCACCATGAACCAGCTCACCCCCACCACCTTGCGCGAGCCGGCCGAGCCAAGCACCCCCTTGAAGGCCTCGGGATGGAAGCTGGCCACCCCCAGGCCCGAGAAGATCACCACCACGATGATGACCCAGTAGGCCGGGGCCAGGCCGATGAAGCCGAAGCTGATCCCGGACAGGGCCACCCCCACGGGCACCAGCCAGCGCAGGTTCCAGCGGTCGGTGAGGTGGCCGAACAGGGGCTGAATCACCGAGGAGGTGAGGTTCATCACCATGATCAGGGCCCCGGCCTGGGCGTAGCTGAGCTGGTGCACCTGCTTGAGCAGGGGCAACAGAGCGGGCAAGGCCCCCTGGGTGGTGTCGGTGGTCAAATGGCCCAGGATGAGCAGGATGAGCGCTTTGGGGTCCATGGCCTCGGTTCCGGGGTGCGGGGTCGACTCGGTCGGGGCGGGGCCGAGCTAGTGCATTTGTACGGCAGAAGTATATAACCGCGGTCAATAGCTTCAAGGCCGCGGGGAAAGGGCTTTTGGCCCGGCGCATGGCTTATAATTGAGAGCAGGGCGGCCGCTCGCCGATTTTTTCCTCTCAACCGGCCGCCCGGGATAGCTGTTGCCCATGAGCCAAAACAAAACCCGCCGTTGGCCCTGGATCACCGGGGCGGTGATACTGCTCCTGCTGGGGCTCTACACCGCCCTGGGCTTCTGGGGCCTGCCTTATCTGATCAAAAGCAAGCTGCCCGCCGCGCTGGAGGCCCAGACCGGGCAAAAGGCCAGCCTGGAGCGGGTGTCCTTCAACCCCTTCACCCTGCGCCTGGAGGCCGACGGCTTCGTGCTGGGGCCGGGCGAGCCCAAGCCCATGATCTCCTTTTCGCGCCTGGTGGTGCGCCTGGACGCGGCCAGCCTGTGGCGCTGGGCCCTGATCTGTTCGGAGGTCACCCTGGAGGAGCCTTTCGTCCAGGTGGTGCTCCGGCCCGACGGCTCCCTGAACCTGGCCGAGCTGGCCCCCAAGGAAGCGGCCCCGGCCCCGGCCCCGGCCAAGGAAAGCAAGGAGCCCTTCCCCTTCCTGCTGCGCAAGCTGAAGCTGGCCAAGGGCAGCCTGTGGTTTTTGCGCCAGCGCAAGGACCACCCCGGCCGCCTGCGGGTGATCCCCATCAACCTGGAGCTGACCGACCTCTCCACCATGCCCGAGCTCTGCGGCCTGCCCAAGGACTGCGGCCCCTTCAACCTGACCGCGGCCAGCGCCCAGAACGAGCGCCTGGTGTGGCGGGGCAGGCTGGGCCTTAGCCCCCTGGCCTCCAGCGGGCGGGTGAGCCTGGAAGGTTGGAAGCTGGCCACCCTCTACGAGCTGGCCCCCGAGGCGGCCGAGCTGATCGCCGCGCCCCGGGGCACGGTGGATCTCAGCGCCAAATACGAGATGTCCTGGGACGACGGCAGGCTCAAGCTGGCCCTGGACCCGCTCAAGCTGAGCGTTCGCCAGCTGGGCCTGACCCCCGTGGACGGCGGCCCGGGCCTTAGCCTGGAGGGCCTGAGCGCCGGGGGCAAGCTGAGCTTGAGCCAAGCCGACGGTAAGCCCAAGCTGAGCCTGAGCGGGCTCACGGCCTCGCTGGACAAGCTGGCCCTGGGGGCCGAGGGCGGGGAGCCGCTGGCCACCCTGAAGAGCCTGGAGGCAAGCGGGGGCAGCCTGGACCTGGCCTCGCGCGTGTTCAGCCTGGAGAGCCTCAAGCTTTCCGGCGGCCGCGCCCTGGCGGTGATGGGCAAGGACGGCAAGCTCAACTGGAGCGGCCTGGCCAAGCCCCGGCCCGCCGCCGAGGCGGCACCCGCCAAGGAAGCACCGGTCAAGGCCGCGCCCGGCTGGCGCTTCAATCTGAAGCGGGCCTCCCTGGACGGCTACGAGCTGGTCTTCGAGGACCAGCGCGGCGAAGAACCCGCCAAGCTGGAGGTGCAGCACCTCTCCCTGGGCCTGGAGGGCCCCGCCTGGCCCATGGACGGGGCCTGGCCCTTTAGCCTTCGGGCCGAGCTGGTCAGCGGAGGCAAGCTCTCGGCCAAGGGCAAGCTCATTTCCCTGGCCCCGGACCTGGAGGCCGACTACGAGCTGGATGCGATCGACCTGAAGGCCTTGCAGCCCTACCTGGCCCGCGCGGCCCGGGCCCGGCTGGTCGAGGGCCGGTTCTCCAGCCAGGGGAGGGTGCTGGTGGGCAAACCCGCCCGGGGCAAGGGCCTGGTGCTGGAGGCGCGGGCCTCGCTGAGCCGCCTGAGCCTGCGGGCCCAGACCAGCCAGGACGAGCTGTTGGGCCTAGCGCAGTTTTCCACCCCGGCCCTCAGGCTGGAGCTGACCCCGCCCAGCCTGAGCATGGAGCGGGCCGACTTGCAGGAGCCGCGCCTCAAGGTGGTGATCGGCCCCAAGGGCGAGATCAACCTCTTGCAGGTGATCAAGCGCGGCAAAGACGCCGAGGCCGGAGGCGAGAAGCAAAAGACCAAGGACAAACAGCCGCCCGCCTTTGCCTATCAGCTGGGGGTGGTGCACATCAGCCGGGGCCAGCTGGACTACACCGACTTGAGCCTGGAGCCCAAGTTCTCCTCCCTGGTGCGCGAGCTGCGGGGCAGCGCCCGCGACGTGGGCAACCAGGTGTCCTCGCCCATGCCGCTTCGCCTGCGCGGGCGGGTGGACCGCTACGGCCAGGCCGAGATCGCCGGGCGGCTGTTGCCCCTGGCCCCGGGCAGCCGCTCGCACCTCAAGATGAACTTCGAGAACCTGGACCTGCACCATCTGAGCCCCTATGCCGCCAAGTTCGCGGGCTGGCGCATCAAGGAGGGCAAGCTCTACCTGGAGATGGACTACCGTTTGGCAGGGGAGCGCCTGGTGGGCGAAAACCAGGTGCTGATCAAGAACCTGGTCCTGGGCGACAAGATCGACCAGCCCGGCGCGCCCAACCTGCCCCTGGACCTGGCCGTGGCCCTTTTGAAGGACTCGCAGGGGCGCATCCAGATGGCGGTGCCCATCAGCGGCGACCTGAGCGACCCCCAGGTCTCGGTGGGAGGGCTCATCGCCACCGCCCTGGCCAACGTGGTGAGCAAGGTGATCACCGCGCCCTTCTCCTGGCTGGCCGGGCTGGTGGGGGCCTCGGGCGAGGATCTGGGCCGGGTGGATTTCGACCCGGGCAGCTTCCGCGTCTCCCCGCCCCAGGAAGAGAAGCTGGCCAAGCTGGCCCAGGCCATGGACAAGCGGCCCCAGGTCAAGCTGGCCATCGCCGGAGGCTACAGCCCGGTGCTGGACGCCCCGGCCCTCAAGCGGCGGGCCCTGGTGGCCGAGCTGACCAAGATGAGTGGCCAAGGCGAGGCCGGGCGCACCCAGCTTCGGGTGTCCTGGAGCAGCCCGGCGGTGGGGCGGGTCATCGAAGCGCTCTACCTGAAGCGCTACTCCCGCCTGGATTTGGACCAGCTCAAGCGCCGGGTGGCGGCCAGCCCCACCCGGAGCGGCAAGCAGCGCAGCGGGCAGCAGCTGGCCGCGGCCCAACACCGGGCCATGTTCCGCGCCCTGCTGGCCAAACAGCCCCTGGACCCGGCCAAACTGAGCGCCCTGGGCCAGGAGCGGGCCTCGGCGGCGGCCAAGCTGCTCACCAAGCGCTACAAGCTCTCCCCCGCGCGCCTGAGCATCAAGCCGCCCCAGGAAGAGCCGCCCAACCAGGACAAGACCGTGCCCAGCAAGCTGAGCCTGGACGTGGAGCAGCAATAAAGCACCCCGCCTGAAAAAAAAGGCCGGGCCCCCCTGTCTGGGGGGCCCGGCTTTTTGGTTGTCGGCGCTGGGGCCTAATCCATGAGCACCCTTTCGGGCTGCTTTTCGGCCATGCGGTCGCACAAGGCGGCGTCGGCCTCCTTGCGCCCGGGCAAGACCAGGTTCAAGACCACGCCCAGCACCCCGGCCAGGCCGATGCCGGCCAGCTTGAAGCTGCCCAGGGGCAGGGCCATGCCGCCGGTGCCGAAGATGACGATCAGGGCCACGATGGTCAGGTTTCTGGGGTGCATGAGGTCGTGTCCGGCGCGCACCAGGGTGTTGATGCCCACCACCATGATGGCCCCGAACAACAGCACCATGATCCCGCCCATGACTGGCACGGGGATGGTGAGCAAGAAGGCGCCCAGCTTGCCCACGAAGGCCAGGGCCACGGCCACCACGGCCGCCCAGGTCATGATGGCCGGGTTGAAGGCCCTGGTCAGGGCCACCGCGCCGGTGACCTCGCTGTAAGTGGTGTTGGGCGGGCCGCCTAGGAAAGCCGCCAGGCTGGTGGCCAGGCCGTCGCCCAGCATGGTGTTCTTGATGCCCGGCTCCTTCAGGTAGTCGCGCCCGGTGATGCCCCCGATGGCCAGGATGTCGCCGAAGTGCTCGATGGCCGGCGCGATGGCGATGGGCACGATGTAGAGGATCGCCTCCAGGTTCCAGGTTGGCATTACGAAATCCGGCACCGCTAGCCAGGGCGCGGCCTTGAGGCCCGCGAAGTTGACCAGGCCCAAAATGAGCGAGAGGCCGTAGCCCGCCCCGATGCCGATGAGGATGGGCACCAGCTTGAGCCAGCCCTTGGCCAACAGCGACACCCCGATGGTCACCGCCAGGGAGAACAGGCTGATGATCAGGGCCAGGTTTTGGGGATAGAGCGCCTTGGCCCCGTCGCCGGTCTTGCCCAGGGCCATGTTCACCGCCACCGGGGCCAGGATCAGGCCGATGACCATGATCACCGGGCCGGTGACCACTGGCGGCAGGATGCGCTGGAGTATCTGCACTCCGCCCACGCGCACCACCAGGCTGATGATCACATAGAGCCCGCCGGCTGCGGCCAGGCCGCACATGGTTCCCGGCACCCCCCAGGTCTGGGTGCCGTAGATGATAGGGGCGATGAAGGCGAAGGAGCTGGCCAGGAACACCGGCACCTTGCCCTTGGTGATTATCTGGAAGAGAAGGGTGCCCACCCCGGCGGTGAACAGGGCCACGTTGGGGTTGAGGCCGGTGAGCAGGGGAACCAGCACCAGGGCCCCGAAGGCCACAAAGAGCATCTGGGCCCCCAGGATCGCCCCCTTGGCGGAAAACTTGTAGTCCGGGCTGGAAAAGTGGCTCATGGGCTCTCCTTATATAGATGGCCGTGGGGGGCCTATTTGGTGCCGAAGATCTTGTCGCCCGCGTCGCCCAGGCCGGGCAGGATGTAGCCGTTCTCGTCCAAACGCTCGTCCACCGCCGCGGTGTAGATCTCCACCTCCGGGTGGGCCGCCTCCACCGCCGCGATGCCCTCGGGCGCGGCCACCAGGAAGATGCCCCGGATCTTGTCCGCCCCCGCCTGTTTGAGCAGGTCGATGGTGGCGATGAGGGTGCCGCCGGTGGCCAGCATGGGGTCCAGGATCAGGGCCATGCGGTGCTTCATGTGCTTGGCCAGCTTCACGTAGTACTGCACCGGCTTGAGCGTCTCTTCGTTGCGGTAGAAGCCCACCACGCTCACCTTGGCCCCGGGGATCATGTCCAGCACCCCGTCCATGAGCCCCAGCCCGGCCCTGAGGATGGGCACCACGGTGATCTTCTTGCCCTTTATCTCCTCCACCTCCACCTTGCCCGCCCATCCCTTGATGGTCTTGGGCTCGGTGGTCAGGTCCTTGGTGGCCTCGTAGGTGAGCAGCATGCTTATCTCGCTGGCCAGGGCCCGGAAGCTGGAGGTGGACAGGTCGTGCTTGCGCAGGATGCCCAGCTTATGACGCACCAGGGGATGATCAACCACGATTACCGGCAAGGGGGCCTCCTTTGGGGCGGGATTAGAGGTCGGCTAACCATTTCTAATGGGCCGGGGCCGGGCGGTCAACCCGGATTTTGGCGGCGGCGGGCCGCGTGGCCCACAAAGGCCTTGCCCCGGGGCCGCGCCTCGTGCTTTGTTGGCTCAGTCGAGCAACCCGGAGGCACCATGAGCATCAATAGCGTCCTGGAGATAGCCCGCTGGGCGGGAGTGGGGCTGGGGGTGTTCCTGGCCCACCTCTGGGGCGGCACGCCTCAGGCCCAGTTCAGCCTGGTCTGCTTCTGGACCGTGCTCCCCGTGGCCGGGCTCACCGGCCTGGAGAGCCTTTTCCTGGGCCGCGCGGCCTCGGAGCAGTCGGGCTACGGGGGCGGGGGAGGGGCCTACCAACGCCAGTCGGGCCTGAACAACCTGGCCCTGGCCCTGGCCTGCGTGTTGGCCTATGCCCTGGGCTGGGGCACCTTGGCCCAGGCCGCCCTGATGAGCACCCTCTTGATCTTCCTGTGCCTTTCGGCGGCAAACCACGCCTGGAGCGCCCTACGCGAAGGCAACCCGCGCCCTAAGAACCTCCTGCGCCCCCTGCTCACCGTATTGCTGGTGGCCATCACCCTGCCTTACCTGATCGCCGCCCTGGCCGCCGGATAACCCGCCCCACTAAATCCCCGGTGCATCGGTATTTTCGGGGGGTTGAGTAATCACCTAATAGTTATTACCTATTTGACACCCGCTCCCCCCAAGGCTAGCTTTGGCTATCTGTAAACTAACAGGCGCCGTAGCATGAGATTTCTATTGGGATTCACCTGAGCAACGCCCTGGCCAGCCGCCCGGTTCCGGCCGGCAGGTGGGTTCCATGGCTCCTGATGCTCTCTACTTCCCCCTCCATGCCCACCCGCCAAAAGGCCATTCCAGCGCGGCTCGCCGTCGGCGGGCGGTCCGCTCCCCCGGATGCGCTTCCCTTGGGAGGTGGGCGTATGCCCGACAATTTCGAGCCCCAGATACTGGCCTATTGCTGCCAGTGGTGTTCCTATGCCGCCGCCGACCTGGCGGGGAGCATGCGTCTGCAATACCCGGCCAACGTGCGCATCATCCGGGTGCCCTGCACCGGCAGGGTGGACCTGCTCTACATGCTCCGGGCTATCGAGGACGGGGCGGACGGGGTGTTTCTCTCCGGCTGCCTCTTGGACGATTGCCACTACGTGAACGGCAACTACAAGGCCGTGAAGCGGGTGAAAGAGGGCAAGAAGATCCTGGAGCAGATCGGGGTGGAGCCCGAGCGCCTGGAGATGTTCTTCAATTCCTCGGCCATGGGGCCCCAGTTCGCCCAGACCTGCAACGACTTCACCCAACGCATCCGCCAGCTGGGGCCTCTGTACCCCCCGGCGGAGCAGGCGGCCGCCGCGGCGGGATAACCCCCCCGGGCGCGGCCCATTGCCATGCAAGAATTTTCGCGGGGCTCCGGCCCCCAGCCAAGGTAGGTGATTGATGAGCCAAGCCCAAGCCATTCGACCCAAAAAGCTGCCCCAAGAGGCCTTTGAAAAGCTCAACGGGGCCAACCTGAACCTCTGCCTGACCTGCGGCACCTGCTCCGGCGGCTGCCCCATCACCGGGGACCCGGCCGAGGACATCCAGGGCTGGGACACCCGCAAGGTGATCCGCATGCTGGCCCTGGGCATGATCGACGAGGTGGTGGAGAGCCGCTTCCCCTGGCTGTGCACCGGCTGCGGCCGCTGCGCCGCCGCCTGCCCCATGGGCCTGGACATGCCGGCCATCTTCGGCTACATGAAGCATCTGCGCCCCCGCGACGAGGTGCCGGGCATCCTGCACAAGGGCGTGGAAAACGTGCTCAAGACCGGCAACAACATGGCCATCCCCCGCGATGACTATCTTTTCACCATGGCCGACATGGGGGTGGAGATGGCCGAGGACTGCTGCCCCGGCTTCTACGTGCCGGTGGACCGCCAGGACGCGGACATCCTGTTCTTCCCCAACTCCAAGGAGGTCTTCGGCGACTTCGAGGACATGTATTGGTGGTGGAAGATCTTCTACGCGGCCAAGGAAAAGTGGACCATCCCCAGCGAAAACTGGGAGGCGGTGGACTGGGGCCTGTTCACGGGCAACTACGAGGCCACCCAGATCCTGGCCCAGCGCAAGATCGACATGATGAAGAAGTTCAACATCAAGCGCATGATCATGCCCGACTGCGGGGGCGGCTCCTACGGCTGCCGCAACGGCATGAAGATGTGCCAGTTCGACGACCCCGACAACTCCATCGATTTCATCTATCTCTACGACTACCTGATGGAGGTCATCAAGTCGGGACGCATCAAGCTGGACAAGAGCGTGTACGCGGACAAGACCTTTACCTGGCACGACTCCTGTAAGCACGGCCGCGAGCTGGAGAGCCACTTCGGCCACGGCTTCTTCGAGGAGCCCCGCTGGATCATCCAGCAGTGCACCGACAACTTCGTGGACATGGAGCCCAACCGCATGAACGGCAACTGCTGCGGCGCCGGCGGTGGCATGTGGCCCATGCCCTATGACGACGACAGCGCCTGGCACGGCCGCAAGAAGTACGAGTCCATCAAGGAAAGCGGGGCCAACGTGGTGGTGGTGGCCTGCTCCAACTGCCACGATCAGCTCATGAAGCGGATACCCAAGTACTATGACGACTACCCCTACGAGGTGATGTATCTGTGGCAGCTGGTGGCCGACTGCCTGGTCATCGATCCTTGGACCCCCGAGGAGATCGCCCAGGGCGAGGCCGAGGCCGAGGCCCAGTGGGAGCGCCTGGGGGTGGACCTGGACATGGAATTTTAGCCTAACTCTAGCGCCCGGGTTGCACATGTCGCTTCTTGGCCTTATGTTTTAGCGACATGAGCTACTACTAACGAAAGGCATCTTGAACCATGATGGAAATGACCCCCGAGGCCAGCCAGGCCCTCAAGACGGTTATGGCCGAAAAAAACCTCGAGCCCCCCATCCGCATCTTCATGCAGAGTGGTTGCGGCGGCGCGCAGTTGGCCCTGGGCGTGGACCAGGCCCGTGACGGCGACGAGACCTATGCGGTGGACGGCGTGGACTTCGTGATCCAGAAGGATCTGGCCGATACCGTGGGCGACGTGAAGTTGGACTTCATCAACGAGGACAACCAGCAGGGCTTCCTGCTCACCAGCGCCAACCCCCTTCCCCAGCCCGAGAGCTGCGGGACCGGCGGCGGCTGCGGTGACGGCTGCTGCGGCGCCTGCTAGACGCATCAGAGCGTAACGCATTCGGGGAGAGGGCCAAGGCCCTCTCCCCTCTTTTTGTGGGGCCGCGCGGGCCCGCGTCTTTTTTTATTAAGCCCCGCCTAATGGCAGTGGGCCCCGCCCTCGCCGAACTCCTTGTCGTTGGCCCGGGCGAGGCGGTCCAGGAAGCGGCCCCACCAGCCCTTGGGCTGGGCGCAGCAGGGTTCGGACAGGAATTTGTCGCGGCAGCCCGGGGCGCAGAAGAAGTACACACGCCCCTCGCGCTGGGCCACCAGCTCGGTGTGGCGGGTGTCCACCGGCATATTGCACACCGGACAGGGCTCGGTGCTGCGGATGGTCTGAGTCATGGGCGGCCTCCTTGGCAAAAGAGGGGAGGGGGGGCCCAGGCCCGCAGGCCCGGACCCCCGGGGTAAGGCTTGTTATTCCAGGCTGTCGGCCGGGGGAGCCGGGGTCACCGGGCCTCGGGGGGCCGGAGCCGGGCCGTAACCCGGGCCGTAGCCCTGGGGCTGCTGGCCGCTCCAGGCCTGCCAGCCGGGGCAGTTGGCCGGGCCGTAGCCGGGAGCCGCGCCGTTCGGGCCGTAGCCCTGGGCATAACCCTGGCCATAGCCCATGTGGTAGCCGGGCTGCATCATGTGGCCGCCGCCCCAACCGTGGCCGTAGCCGCCGCCCATCATGCCGAACCCGCCCCAGGCCATGGCGCCGGCGGCCAAGCCGAGGGTGAGCACTCCAGCCAGTAGGAAGATCATTGCGCGTCTCATGCCATCTCTCCAGTGAGGGGTGTTGGTTGCCCCTCATTCATTGCAGACCGCGTGCCACCTAATTTCAAAATAAGCACCCCAGCTTTCAACGGCTACTAAATCAATAGGTTATAAATTTATTTTTATTTCGGCCTGGTTATGGCGCCTGACTGGCAGTGGGAAGCTTTTTCGCACTCCAAGGGCGAGGCGCGGAGAATTTTCGCGGGGCAGGGGAAAGGGCCGTGGCGGGGCGGCCCGGTTGCGGCTTGGGGCCTAGCCCCGGGGGCGGGCGCGGCGGTCGCGGCGGTCGCCGTCCCGGCGCTTGCCCTCCTGGTCCTTGGGGGCCTTCTGCTTGCTATGGCGGCGCTCGGGTTGGGGCTTGGCCTTGGGCCTGGCCTGGGCCTTGCGTTCCGGGGCCCTGGGCGCGGCGCGGTTGGGCTTGCGTACTTCGCGCCGGGGCTGGGGCTTAGGCCTGGCCTGGGCCTTGCGTTCCGGGGCCCTGGGTGCGGCGCGGTTGGGCTTGCGTACTTCGCGCCGGGGCTGGGGCTTAGTCCTGGCCTGGGCCCTGCGGTTCGGGGCCCTGGTGGCGGCCCGGTCGGGCTTGCGGATCTCGCGCTTGGGCTGGGGCTTGGCTTGGGTATGGCGGACCGGAGGCTTGGGCCTGGCCTGGGCCTTGCGCTCCGGGCTCTTGGGGGCGGTTCGGTTCGGCTTATGGACTTGGCGCTGGGGCTTGGGCTGCTCTCGCGCCACCTGGCCCGGGGCCGGAGGCGGGCTGTTGTCGCCCCGGCGGTTGTCGGGCCGGGCCTTGCGTGGCGGGGGCTTGGGGGTGGGCCGGTAGTCGCGGCGGTCATCGCGGTGGTGGTCGTGGCGGGGCTGGGGATTGTAGTACACCGGGGGGCCTCCCCCGTAGCCGGAGCGGTAGGGGCGGTGATGGAAGCAGCCGCTCAGGGAGGCGAGGGCAACGGCCAGCCCGAGGAGCAAGAGCAGGGTGAGGGCGGTTCGGGGAGGGTGTGGCATGGTGGGCCTCCTGGCAAAGGGTTGGGGGTCCTGAGCTCCAGGTTTTGCAGCCGCCGTGCCACCCCGGCCGTGGTGAGAAATAAAGATAATAAGACGCGTAATTTCAAACCATTGCACAAAACATCTATTCAATAGAATAGTGAAGGGCTCTCGCCGGGCGCATAGCAATTACCCGGCCGGGCGGCGGGCGGGAAGATTTTTCCCGGCCAGGTAGCCGAAACTACAATTCGCCCGGCCCACCGCTGGCATAATAGGGGATATCATCCAACAACTCGGGAGAGAGACGCATGAGCACGGAAAAAGACACCCTGGTTATCATCTGGACCAGCCGCGACCGCGAGGTAGCCAAAAACATGGTCTTCATGTACGCCAAGAACTCGCGCCTCAAGGGCTGGTGGCCCAAGGTGCGCCTGGTGGTGTGGGGGCCCTCGGCCTCGCTCATCGCCGAGGACGCCGAGCTGCAGGCCGAGCTGGAGGCGCTCAAGGAGGCGGGGGTGGAGCTCTTGGCCTGCCGGGCCTGCGCCGACCGCTACGGGGTCAGCGAGCGCTTGGAGTCGCTGGGCATCGAGGTGATCTACATGGGCCAGCCACTGACCGGCTACTTGCAAAGCGGGCTGCCGGTGCTAACTTTTTAGGAGCTTTTTAAACCATATCAGCATAGCTAGCAGGAGGTGACATGGACGCGCATCAGAAGGCCTGGAACGAAAAGGTGGCCGCCGGGATCATCGGTTGGCTGGAAAAACGCCGCATGGAGGGCAGCTACGCCCCGGACGGCGCGGCGGCCAAGGCCAAGGTGCTCGAGTTCATCAAGCCCGGCCAGAAGGTCTTCCGCTGCGGCTCCATGACCACCGGCGAGCTGGGCCTGTGGGAGGCCATCGCCGCCGTGGAGGACGTGGAGGTGATCGACCCCTACCAGCCCGGCCTGGAGCCCGCCCAGGGCATGGCCCTGCGGCGCCAGGGCCTCACCGCCGACGTGATGGTGGCCTCCTCCAACGCCATCACCCTGGACGGCCGTTTGGTGAACCTGGACGGCATGGGCAACCGGGTGGCGGCCATGGCCTTCGGCCCGGCCAAGGTGGTGTTGGTGGTGGGCATGAACAAGGTGGCCCCGGACCTGGAGAGCGCCATGGCCCGGGTGAAGCACTACGCCGCCCCGGTGAACGCCGCGCGCATCAACTGCGAGACCCCCTGCACCATCAACGGCCTCTGCGCCGACTGTAGGGCGCCAAAGCGCATCTGCAACTTCTGGAGCATCACCGAGGGCTCCATGGTCCCGGGCCGCACCCACGTGATCCTGGTGGGCGAGGAACTGGGCTACTAATTATATGGCTTCGGCTGGGGCGGCCATCCGCCCCAGCCGCGCACCCTTCAAGCGCCCTCGTTTCTTCGGGCGGTCCGCTTCCGGTTTGCCCCGCCTCCCTTATCGCGATACATTATTAAATGAACCGCCATCCATAGGAGGCCCCATGCTTGAGCCCCTTGCCATCGAGGTATTCTCGGACTACATCTGACCCTGGTGCTATTTCTGTACCGGGCGTATAGAACGGCTTCAGGCGGAGGAGGGCGTGACCGTCAAGTGGATCGCCTTCCCCCTGCACCCCGAGACCCCGCCCCAGGGCCAGAGCCTGGAGCAGCTCTTTGCCGGCAGCGGCAAGGACATCCCGGCCATGATGGAGCGCCTCCGGGCCGCGGCCAACGCCGAGGGCCTTCCCCTGGGCAACCGCACCACGACCTTCAACAGCCGCCGCGCCCAAGAGCTGGGCAAGTACGCCGAGGCCCAGGGCGTGGGCCCGGCCTACCACGACGCAGCTTTCCGCGCCTATTTCGCCGACGGGCTCAACCTGTGGGACATAGAGGTGTTGGCCGGGCTGGCCGCCAAGGCGGGCCTGGACCCGGCCAAGGCGGTTGAGGTTGTGGAATCGGGAGCTTACGCCAAGGCGATAGACGCGGACTGGGAATTCGCCCGATCCTTGGGGATCAGCGCGGTGCCCACCTTCGTGTGCAACGGCCGGGGTCTGGTGGGGGCACAGCCCTATCCCGAGCTCAAGCGCCTGGTGCGGGGCGCCCAGAGCGGGGGCATTTTCCTCTAACAAATAGTTGTTTCAGGCCTATTCTCCAATGAGAATATAGGTATAGGGATTATGGTAGATATCTTTTTAGTTGCATATATTAATATTGCCATATAAGAATAGTGCAAAATAAAAGTTAAAGTTAGGGAGAGGGGTTGATGGACGATAACTTCCTCAACGAGGCGGCCGAAATGTTCAAGGTGATGGGTCACCCGCTGCGCATCCGAATCGCCCAGTGCCTGGAGCCGGGAGAGCTCAACGTGGGAGGGATCAGCCAGGCCATCGGGGCCACCCAGTCGGCCACCAGCCAGCACCTCAAGGCCATGCGTATGCGCGGGTTGCTCGATGCCCGGCGCGAAGGGGCTTGCATGTACTACAGCATCGCCCGGCCCGAAATTTACAAGATAATTCAATGCGTCCGCGAAACCGCGGCACGTTCCCAGGATGCCAAACAAGTGGTGGACGGCCGCTGAGCCGTCCACGCGAGGGGAGGTTGTTAACATGGATCAGGAGATTCAGAGCTACATCGACGAGGCGGTGCAAAAAGCCGTAGGCTCCCAACTGGAGTCGGCCCTCAAGAAAAATTCCAAAGCGGCGATCATTGCCTCCAAGGGCAGCCTGGACATGGCCTATCCGCCTCTGATCCTGGCCACCACCTGCGCGGCCCTGGACATTCCCTGCCAGGTCTTCTTCACCTTTTACGGCCTGGACATTCTGAACAAGAAAAAGAACCACAAGCTGGGCGTGCCCCCGGTGGGCAACCCGGCCATGCCCGTGCCGGTGCCCAACATCATCGGCATGTTGCCGGGCATGACCGCCATGGCCACCAAGATGATGAACGGCTGGATGGGCAAGGTGGGCGTGCCCAGCATTCCCGAGCTGCTGGAGATGTGCGTCGAGACCGAGGTGGACCTGATCGCTTGCCAGATGACCATGGACGTGATGGGCGTCAAGCGCGAGGATCTCATCGATGACATCGACCTGGGAGGGGCAGCCACCTTCCTGAACTATGCCACCGGCTGCAACATCACCTTATTCGTATAAAGGCGCTATCGGGCGGCGGGCCGGTTCCCGCCGCCCGAAACATATAAGGAGGGGCCCGGCGGCTAGGCCGGGCCGGAGGAACCGGAGGGGCAAATGGGCGGTTCCTATAACTCGACTTAACTCATGGGAGTAGTACGAAAGGAATCGACATGAAAAAGGTTTTGGGAGCCTTTCTGGCCTTGGCCATGGTGCTGGCCGTACCCGGCATGGCCCTGGCCACCAACGGCATGAACATGATCGGCACCGGCGCGGTGTCCTCGGGCATGGGCGGGGCCGACGTGGCCGTGCCCGCCGGCTGCACCGCCATCGCGGGCAACCCGGCCCAGCTGGCCACCACCTGTAACCGGGTGGTGAGCGTGGGCGGCGCGCTGCTCAACCCCCAGATGCAGGTGGACATGCCCTACGCCTCGGCGGTGGACAACGAGTTCCAGGTCTTCCCCCTGCCTTTCGCGGGCTATGCCCAGCGCATCGGCACCAGCCGCTGGTCCTGGGGCGTGGGCATCTTCGCCCAGGGCGGCATGGGCGTGGATTTCCAGAACGTGAAGAACTTCCAGGGAGCCAACGACAGCCTGTACTCCCAGGTGGCCTTCATGCGCCTGGCCCCCACCGTGGCCTATAACGTGACCAACAGCCTGACTCTAGGCGTCACCGCCTTTGCCGGCTACGCCTCCATCGACTACGACTTCTTCCCCAACGGGGTGCAGGGCCAGCACGTCACCGGCCTGAACTCCTTCACCATCGCCGGCCGCTTCGGGGCCAACTACCAGATCAACGAGCAGTGGGCCATCGGCGCCACCTACACCAGCGAAAGCTCCCTGGACTTCGACGACGGCGAGATGCGCTTCAACTTCGGTCCCGGCCTGGGCCAGGTCACCTACAGGGACGCCAAGATGGACAACTTCACCTGGCCCCGTCAGGTGGAGTTCGGGGTGAGCTTCCGGCCCACCACCAAATGGCTCTTCGCCTTTGACGTGAGCTGGGTCAACTGGGCCAGCGCCATCCAGACCGTGACCGTTACCGCCTCCAACCCCAGCACCCCGGTGCCCGCGGGCTACCAGAACCTCAGCGTGCCCTTCATCATGGACTGGAAAGACCAGTGGGTCTTCGCCCTGGGCGCCCAGTACGAGATCAACGACATGTGGACCGTGCGGGCCGGCTATAACTACGGCCAGAACCCGGTGCCCGACAACACCCTGAACCCCCTGTTCCCGGCCATCGTGGAGCACCACCTTACCGGCGGCTTCACCTTCTCCTACGGCGATTGGGACTTCGACTTCGCCTTGGAGCACGCTTTCAGCAACAGCCAGACCAACACCGGCGCGCCCAGCCCCACCAACCCCTTCGCGGGCACCGAGGTGAGCCACTATCAGGACACGGTGCACTTCATGGTTTCCTGGCGCTTCTAGGAGCATTGACGAGGAGAGGCGATGAGACGGCGCAACGGCATAGCTTTCCTGGCGGCCCTGGCCGTGTTGGCCCTGGGCCTGACGGCCGCCCCGGCCCTGGCCGGGGGCGTGCATTGGTTGGATTACCAGGCCGGGGTGGCGGCCCAGCAGAAAGCGGCCAAGCCCATGCTGGTCTACTTCCACCTGCCCTACTGCTACCGCTGCAAGGAAATGAAACGCAAGACCTACAGCCAGGCGGGGGTGATCAAGCGTCTCAACGCCGGCTTCGTCCCGGTCAAGGTGGACCTGGAAAAGGCCCCCGCCTTGGGTAAGAAGTTCAACACCGACTACACCCCCAGCTACATCTTTTTTGACGCTGGGGGCAAGGAGGTGTTCCGGACCAAGGGCGTCTTTGGTCCGGAGCGCTTCCTGAAGCTGCTTTCTTACGTTTCCAGCAAGGCCTACCAAAGCCAAACCTGGGACTCGTACCGGAAAAGCGACTGATCCGGTGCGCGCTTCCTTTAGTCTCCTTGCCCCCCCGGTCCTTCCCGGCTCACCCCCCCTCGCAGCCGGGAGGGGCCGGCGGGTGGCTTTTTGCCTCTTGCTCCTGGTCCTGATCTGCCTGGCCGCTCCGGCCACGGCCCAGGAGCCCTCGCTCCTCAAGTGGCAGAGCCACGCCGCGGTGATGCGCCCCGGCCGCCAGGTGGCCAAGCCGGTGCTCATCTACTTTTCCGCCCCATGGTGCTACCTCTGCCGCAAGATGCAGCGCCTGGTCTTCCCGGACCCGGCGGTCTCGGCCCTGATGAGTTCCAAGTTCGACCTGGTCATGGTGGACATCAGCGAGGAAGAGAAGGTGGGCGAGCAATACGCCATCAAGCAGGTGCCCACCATGGTTTTCCTGAGCCCGGCGGGCAAGCCGGTGCTCAGGCTCACCGGCTATCTGGACCGCAAGCGCCTGACCCAGGCCATGCGCTTCGTGGCCGACGGCGCCTACCAGACCCAGGACTGGGAGTCCTACAAGGACCGCGACTAGCCCGCCTACCGGGGCCGCCCCGGCTTTGCTAAGATGATAAGCACCGGTGCCTAATGCCGGCGAGGAGCGGCCATGGACGACATCACCTTCCGTTTGCGCATATTCCTGGTGGCCATGCTGGCCGTGCTCCTGGTGGGCACGGTGGGCTTCACCCTGGCCGAGGGCCTGCCCCTCTACGACGCCATCTACTTCTCCATAGTGACCATCACCACCGTGGGCTACGGCGACATCTCGCCCCACACCGAGGCCGGCAAGGTTCTGGCCCTGTTTCTCATCGTGGGCGGGGTGGGCACCTTCATGGGAGTGGTGGCCAACGCCACCGAGATGCTGCTCAGCCGCCGGGAGCGCCAGGCCCAGCTGGCCAAGCTCTACGTGGTGGAGGGCATCTTCTTCTCCGAGCTGGGCTCGGAGCTGCTCATGGCCATCGTGGCCGGCGACCCGGACAGCGGCGAGCTGGCCGAGGAGCTCAAGCTGAAGGCCGACTGGAAGCCCGCCGACTTCGCCCACCTGGAGGCCAAGCTGGCCTCCCATGCCTATGAGATCGACGCGGACCAGGTGGACCTGGAGGGCATCAGCAACCTGCTCAGCACCCACAGCGACCTCTTGCTGCGCCTGTTGGAAAACCCCTTCATCACCGAGAAGGACTCTTTCACCGAGTGCCTGCGCGCGGTGTTCCACTTGAAGGACGAGCTATACCACCGGCCTTTCCTGCACCCGCTGCCCCCCACCGACCGGGCCCATTTGGGCGGGGACCTGAAGCGGGTCTACAGGCTGTTGGTAATGCAGTGGCTCATCTACGTCAGCCACCTCAGCGAGCGCCATCCTTATCTCTTTTCCCTGGCGGTGCGCCTGAATCCCTTCGACCCCTCGCGCGACCCGGTGGTGCGGGCCTGATCTTGTCCTTGTGTTTCCTTGCGCTACAATAGGGCCTAAGCGCCAACCAACACGGAGCATTTTACATCGTGCCCTACCGCATGGGTGAAAACGGCGAACACCACCGGCGGATCGCGGTCGAGGTCCGCACCATGGAGATCGACGACCTGGCCCCGGTGTTCCATTTGGGCGAGGAGCTGTTCACCGCCGAGGACGTGCCCAACCTCTACCGCACCTGGGACGAGTTCGAGGTGGTGGGCCTGTTCACCGCGGACACCGAGTTCTGCCTGGTGGCCGAGGAGGAGCAGAGCGGCGCCATGATGGGCTTCGCCCTGGGCACCACCATCACCAAGAGCGGCACCGCCTGGAAGTACGGTCATCTGGTGTGGATGGGGGTGGACCCGGCCTGGCAGGCCCACCAGGTGGGCACCCGCCTGTTCACCACCCTCAGGGAGCGCTATCTGGAGGCCGGGGTGCGCATCATGATGGTGGACACCGAGGCCGACAACCTGCCGGCCATCCGCTTTTTCCGCAAGCTGGGCTTCGGCAAGCCCTCGGAGCATCTCTACATGAGCCTGAACCTCTCGGGCCAACGCGCTCACGTACGCAACGGGCGGGAGGAAAAATGAACCACTCCCCGGTAAACCCCGAGCGTCTGCGCGGCCTGCTCAAGGACATGCTCGACATCTACAGCCCCTCGGGCAAGGAGGAGGACCTCACCGAGTTCTTGCAGGGGTGGCTGGCCAAGCGGGGCCTGCCGGTGGAGCGCCAGGAGGTGGACGAGGAGCGGGACAACCTGGTGGTGGCCCTGGGCGGCGAAGAAGCCGAGCTGGCCCTCATCGGCCACATCGACACCGTGACCGCCCACGAGCTGGAGGACTTCGGCTATGCCCAGGAGGGCGACCGGGTCACCGGCCTGGGCGCGGCGGACATGAAGGGCGGCTGCGCGGCCATGCTGGAGGCGGTGGCCTGCCTCTGGGAGCAGGGGATGCGCGAGCTGCCCCTGACCCTGGCCCTGGTGGTGGGCGAGGAAGAGGCCGGCGACGGGGCCGAGGCCTTGGTGAACCAGTACCGCTTCCCCTGGGCCGTGGTGGGCGAGCCCACCCGTCTCCAGCCCTGCCTGGACAACTACGGCTATCTGGAGCTGAACCTGAGCACCCGGGGCGAGCGCCGCCACGCCTCCCTGGGCGGAGGCCGCCAGGCGGTGGAGGACATGCTGCGCTTGCTGCTGACCCTCACCGCGTTCCTTCAGAACAAGCGCCCCGAGCTTATCTACAACATCCGCGACCTCTACAGCAGCGGCGGCGGCTTCGTGGTGCCCGAGGGCTGCGAGGCCTGGCTGGACCTGCACCTGCCGCCCTCGGCGCCCATCAGCGAGGTGGCGGTGGAGATCGAGGAACTGGTGGCCCGGGAGCGGGCCGCGGACGACGGCCTGGAGGCCCGCCTGGACTTCGAGACCATGCAGGCGGGCTATTCCCTGCCCGAGCGGGGTCCGGTGGTGGCCGCGCTCAAGGACTCCCTGGCCGGCATGGGCCGCCCCTGGCTGCCCGGCGCCTTCCGCAGCCACTCCGACGCCAACCAGCTCTGGGCGGCGGGGGTCAAGCCCATCATCCTGGGCCCCGGCTCCCTGGAGGCGGCCCACCGCCCCGAGGAGTGGGTCTCCTTCGGCCAGGTGCTCTCGGCTGCGGAGCTCTACTACCGCATGGGCCTGGCCCTGGCGGGCCAAACCGCCTAGGCCCCTGCTAGGATTAAAAAAACTTCTCGCACCGCCGCCCGGGTGGGCTTTATATTAAGGAATAAAGAACAGGAATTGTTTGCACCAGCCGGCTAACTCCCGGCTTTATGAAATGTTACGGGTCCGGGAAGGCAAGTCCAAATTTGACGGGAAGATGTATTGCTTATTCGGATTAACCTGCCATGATCCCATCGCCCCATTTCGCCCACCGACCTTGGTGACGGCATGTCCGACTCCCGCGAAACCATAAAGCGCTTGCAGGCCGAGGTGGCCGAGCTGCGCAGTCAGCTCACCCAGATGGCGCGCTCCAAGGAGCGCCAGCGCAGCCTTTACCAGCGCACCCCGGCCATGCTGCACTCGGTCAACGCCGAGGGGCGGCTGGTGGAGGTCAACGACCGCTGGCTGGAGGTGATGGGCTACCAGCGCTACGAGGTGCTGGGCCGCAAGGTATCGGATTTCTGGGCCCCCGAGCTGCGCCGCAAGGTGGACGAGCAATATTTGCCGCGCTTTTTCGAGCGCGGGGTGGTGGAGGATCTCCCCGGCCGGATGCTCGCCAAGGGCGGCGCGGTCCTGGAGGTGATGATCTCGGCCGTGGCCGACCGCGACGTATCGGGAAAGGTGATCCGCTCCCTCAGCGTGATCCGGGTGGTCACCGAGCAGAAGCGGGCCGAGGCCGCCCTCAAGAGCAGCGAGGCCCGTTTCCGCCGCATGGTCGAGAGCGCCCAGGAGGGGGTGTGGGAGGTGGACGCCCAGGGGCTCACCACCATGGTCAACCAGCGCCTGGCCGCCATGCTGGGCTACTCCCCCGCCGAGGTGCTAGGCCGCTCCTTCTTCGACTTTTTGTCCCCCGAAGAGCAGGAGCCGGCAACGCGCATGTTCGCCCGCCACCGCCGGGGGGCCCGGGAGCATCATGAGTTACGTTTGCTCACCAAGGATGGCCGGGACATGTGGGCCATCGTCTCGGCGGTGCCCCATCTCTCCGACCAGGGCGAGTTCTTGGGCGGCACCGCCCTGATCACCGACATCAGCGAGCTCAAGGAAAAAGAGAGCGAGCTGCGCCGCGAGCGCGACCGGGCCCAGCAATACCTGGACACCGCCCAGGTGATCCTCTTGGCCCTGGATCACGAAGGCCGGGTGATGCTCATCAACCGGGCGGGCACCGAGATCCTGGGCTGGTCCCCGGCCGAGCTGACCGGCCAGAGCTGGTTCGACACCTGCCTGCCCCCGGAAAAACGCGCCGGGGTGCGCCAGATATTCGAGCGCATCATGGCCGGCGAAAAGCCGCCGCTGTCCCAGGTGGAGAACCTGGTGCTCACCAAAAACGGCCAACGGAGGGCCGTGGCCTGGCACAACGCGCTGCTCACCGACGAGGCGGGCAACATCGTGGGCACCTTCAGCTCGGGCGAGGACATCACCGAGCGGCTGCATACCCAAAAGGAGCTGGCCGCCAGCGAGGCCCGCTTCCGGGAGCTGGTGGAGAACATCAAGGAGGCCTTCTGGGTCCAGGAGCCCGACAGCGGCAAGCTGACCTACCTCAGCCCGGCGGTGGAGGAGGTCTTCGGCCTCAGCCGCAAGTTCCTCTACGAAAACCCCCTGGGGCTTCTGGAGATGGTCTTGCCCGAGGACCGCAGCACCATGGAGCGGGCCCTGGCCGACCAGCGGATGCGCGGCGCGGACACCGACATCAGCTACCGCATCCAGCGGGGTGACGGCCAGGTGCGCTGGGTGCGCGCCCGCACCACCTGCGAGACTGGCGTCTCGGGGCGGCCCAGCAAGGTCCTGGGCATCGCCGAGGACATCACCGAGCGCAAGCAGGCCGAGCTGGCCCTGGCCAAGAGCCAGGAGAAGTTCGCCCTGGTCTTCCGCCACAGCCCCCTGTGGGTGACCATCAGCACCCTGGAGGACGGGGTCTACCTGGACGTGAACGACACCTTCAGCGAGATCACCGGCTTCGGCCGCCAGGAGGTGATCGGCCGCACCTCGGCGGAGGTGGGGGTGTGGGCCGATCCCGCCAAGCGCGAGGAGGCGGTGGGCTTGATCAAGAAGCTCGGCGCCCTCAAGGACTTCGAGGTGGACTACATCACCCGCGACGGCCAGCTGCGCCACGCCCTGTGGTCGGCCGAGCAACTGGTCCTGGACGGGCGGCCCTGCCTCATCTCGGTGCTTCGGGACATCACTCGGCGCAAGCTGGCCGAAAAGGCTCTCAGGCAGGCCAACGCCGCCCTGGAGATGGCCCAGGAGATGGCCGGCCTGGGCGCCTGGAGCGTGGAGCTGGGCAGCCGCTGGCCGGTGTGGTCCGACCGCATGTACGACATCATGGGGCGCGAGCCGGGCAAGGGCCCTCCGGAGTGGGAGGAGCTGCTGCGCATGTTGCACCCCGAGGACCGGGATCGCTTCGTCCTGGCGGTGGAGGATGTCTCCACCACCGGCCGGGACAGCGAGCTGGAGGTCCGGGTGGTGCGGCCCGAGGGCTCGGTGCGCTATCTCGCGGTGCGCAGCCAAGCCCAGCGCGACGACAAGGGCAAGGTGACGCGTCTGTACGGCATCGTGCGCGACATCACCGAGCGCAAGCGCTCCGAGGAGGCCCTTCGGGCCAGCGAGGAGCAGTTCCGCCGTCTGTTCGAGGACGCGGCCCTGGGCGCCTTCCAGTCCACGGTGGACGGCAAGGTTATCCGGGTGAACCCCGCCTTGGCCAGGATGCTGGGCTACGCCTCGCCCCAGGAGCTTTTGGAGCTCATCCAGCGCCGGGCCGAACTCTGCTACGCTCAGCCCTCCCGCCGCGAGGAGGTGCTCGCCATGGCTCAGGCCAGCGAGGGGCCGGTGCGCCTGCAAACCCTCTACCGCCGCAAGGACGGCAGCACCTTCATCGGGTTGCAGCATCTGCGCCTGGTGCGCGACGGCGAAGGCAGGGCCACGGGCCTGGAGGGCTTCGTGGAAGACATCAGCCGCCAGGTGGAGGAAGAGGCCTTGCGCCGGTCCCTGGAGCGCCGCCTGCGCCTGGCGGGCAAGATGGAGGCGGTGGGAACCCTGGCCGGGGGCATAGCCCACGACTTCAACAACCTCCTGGCCCGCATCATGGGCTATTGCGAGCTGGCTTCGGTGGAGCTGGAGCCCGGCCACCCCGCCCAGAAAAACCTGGCCGAGTCGCTGGATGCCTGCATGCGGGCCAAGGATCTGGTGCGCCAGCTCCTGGCCTTCAGCAGTTCGGCCCAAGGCCGCCGCCAACCGGGAGACCTGGGCGCGGTGTTTGATGAGGAGCTGAGCATCGTAGCCCCCGACCTGCCCGAGGAGATCGAGCTGGTCAAGGAGCTGGCTCCGGGGCTGGTGGCCCTGGCCCAGGCCGACCAGCTACAGCAGCTTTTGGGCCAGTTGTGCAACAACGCGGTGCAGGCCATGCAGGGCCGCCCCGGCAGGCTGGAAGTGCGCCTGAAGCGGGTGGAGCTGAGCGAGGCCGAGGCCGCCGCCCTGCCCGGCATGGAGCCCGGCCCCCACGCCCGCCTGACGGTGCGTGACGACGGGGTGGGCATGAGCCCCGAGGTGGCCGAGCAGGCCTTCACCCCCTTCTTCACCACCCGGGAGGTGGGCCAGGGCCACGGCCTGGGCCTGGCCGTGGTGCACGGCGTGGCCGAGAGCCACCAGGGATTGGCCAGCCTGGAAAGCGCCCCTGGCAAGGGCACCACGGTGACCGTGCTGTTGCCCTTGGCCTCCCCGGAGCCAACCGAGGAAGCGCCCGCCTAGGAGAGCCCCCGCCCGGCCAGCACCTGGCGGGCGTCCACCACCTTGCCGTTCAGCTCGCCCCAGTCGCCTTCCAGGGCGGTGATCAGCGCGCCGGCCGCCTGCTCCGGACTAAGGAGCTGGCGGCTCTCCTGGTAGTTGCGAAACACCGGGCGCAGCAGCTCGGCCGCGCCGCCGGTGGCTTCGCGGGCCTGGGCCTGCATGCGGGTTTCGGCCACGGCGGGGCGGTAGACCAAAGAGCATATCTCCGGGGCCTCTGCGGCCAGCTGCCCGGCGATGAACTCCTCGGCCGCCTTGGCCGCCGAGTAGATGCCGATGCCCGGCTGGTGGCGCTGGCTGGCTCCGGAGCCGAAAAACACCGCCAGGCCCCGCCCCAGGCGCTTGAGCTCCGGCACGGCGGCCCGCGCCAGGGCCAGGGCCCCGCCGTAATTGGCCGCCATCACCTCGGTCGCCTGTTTTGGCTCCAGCTCCCAGAGAAAGGGGCCCGGGGCCAGCACCCCGGCCACGTGGATGAAGCCCATGAAGCGGCCCAGCTCCTGGGCCCGCGCGGTCAGGGCCTGGGCCACCTGGTCATCGGAGCAGTCGCCGGGCACCGCCGTCGCCTTGGCCCCGGCCCGGCGGCAGCCGGCGGCCACGTCGTTCAACAGCCCGCGTTGGCGGGCGTTCAGGGCCAGGTTGATGCCCCGCCCGGCCAAGGCCAGGGCCAGGGCCCGGCCGATGCCCCGCGAGGCCCCGGTGATCATCAGGCTGTCTCCGGATGCGAGCATCTCAGCCCTCCCGCAGGATCATGGGCCCCAGGGGCCGCCCGCCGATGAGGTGCATGTGCAAATGCATTACCTCCTGGCCGCCCTCGGGGCCGGTGTTGATGATCAGGCGAAAGCCTTTTTCGGCCACGCCTTCCTTGGCCGCCAGGTCGCGGGCCACCAGGAGCATGTGCCCGGCCAACTCCGCTTCCCCGGGCCCCAGCTCGTTCAGGCTGGCGATCTCCTGGTTGGGCACGATGAGAATATGGGTGGGCGCGGCGGGGTTCACGTCGCGGAAAGCGGTCACCAACTCGTCCTGGTGCACGATGTCGGCCGGGATCTCCTTGGCGATGATCCGGCTGAAAATGCTGGGCATGGCTGCCTCCCTGGGTGCGATGCAGGATGGATTAAAGCAATCGATGCTTCTATTATAGGGCAAGCCGCCCGCATTGCCGGAGGAACCCGTGCGCGTCCGCCTTTGCCTCAAACGCCTGCTGCCCGTCATCTCCCTGGCCCTGCTCCTGGCCTGCGCCGCCTCGCCGCCCTACCCCGCCGGGGCCGAGGGCCGCGCCGCCGTGGTGCGGTCCGAGGCGGTGGAGCTGGACGCCGCCGACCGCGCCCGGGTGACGGTGGGGCCCTTGCGCTATTTGGGCGGCCTGGAGCTGAGCAGCCCGGACCCGGCCTTCGGGGGGCTCTCGGGCCTGGCCCTGGGCCCGGACGGGGCGCTCATGGCCATCAGCGACAAGGGCTGGTGGCTCAGCGCCCGCCTGGAGAGCGGCAAGGACGGCCGTCCCCTGGCGGTGCAGGGTGCCCGCCTGGGACCGCTGCTGGGCGAGGACGGCCTGCCGCTCAAGGGCAAGCGCAACTCCGACGCCGAGGGCCTGGCCGCCTGGAAGGGCGGCTGGCTGGTCTCCTTCGAGCGCCGCCACCGCCTGGCCTTCTATCCCCCGCCCCAGGGCCTGGGCGGGCGGCCCCGCCCCCTGGTCATGCCCTCCTGGCTGGAACGCTTCCCGGCCAACAGCGGAGTAGAGGCGGTGGGCGTGCTGGCCGATGGCCGTTTGCTGCTCCTGGCCGAACAGGACGACGGCGAGGCCCGCAGCCTGGGGGCCCTGGGCGACGGCCATGCCTGGCAAAAGGTGGGCTATCCCCTTAGCGGCGGCTTCCACCCCACCGCCCTGGCCCCCCTGCCGGGTGGCGGCTGCCTGGTCCTGGAGCGGGCCTACAGCCTGGCCCAAGGCGCGCGGGCCAGGCTGGGCTTTCTGCCCGCCGAGGCCCTACGGCCCGGGGCCGAGCTGCGGCCCCGCGTATTGGCCACCCTGGCCCCGCCCCTGACCACCGACAACTTCGAGGGCCTGGCCGTGTTGCCCGCCGGGCCGGGCCGTCTGCGGGTGTATCTCATGTCGGACGACAACTTCTCGCCAATGCAGCGCACCCTGCTCCTGGCCTTCGAGCTGCCTTGGCCGCAACCTTGATCCTTTGCCCTTGGCTAGGCGGGCGCGGTGGGGCTAGGCTATAAGGTACGAGGACTCTCACAAGGAGCTTTCATGAGCCTTAAACGCGCCGCCCTGGTCCTGCTCGCCGCCCTGGCCGCCCTGGGCGCGGCCTCCCCGGCCTTGGCCCAGGGGCCGCAAAGCGGGGCCATCTACGCCCCCCTGTATCAAACGGCGGTGATCGACCACCGGAACCGCACCCTGGAACTGACCGCCACCCTCTACGTGCGCAACCCCAACCCCGCCGTTGAGCTGCAAGTGGAGTCCATCGTGATCCACGACGGCAAGGGCAAACAGCTCAAGCAGCTCATCCCCAAGGTTAAAATCCTGGCCCCCCTGGCCACCCTGCACCTGCTGGTGCCCCAGTTGCCCAGCTCGGTGAGCGCGCCCAGCGCGCTGGTGCGCTGGCGGGGCGGGGAAAAGGCCGCCCCGCCCCTGGTGGAGGTGCTGATGATGGGCACCGCGGGGCAGCAGGGCATCTCGCTCACCACCAACGGGACCCCCCTCCCCGCCGGGCCATGAGCGCCGACCGCCGCCGGGTGAAGCTCTACGTGCTCTCGGACGCCACGGGCATCACCGCCGAGCGCATGACCCGGGCGGCGCTGGTGCAGTTTCCCAAACAGGTTCACGCCGAGGTGGTGCTCCGGGCCCACCTCAAAACTCCGGCCCAGCTCCAGCGGGTCCTGGACGAGGTGCGCTCCGATCCCGGCCTGGTCATCTACTCCCTGGTGGAGCCCGGCCTGCGCCGCGAGGTGGGCCGCGAGCGCGGCGAGGGCGGCCTGGAGACCTACGACCTCCTGGGCCCGCTCCTGGAGCGCATGGCCCGGCGCTTCCGGGCCAGCCCCAGCCTGCACCCCGGCCTGATGCACCTGGCGGGCAAGGAGTCCATGCGCCTGGCCGCGGCCATCGACTTCACCCTGCGCCACGACGACGGGGCGGGCCTGGAAAACCTGGGCCGGGCCGATTTGATCATCATGGGGGTGAGCCGCACCTCCAAGACCCCCACCAGCCTCTATCTGTCGTGCAACCACGGCCTCAAGGTGGCCAACGTGCCCATCGTGAAGGGCATGGACCCCCCGGCCAAGCTGTTCAGCCTAAAGCGGCCCCGCAAGGTGGGGCTGATCATCGCGCCCGAGGTGCTGGCCGCCATCCGGCGCAACCGCTACCAGGGCCGCCATGTGCCCGGCTACAACGACGCCCGCGACGTGGCCCGCGAGCTGGCCTACAGCCACGAGATCTACGACCTGCTCAAGGGCATCAAGATCGTGGACGTGACCAACTTACCAATTGAAGAAGTAGCGGGGCGGATTCTCAGGCGCACGGGGCTCGCCTAGGCCAAAAGCTCGGGGTCTTCCTCGCGCCAGTAAGCCAAATCTTCGGGCGTGTCCAGGTCGCGCAGGGGGGAGAGCAGCTTGGCGGCGAGGCCCAACTCCACGGCGCGGGCTTGCACCCCGGCCAGGCTCTCCCAGGCGGGCGGGTCCAGCAGGCCCGGGGCCAGGCCGCTGAGGCCGATGAGGTAATAGCCGCCGTCCGTGCTGGGGCCCAGCACCAGGGGGGCCTCCTCCAGGGCGGCCAGGGCCTGCACGGCGTGCCCGCCGGTGAGGCCGGGCAGGTCGCTGCCCACCAGCACCGCCCGGGGCGCGCCCTGGCTCAGGGCCCGGTGCAGGGCGTAGAGCATGCGTGCCCCCAGGTCGCCGGGGCCTTGGGGGTGGTAGAGCAGGGCGTCGCCCAGCCAGGCGCGGGCCGAGGCCTCGTTGCCCCCGGTGTAGCACACCTCCAACTCATAGAGCGCCTCCACCGACCGGGTGCCCAGGCGTAGGGCCAGGCGGCGGCCCAGGCGCTCCTGCAAGGCGGCGGCGCCCTCGGCCCCCAGGGCGGGGATCAGGCGGGTCTTGGCCTGGCCGGCCACCGGCAGGCGGGTGAAAAATATGACGCGGGATAGGGTGGTTTGCATGTCTTCCATTGTAAGGCATGCGCCGCGTCCAACCTTCCCCTGAAGACACAAAATAATCCCTACTAATTAAGTTGACTATCGACCCCGGCGAAGCTATCTTTGGGATAATGTCCCTTAGGAGGAGTCCTTGCCCAAAGGCTTGATCATCGTGGCCCTGTGTCTGGCCCTGCTTGCCCCGGCCTTGCCGGCGGTGGCCGCGCCGTCGCCTGCCCCCTGCGCGGCCATGGCGGCCATGCCCGGGGGCCACGCCGAGATGCCCGGCCCGGCGGGGTGTTCCCACGCCCGCCGCACCGGTCGCTGTTGCCTGGAGAAAGCTCCCTGCGACAGCCGTCCCCTGGCCCTGGTCTCCTCCCCGCGTCCCCAAGCCCCGGCGGCCCTGGCCATGATCGCCGCGCCTCTGGCGCGCCCCCTGGCCTCGCGGCCCGCGCCCGTGCCCCGGCCCCGCGCCCGTGCCCCGGTGCCCCTGTACCTCAGCCACGCCTCTCTGTTGATCTAAGCGCTTGGTCCGAGGCTCGTAGGAGCCTCCCGCGCCCCCGCGCCCGTGGGCGGTTGCCCTCGTGCGCCCGCGCCCCCGTGCGCATCAACCAAGCGAACCAAAGATCCACAGGAGAGAATCATGCCTAAGCAGAAGCAGAGCAACGCCCCCGCCACCAATGACAAGAAGGCCCAGGTTTTGGGCGAGAGCAAAAAAAGCGGTTCCAAGGTCCTGGCCATGGGCCTGGTGCTGGCCGGCATCATCCTGGCCGGCGGCATGGCCTGGTGGACCATGGGCGGCGCCGGCAACAGCCAGCCCGCGGCCACGGCCCCGGCGGCCCAGCAGGCCGCGGCCCAGTCCGGGGATAAAATCGTGATCCTGCCGGTGAAGATGTTCGCCGACGGCAAGGCCCGCCACTTCGAGCACAAGCTGGCCGACGGCGTTACGGTGCGCTATTTCGTGGTCAAGAGCTCCGACGGCATCATCCGGGCGGCCTACGACGCCTGCGACGTGTGCTGGCCCAGCGGCAAGGGCTACTACCAGGACGGCGACGTGATGGTCTGCGCCAACTGCGGCCGCCGCTTCCCCTCGGTGAGCGTCAACGAGGTCAAGGGCGGCTGCAACCCGGCCCCGCTCCGGCGCGAGGTCAAGGGCGAGCAGGTGGTCATCCGCCTGGCCGACATCGCCCAGGGCCGCCAGTACTTCGACTTCGCCAAGAAGGGCTAGGGCTAACCCCATGAACCTGACCGACATCGCGCTGCTCAATCTGCGGCGCAAGAAGGCCAAGGCGGCCTTCGTCCTGGCCGGGCTCCTCACCGGGGTGGCCACCATGGTGGCGCTCATGGGCCTGGGCTCGGCGCTCACCCACGAGGTGAACCACAAGCTGGAGAAGTACGGGGCCAACATCCTCATCACCCCCAAGAGCGACCAGCTCAACCTCTCCTACGGCGGCCTAAGCCTGGGCGGCTTTTCCTTCGCCACCCGCGAGATCAACCAGGCCGACCTGGCGCGCATCCGCCACATCGAGAACTCGGCCAACGTGGCCGCCGTGGGCCCCATGGTCCTGGGCCGGGTGGAGGTGGGTTCGCGCCCGGTCCTGCTGGCCGGGGTGGACTGGCGGGAGGCCCATATCCTCAAGCCCTGGTGGAAGGTGCGCGGGGCCGAGCCCAAGGCGGGCCAACTCGCCCCCGGGGCCGAGGCCGCCCGCCTATTGAACCTCAAGCCCGGCGACAAGCTGACCCTCAAGGGCCGCGAGCTCACGGTGAGCGGCGTATTGGAGCCCACCGGCAGCCAGGACGACCACCTGTTGTTCATGCCCCTGGCCCCGGCCCAGGAGCTCCTGGGCAAGGGCGGCCTGGTGTCCATGGTGGAGGTGGCCGCCCTGTGCAAGGACTGCCCCATCGACGCCATGGTGGCCCAGATCGGCCGGGCCCTGCCCGGCGCCAAGGTCATGGCCATCCAGAGCGTGGTCAAGGGCCGCATGGAGACCATCGCCTCTTTCCGGCGCTTCGCCCTGGGGGTGTCGCTCTTGGTGGCGCTGTTGGGCGGGCTGGTGGTGTTGGTCACCATGATGGGCAGCGTCAAGGAGCGCACCAACGAGATCGGCATCTTCCGGGCCATCGGCTTCCGCTCCGGCCAGGTGATGCGGGTGGTGCTCACCGAGGCGCTCATCCTCTCGGCCGCCGCCGGGCTGCTGGGTTATGTGGCCGGCCACGGGGCCGGCGAGCTGGCCCTGCCCTGGTTCAGCGAAGGGGGCGGGGTGCACCTGGCCTGGGACCCGCTCCTGGCCGCCGCCGCCCTGGGCCTGGCCCTGATCTGCGGGGCCCTGGCCAGCCTCTACCCGGCCTGGATGGCCTCCCGCCTGGACCCGGCTCAGGCGCTGCGCACCCTGTAGGAGAAATGTCATGAGCTTTATTAAAGCGAGCGATCTGCACAAGACCTACGGCTCCGGCGCGGCCAAGGTGAGCGCCCTGGGCGGCGTGAGCCTGGAGATAGACACCGGCGAGTTCGTGGCGGTGATGGGCCCCTCGGGCTCGGGCAAGTCCACCCTCCTGGCCGTGCTGGGCGCGCTCAACACGCCGGAACAAGGCGGCTACACGGTGGACGGCATCGAGGTCTTCGGCCTCAACCAGAACCAGCGGGCCGACTTTCGGCGGGAGTACCTGGGCTTCGTGTTCCAGAGCTTCAACCTGGTGCCCTATCTGAACCTGGCCGAGAACGTGATGCTGCCCCTGGCCATCAAGCGCCTGCCCAACAAGGAAAAGCTGGCCCTGGCCCATCTGGCCCTGGAGCGGGTGGGGCTGGGGGGCAAGGAGGCCCGCCTGCCCGGCGAGGTGAGCGGCGGGGAGCAGGAGCGGGCCGCCGTGGCCCGGGCCCTGGTCAACCAGCCGCCGATTCTCTTGGCCGACGAGCCCACCGGCAACCTGGACCAGGCCAACACCCAGCGCATGATGGAGCTGCTGCAAAACCTGGGCTCCGAGGGCATGACCATCGTGATGGTCACCCACAGCGCCACCTGCGCGGGCTATGCCGACCGGGTGCTCAACATGCGCGACGGCTTGTTGGAGGGCGAGGAGACGGGGCCGATGCTGGCGGCGGCTTGTATGCCTTAGGTGGCGGCTTCCATGGCGGGCAATAGCTCCAGGAAGCGGCTCAGCATGGCGTTGATCTGCTCGGGCACCACCAGCATCATGAAGTGGCCCGAGCCGATCACTTGGCCATAGAGGGCCTGGGGCTTGAGGCGCAGGAGATTGTCGCGGGGGGTGCGGGGTGTGGCCCCGCCCACGTAGAGCAGGGGACAGGTCACTCTTTCCAGGGTGGCCTGTCCCTCCCAGTTCACCACCGCCCTGACCAGGCCCCGTGATACGTGCAGGGGCGCGGCGCTTACCGCCTCCAGCACCCGCTGCTTGATCTCCGGCGGGTCGCTGGGCAGGAACATGGGCTCCAGCCAGGCGGCCAGGGCCTCCACCGGCGGCTCGCTCTCCAGGCGGGCCAGCATGGCGGGCAGGGCCTGTTGCTTGGCCTTGGCCGTGGCCAAAAGGGTGGTGTCCAGGCACATCACCCCCCGCACCAGCTCCGGGTGGCGCGCGGCCAAAGTGACCGCCACCGCGCCCCCCAGGCTGTGGCCCATGACCACCACCCGCTTGAGGCCCGCGTGGCGGCACAGGGTGGCCGCCTGCTCGGCGAACCCCTCCATGCTCAGCTCCACCGCCGGCTTGTCGCTCTGGCCGTGGCCCAAGAGGTCCGGCACCAACACCTGGTGGCGGGGCGCGAAGCGCTCCACTTGAGCGGCGAACTGGCTGTGGTCGCCCCACATGCCGTGAATGAACAGCAGCGGCGGGCTGCCCTGCTCGCCGGATAGCTGATAGAAAATCCGGTGGCCTTGATAGTCGCTGAAGGGCATGGTGCTCCTCCGGGGCTCAGTGGCCGATGTAGGCCTCCAGGGCCAACAGGGCGGTGGTCAGCCCCAGGCCTAGGGAGAACCAGGGATAGGAGGACTCGCGCTCGGTGGGCAGCTCCTCCTTGAAGACGTTGTAGAGGATCGACCCCGAGAGGAAGGCGATCATCAGGCTCACCGCCAGCACGTTGATGGGGTCGGTGAGCGCGGTGACCACCCAGCCCGCCCCCAGGGAGCCAACCAACAACAGCCGTCCGCCCTGGTTGAAACGGCGGGGGAAGTGGCGGTTCAGGCCCCGGTCAGTGAAGGTGAAGTGCAGGGCCATGGCCGCGGTGAAGATGGCCGCGTAGCCCAGGCCGGTCTGCACCCGGAGGGGCATGGTGTAGGTGATCAAAAAGTTGTACAGGCAGTACATGCCCAGGTGCAGGGCGTAGACCTTGCCCTCTGCCGAGGGGCTCCGCTCGGCCGAGCGCATGGCCAGCAGCTCCAGGCCGTAGTAGATGGTGAAGCCCAGAAGGGCCACCATGAAGATGCCCAGATCCAACAGCGGCGTGAGGTGCTCCACCTGCCCCAGCACCTCGCCCACCGCGTCGCGCCCCTCCACCAGCTCGGGCAGCATGTGCAGAAAAACGTAGGCCACGGCCACGCCGCCGGCAAAAGAGCGCAGCCGCTTCTCGTTGCCGCCGGGGATGCGCGCCACCACCCGCGAGAAGTAGTGGGAGAGCATGAGGACCAGGGTGATGACCAGGGCCTCGACGATGCTCCCCAGGCGGATGAACTCCATGGTGGCCTACTGTTCCTTTTTCCGCTGGCCCCAGGTGTTGAGCTGCTCCAACAGCTCCCGCTCCATCACCGGGCTCCAGGTCTCGCGCCACTTGCCGTCGCGGGAGAAGTACAGGTGCTCCACCAGGATGCTCTTGCCGCCGGACTCCAACACCCCGGCCACCTTCACCGGGCGGTTGAGGTGGCGGGCCAGGATGGCCCGGTCCAGGTTGGGCAGATAGTAGAATTCGCCGTCCTTCACGTACAGGACGAAGGTCTTCTCCAGGGCGATGAGAGGGTCTTCCATGTTGATGGGGCAGAGCTGGCCCCGGGTCACGCAGTTCAGGCCCTGGATGGAGCCCTGCCACTCCCCGGACTTGGCCGGGGCTTGGGCCACGGCCACGGCCGCGACCAGGGCCAGGGCCAAGGCGATGAACAGGATGGTGAAACGGGGCATGGGGTCTAGCGCATCATGTCTTGGAAATTGACCTGCTTGTAGCCCGCCGGCGGGGAGAAAACCTCCTTGCCCAGGGACTTCTTTTCGGCCTTGGTCACCTTCATCACCGTCTGGGCCCCGCCTCGGCCGTAGTCGGTGATCATCATGGGCATCCCCTTTTGCCACAGCTTCATCATCTCCGGGGAGGTGCGCCAGCCGGTGCCCGGGCCCCGGTTGGGGCCGCCCATGCGCATGGAGTGCACCAGTTCCATCATCTTGCCCATGTCCAGCTCGTCGTGGAAACCGGGCAGGTCGGCCATCCACAAGTCCTGACGGTGGCGGCCGTCCACCCAGACCTCGTACTTGCGCGACTTGTAGCCAGCGATGTCCTGGTAGCTGCCCGTGGCCTTGATGTCAACCTGGTGGTCGGAGCGGCGTCCACCCATCATGCCGCCCTTGCCGCCCTTGCCGCCGGGGCCGCCCCGGCCCATGCGCTGGGCCATCATGGCCCGCATCTGCTCACGCTGCTCCGGGGGCACGCTTTTGAGGGCCTGCTCCATGCGGGCGTCCAGAGCCTGGTTCATTTGCTGGTTGAGCTGCTGCGGCTTGCCGGTCCAGTAGACCTGGCGGCCGGGATTGAGCATGGTCACGGTGCCCTGGTTCAGGTTGTAGATGACGCCGCGATCCCCCGCGCCGGCGCGCATCATGTTTTTTTGCAAATACACGGTGCTGGGGCCGCCCGGGGTCTCTTGCTGCATCACCCAGCCGGCCTGGGCGGCGGTAGCCACCAGCAGGATGGCCAGGGTGGTCACACACGCACGGATGGTCATGATCATCGCTCCAAATTGGTTGGGGTCTCCACTTGCAAACCTATATATGAGGTTACGCTGTGGGCCCGGTCCAGGCAAGCGTGGCGCGGGCGTCCGGGGCTGGGGCAGGGGCGGGTTTTTTTGCTAACATGAATGAACGGGCCCCGCCGGGAGCCCCGCCAACGCCGCGCAAGGAGGAGCCCGTGCCACGACTGATCGCCCTATTGGCCGCCCTGGTTTTGCTCTGCGGCTCCGCCCCCGCCCTGGCCAAGGCCAAAAGCAAGGTGGTCCTGGGTGAGCCCTTCCCCCCGGCCAGCTTCACGGCCCCCAAGGACGCCGCGGCGCGGGCCTATCTGGGCCTGGCCCCGGGCGAGGAGCTGGACCCCTCCAAGATCCCGGGCCGGTTGGTCATCGTGGAGTTTTTCAACATGTACTGCCCCCACTGCCAGAAGGAGGCTCCCAAGGTCAATGAGCTCTACCAGCTGATCCAGGACAAGGGCTGGGGCGACAAGATCAAGCTGGTGGGCATCGGGGCCAAGAACAGCGCCTACGAGGTAAAGGTTTTCGTGGAGCACTTCAAGGTGCCTTTCCCCATGGTGCCCGACCGCACCCTGAAGACCCTGGACCTGCTGGGCGAGGCCTTCACCCCCCATTTCGTGGTGATCCAGCGGGGCGGCCAGGGCCAGAAAGTGGTCTACTCCCAGAGCGGGCCCATCCCCCCGCCGGCCAAGTGGCTCAGCGAGCTGGCCGCCGGGGCGGGGCTCAAATAGGGGCCATCGCGGCGCTGGCCAGGCGGGGCGGATCGTGCTACACATGCGGGGCAAAGAGGCCCTAACGAGAGGCGAGGCATGAGCGACGAGCAGACCAGGTTGAAGCAGTTGGCGGCCGACGCCGCGGTGGAGCAGGTGAAGTCGGGCATGGTGGTGGGGCTGGGCCACGGCAGCACCGCCTTGCTCTTCGTGCGCTCCCTGGCCAAGCGGGTGGCCTCGGGCGAGCTCACCGGCATCGTGGGGGTGGCCTGCGCCCTGGCCATGGAGGCCGAGGCCCGCGAGCTGGGCCTCACCGTGTCCAGCTTGGACGAGCACCCGGCCATGGACCTGACCGTGGACGGGGCCGACGAGGTGGACCCCTCGCTCAACCTGATCAAGGGCGGCGGCGGGGCCCATCTGCGCGAGAAGGTGGTGGCCCAGGCCTCCAAGCGCGAGATCATCATCGTGGACGAGTCCAAGATGAGCCAGCGCCTGGGAGAGAAATGGGCCATCCCGGTGGAGGTGGTGCCCTTCGCGCTCAAGCCCTTCAGCGACTACGTGGCCTCCCTGGGGGCCAAGCCCAAGCTGCGCCTGGCCTCGGGCGGGCGGCCTTTCCTCACCGACCAGGAGAACTACATCCTGGACTGCGACTTCGGGCCCATGGACGACCCGGCGGCGGTGGCCCGTTCCCTGGAGGGCCGGGCGGGCATGGTGGAGCACGGCCTGTTCCTGGGCCTGGCCGACGAGGTGATCGTGGCCGGGGAGGGCGGCATCCGGCGCATCAGCCGGGAGCGCTAGGCGCTCAACGCCCCGAGCGATTTGCGGCCCGCGCCCTGGTTGGCGCGGGCCTTGCCATTGGGGCCGGGCCGCTGGACCAAATGGCGAGAATAATTTATGGTGTAGGTGCTTTTACCAACCCTTGGGAGGCCCCATGCCCCGCGCGATCCTGCTAGCGCTGTTGCTGATGCTCCTGGCCCTGGGCCTGGCCGGGAGCGGTCTGGCCCAGTCGCCGCCCGGCCCGGGCGGCACCGGCCTGGACGACCTGAAGTACCGGGCCGTTTACGGCCGTCCCCCGCCCCCGCCCGACGCCCAGCCCAAGACCGGCTCCGGCTCCACCAGCACGGACAAGGAAGGCAAGGACGCCGAGCAGGAACAACCCAAGCCCCAATACCGCTGGGGCAACGACCCCCTGCTGAGCCCTCAGGCCGGGGGCGCGGCCCCGCCGGCTACCGCCACCCCCGGCTCCCCGGCCCCGGCGGCGAGTGGGGCGCAGCCCGGGACCGCGCCCGCGCGGCCCGGCGCGGCCCTGCCGGGCGCCTCGGGCTACGCGACGTCCCTACCCAGCGAAGAGCCGGGCGACCTGCCCGGCACCCAAAGCGGCGACGGCGGCGACGGCCCCCCGCCCCCCCGCCCATCCACTGCCCCCGGCTCGGCGCCCAGCCGCCTCATCGAGGTGCAGGTGATAAACGGCAGCGGGGTGCCCATCGCCAACGCGCGGGTAAGCGTGAGCAGCGGGGTCAGCGGACGGCCCATGGGCGGCTACACCAACGACCTGGGCCTCTACCGTCTGCGGGTGCCCTGCTTCCAGGCCGGGACCCAGCGGGGCCTGGTCTATAGGGTGCAGGTGGTCAGCGGCATGGACATGGGCTCCCAGTTGGTGGAGAACGACCGCTACAACTGCAACCGCAGCGTGCGGGTGAGCCTGGTGCTGGAAGAGGGTCAGCGGGAGCGGGCCATCCGGAACGAGTACCGCCGCCGCCAGTTCTTGTATCAGCAGGAAGATATACAGGACGCCCCCAAGGGGCAGGAGCCGGAGTAGGCCTCAGCGCCCGGCGGCCTCTTGGTACACCTTGAGGGCGGCCCGGCCCATGGCCTCCTGGGAGAAGCGCGCCGCCTGGGCCGGGGCCTTGGCGGCCAGCGAGGCCCTGAGCTCGGGCTCGCCGGTGATGCGCTCCAGGGCCGAGATCATGTCGTCCTCGTCCAGTGGGTCCAGGTACAAGGCGGCCTCTCCCGCCACCTCGGGCAGGCTGGCCGCCCGCGAGGTGACCACCGGCGCGCCGCAGGCCAGGGCCTCCAAGACCGGCAGGCCGAAGCCTTCATAGAGCGAGGGGTAGACCAGGGCGGCCGCGCCCTGGTACAGGGCGGGCAGTTCCGGGCCGGGCACGTAGCCCAGGCGGCGCACCCGGCCCTGGCCTTGGGAGTGGTTGATGGCCGCCTCGATGCCCGCCGATTTCCAGCCCGCCCCCCCGGCCAAGACCAGATCGAACTCGTCCTGCCCCGAGGCCAGCAGGCGGTGATAGGCCGCCAGCAGGCGCTGAAGGTTCTTGCGCGGCTCGATGGTCCCCACGAACAGCAGATAGGGCCGCTGAAGGCCGTGGCGGGCCAGGACCTTGGCCACTTCGGCGTGGTCCGTGGCCGGGCGGTAAACCGGCAGCACCGCCTCGGGCACCACCCGTACCCGCCCCGCGCTCTGGGGGTAGAGCTCGATCAGCTCGTCGGCGGTGAACCGGCTGGGCGCGATGAGCAGCTCGGCGCGCTCCACCGCCTGCTCGGTGGCCCGCTGGGAAAAGGCCACGTTGTCTTCCTTGTGCCAGGCGGGCTCGCGGCAAAAAGACAGGTCGTGCACCGTGACCACCAGCTTGCTCCCCGGCAGGCGGGGCCCGGCCAGGTTGGTGCTGTGGGTCACCTCGGGCTTGGCCAAGAACCAGCGCTGGGGCAGCTTGAGCTTGAACCACAGCAGCTTGACCAACAGCTCGGGACGCCCGGCCCCCCAAAGGGAGAAGTTGTCCTGGGGCGGCACGAACCGGGCCAGGTCGGCCACCCGGCGGGGGAAGCACTCGGGGAAGTAGGGGTAGAGCAGGTAGTCGTTTTCCTGGTCCACCGCCGAGAGCCCGGCCAGCAGGTTGACGATGTAGTTGCCGATGCCGGTCCATGGGTCGGTGAGGCGGCAGATGTCGATGCCGATGCGCACTAGGCTTCCGCCTCGGCGGCCACCTCGGCCATGAGCGCCTCGTAGGTGGTGAGCACCGGCTCCCAGCCGTAGTGCTCGGCCACGTAGGCCGCCCCCCGCGCCCCCATGGCCGCCGCCTCGCCGGGGGCGGAGCGCAGGCGCTCCACCGCCGCGCGTAGCCCTTCATGGCCCTGGTAGGCCAGGCCCGCTCCGGAGCGCTCCACGTAGCGGGCCAGCACCTCGCAGTCCTGGTTCACCAACACCGGCTTGCCCGCGGCGGAGGCCTCCAGGGTGACCATGGACAGGCTCTCGTAGGGCGAGGGCATCACCAGGGCCGTGGCCGCCTCCAGGGCGGCGTCGCGCTCGGCCTGCTCCACGAAGCCCAGGCTCAGGATATTCGGGTGCTTGGGCATCTCCATGCGCTGGCGGCCCACCAGAACCAGCTTCAGGTCTTGGTGGGCGGGCAGGGCGCTCAGGCGCGCGAACTGCTCGAACAGCTCCCGGCAGCCCTTCATCACGTCGATGCGGCCCAGGTAGAGCAAAAAGTCGTCGCTCAGGCCGTGGCGCTCCCGGAAGGCGGCTCCGCCGCCCGGGGCGGGCGGGTCGATGCCCAGGCCCACCACCCGCGAAGGCACTTGGCGGTTGCCGGTGACCCGCTGGACCAGCTCGCGCTCGGCCTCGGTGTTGTAGAGGATGCGGCGCGGGGAGTGGAACACCGGCCGGAACAGGGGCAGGGGCAGGGTGGGCTCGTCGTGGGCCGTGGGCACCAAGAGGGCCCGCCGGGGCACCAGGGGAAGGCCCGCCGCGGTGGGGAAATACAGATAGGTGAAGAACACGATGGCCTGGTAGTCCGCCTCGTGCTCCAGCAGATGGTCGATCAGCTCGGGCACGTAGGGTCCCTGGCGCAGCAGCCAGCGCCACTGCACGTCGATGGGCTGGCCGCCTTGGTAGACCTTGCGGGCCCAGATATTGAAAGGGCGCACCCAGCGCCGCCGGGCCACCGGAAAACGCAGCACCCGGACCCCCTCCAGCTCGCTCTCGCCGGGGGGGAAGTGGTTGGCCCAGCTCAGATAGTCCAAGGCGGTGGTGGTGAGCACCGTGACCTGGTGGCCCCGCGCGGCCAGGCGCTTGGCCACTTCGCGGCAATGCACCTCGGCCCCGCCGTCCACCCCCTCCCCGTAACGCTGCACCACCATTGCCAGGCGCAAATGGGCCTCCTCACGCGACAATCCCGCCCCGTTGGGGGCCGGGCGAATGGTTAACTATGCCATGGGCGTAGCATGGCCACAAGCCCCGGCCGCCCCCTTGGCCAAGGAGGAGTTCTTTTGGCATAATCTAATGATGACAACTTTGGGCCGCCGCCCCGCCGCGGGTAGCCTGCCGGCCTAGAGCCACGGCAGGGCAGGTTCCGCGCCCGCCCACGGGATGCCGGAAGGCTGGGCCTGATTACGCTCAACTCGGTGCGGAGAAATATCCTTGGCAAAGAAACGTACCATCCTCGGCCTGATTGCTTTCCTCGTTTTCGCCTTGTCCCTGCCTGCCCTGGCCGGAGACCTGGAGAGCCTGCGGGCCCGGGGTGAGCTGCGTCATCTGGGCCTGCCCTATGCCAACTTCATCACCGGCACCGGCGACGGGCTCACCGTGGAGCTGCTCAAGCTCTTCGCGGCCCGCCTGGGAGTGCGCTACCGCTTCGTGCCCACCAGCTGGGACTCCGCCCCCGGCGACCTGATCGGGCGCAAGGTGAGCCTCAAGGACGGCAAGGCGGTGCTGGGGCCCGAGACCCCGGTAAAGGGCGACGTGTGGGCCGGCGGGGTCACCGTCCTGCCCTGGCGCACCCGCATCCTGAACTTCTCCCAGCCCACCTTCCCCAACCAGGTGTGGCTGGTGGCCCGGGCCTCCAGCAAGCTCAAGCCCATCACGCCCAGCGGCGACCCCGAGGCCGACGTGGCCGCGGTGAAGGCCCAGATCGCCTCGGTGAGCGTGTTGTGCGTGGAGGGCACCTGCCTGGACGGGCGGGAGTACGCCCTGGACCAGAAGGGCGCCCGGCTGGTCAACTTTTCGCGCAAGGTGAGCGAGATCGTGCCCGCGGTGATCAAGGGCGAGGCCGAGGCCACCTTGCAGGACGCCCCGGACGCGGTGATCTCCCTGGTCAAGTGGCCCGGCGAGCTCAAGATCATCGGGCCGGTCTCGGGCACCCAGACCATGGCCGCGGCCTTTTCTCCCTCCTCGCCGGAGCTGCTGGCCGAGTTCAACCGCTTCCTGACCCAGCTCAAGGAGCAGGGAGAATACCGCCGCCTGGTGGCCAAGTACTATCCCGCCATTCTGGATTACTTCCCCCGGTTTTTCCCCCAACGTCCCTAGGGCCGGCCGGCGGGGATACTTCCCTCCCGTGGAGCGCGCTTGATCAAACTGCACAATAAAAAGTGGCTGGCGGTCTATGGGGCCGCCTTGGCCATCGTGCTGATCATGGCGCTGATGGTGGGGGCCTTCCACCGCTCCCAGGGCAGGCTGCGGGCTTCCTACCTGGACAGCTTTCAGCGCGACCTGGCCCTTAGGGCCACCATGGTGGGCCTGTTCCACGAGAACCTGGCCGCCGAGCTGAAAGACCTGGCGGCCAGCCGCCGGGTGTCCGCCTACTTCGGCAACCAGGCCCTGGGCATGTCCATGGAGTACGGCCTGGCCGCCAGCCTGCACCAGATCGCGGTGTATTTCGAGCACATCCTGGGGGCCAAGCGGGTGGGCGGAGTGCCGGTGTGGCTGCGCCTGGTGCTGGTGGATGAGCAGGGCCGGGTGCTGGCCAGCCGGGCGGTTCCGGGCCAGGTGGGGCTTCCCTCCGGCCTGCCCCCCTTGACGGGCCTGGGCCTCAGGCCCACCGTGCTCACCGGCGGCGAAAACGCCCAGGTGGTAATGGCCGCTCCCTGCACCTACCTGGGCCATCCGGTGGGCCGGGTGGTGGGCTGGATGAACCCCCAAGCCCTGTGCGCCAACTTCACCCATCACCAAAAGCTGCCGGCCATGACCGACGTGGTGGTGGCCGCCCGGGTGGACGGCAGCCTGGCCCCGGTGGGCTGCTCCCGCGAGGTCTCCCGCGAGCTGCTGGGCCGGCTCACCGGCCTGGGCCTCAACCGGCCCCACCTCATGCCCGCTCCGGCCAACCTGAAGGATCAGGGCGAGTTTTTGGCCGTGGGGGTGGGGGTGGAGGGCACTCCCCTGGTGATCTACTCCATGATGCCCGCCCGCCGCTGGCTGGGGGACTTCAGCCCCTGGCAGCTCTCGCTCGTCTTGGGGCTCAGCGCCCTGCTGCTCATGAGCGGCGTGGCCCTTCTGGTGTGGTCCAACTACCGCAACGCCGTCTTGGCCGCGCGCCTGGACCAGGAGGAGCTGGACCACCGCGAGGTGGAGCGCAGCTACCGCAAGCTGCGCATGGAGATGGCGGTGCGCGAGCGCACCGAACGCGCCCTGCGGGCCAGCGAGGAGCGTTTCCGGGGGGTGTTCGACAACGCCTCCTTGGGCATCATGGTGCTGGACCGCAAGGGGCGGGTGCAGCAGGCCAACCCAGCCTGGCTGGAACTCATGGGCTACGGCCGCTCCCAGCTGGAGGGCCTCACCCTGGACGACCTCTCTCCGGCCCAGCAGCGCGAGGAGCACCGCAAGTGGTTCCGCCGCCTGGTGGACGGCGAGGTGGAGCGCCTCCAGGGCGAGCGGCGCGCCATCCGGGCCGACGGCGAGCTGATCTGGTTGGCGGTGTCGGTCTCGGCGGTGCGCGGCCCCAGCGGCGAGCTGGACAAGGCGGTGGGGGTGGTGGCCGACATCAGCCAGCGCAAGCAGGCGGTGGAGGCGCTTGAGAACAGCGAGGAGAAGTTCAACAAGGCCTTCCAGGCCACCCCGGACAGCGCCATGATCTCCCGCCTGTCCGACGGCGTGTTCCTGGAGGTGAACGACAGCGCCCTGGCCGCCATGGGCTATGCCCGGCCGGAGATGCTGGGGCGCTCGGACGCCGAGCTGGGCATCTGGGCCCACCGCGAGGAGCACGATGAGTTCGTGGGCGGCCTCCGGGAGCAGGGCGAGGTGATCAGCATGTCCGCCGAGTTCCGCGGGCGCGACGGCCGCGTTTTCCCGGTGCTGGTCTCCGGCCGTTTGCTGGAGCTCAACGGCGAGCAGGTGGTGGTCTCGGTGGCCAAGGACATGACCGAGGCCAAGCGGGCCGAGGAGGCCCTGGCCATCAGCGAGCACCGCTACCGCTCCCTGGTGGAGAACGTGCCCTACGGCATCTTCATCGCCGACTACCCCAACGGCCAGATGGTCTTCGTCAACCAGGCCATCTGCGACATGTTCGGCTACACCCTGGCCGAGGGCCTTGCCAAAAGCGTGTGGCAGGTGATCGCGCCCGAGGATCACGTGCGGGTGCGCACCCGGATGCAGTCGCGCATCGCCGGGGCGCAGGTGAACCCGGAGAGCGACACCTTCACCGCGCTGCGCAAGGACGGCAGCAGCTTCCGCTGCGAGGTTTCGGTGGCCCGGGTGAGCTTCCGGGGTAAGATGGCCCTGCAAGGCATCCTCCGGGACGTGACCGAAAAGGAGATCCTGGAGCGCCAGCTGCAGCACGCCCAAAAGATGGAGTCCCTGGGCACCCTGGCCGGAGGGGTGGCCCACGAGTTCAACAACATCCTGATGACCTTCCGGGGATACATCCAGCTTTTGCAAATGCGCTCCGACCTGGACTCCGAGGTGCACGCCACCCTGCTCAAGATGGAGAAAAGCTCCCGCCGGGCCGGCGAGCTGACCCAGAAGATGCTCACCTTCAGCCGCCTGGAGACGGGCGAGAAGGTGCCGGTGAAGCTCAACCAGGTGATCCGCGACGCCGAGGGCCTGCTCAGCCAGACCTTCCCGCCGGCCATCACCCTGCGCTTCGACCTGGTCGAGGAGCTGCCCCTGGTGCTGGCCAACCCCAACCAGATCGAGCAGGTGCTGGTGAACCTGGCGCTCAACGCCCGCGACGCCATGTCCGACGGCGGCGAGTTGACCATCGCCACCCGCCTGACCCACCTGGACGCCGATTTCGCCAGCGCCCACCCCTGGGCCCGGCCCGGGCCCTACCTGGAGATGCGGGTGGCCGACCAGGGGCCGGGCATCCCGCCGGAGGAGCTGGAGCGCATCTTCGAGCCCTTCTTCACCACCAAGGAGCCCGGCCGGGGCACCGGCCTGGGCCTGGCCGTGGCCTACTCCATGATCAAGAACCACGGCGGGGGCATCGTGGCCAGCAACCGGCCGGGCAAGGGCAGCCAGTTCCAGGTCTTTTTGCCGGTGGGCCGCCAGGTCCTGGCTTCGCCCCGGCCCTCCGCGCCCCCGGACCGCGCCCCCCGGGGCGAGGGGCAGCGGGTGCTGGTGGTGGACGACGAGGAGGCGGTGCGCGACATCTGCCGCCAGGCCCTGGAGGGCTTCGGCTACCGGGTGGAGCTGGCCGCCGACGGCGTGCAGGCCCTGGAGACCTACGACCTGGCCCGCGCCCACGGCGAACCCTTCGACCTGGTGCTTCTGGACCTGGCCATGCCCCGCATGGACGGCCAGGCCTGCGCCCGGGCCCTGTTGGAGCTGGACCCCGAGGCCAATATCATCCTGGCCACCGGCCACGCCGGGGACCGCTACCAGCTGGCCAACCTATACCCCCAGGCCAAGGCGGTCTTGCAAAAGCCCTTTGACCTGAATACCCTTCTGGTCCAGGTCGACCGCGTATTGCACGGCTGAGCCCCGCCCCCCGAACCCGTCCGGAGAAGATGACCATGCGCCGCCCGCGCTTTTGTTTGGCCGCCCTGTTGCTGCTGCTGTTGGTCTTGGCCCCGGCCGCCTGGGCCCAGGCTGGACCCCTGGCCTCCTGGAACGAGCCCCTGCGCTCCAAGCTCATCGCCTTTGCCACGGCGGCGGCCGACCCCGCCTCGCCGGGCTTCGTGCCGCCAGAGGCGCGCATCGCCAGCCTGGACGCGGACGGCACCCTCATCGTGGAGCGTCCCCTGTTCTTCGTGCTGGAGGTGGCCCTGGCCCGGCTCAAGGAGGTGTGCCCGGCCTACGGCGAAAAGGGCGCTCCCCAAAAGGCCCAGTGCCAGGCCATGGCCCAGCGCGACCGCAAGTACTTGCTGAGCCATCTGGACCAGGTGTTGTCCCGGCCCTTCGCGGGCATGAGCGCCGCTGAGTACCGCGCCCTGGCCGCCAAGGTCTGGGAGCACGAGGTGAACCCCAAGCTCAAGCTGCCGGTGCGGGCCACGGCCTATTTGCCCATGATGGAGCTGGTGGAGCTGCTCAAGGCCAAGGGCTTCACGGTGTACCTTAACTCGGGCATGGACACCCTGGCGCTGATGGCCCTGAGCCACCTCTGGGGCCTGGGCCGGGACCGCTGCATCGGAACGGACTATGAGATGAAACCCCAAGAGCGGGGCGGCAAGGTGGTCTTGCTGCGCACCGGGCGTATGCACCGGAACGACCTGAACCTGGGCGCGCACAAGGCCGAGGCGCTCATGCTGCGCGCCGGGCGGCGGCCCGTCCTGGCGGCGGGCAACTCCGGGGGCGATGTGTGGATGCTGCGCATGGCCTCGGGCGGCTCGCCGGGCCTGGTGCTTTTGATCAACCACGACGACCCCCGCGAGTTCGTCTACAAAAAGCCCGATCTCTTGGCCGAGGCCAAGGAGCGCGGCTGGAACGTGGTGAGCATGAAGCGCGACTGGAAGCGCCTGTTCACCCCGGAGAAATGATGCGTATTTGGATCGACGCGGACGGCTGCCCCCGTCCGGCCAAGGAAATGGTGTTCCGCGCCTCCCAGCGCCGCAAGGTGCCGGTGTGCATGGTGGCCGACCGCCAGGTGGGCCGCCCCTCCAACCCCCTGGTGACCACGGTGCGGGTTCCGGGCGACATGGACGCGGCCGACCGCTACATCGCCGAGCATCTGGAGCCCGAGGACCTGGTGATAACCACCGACCTGCCCCTGGCGGCCATTGTGGTGGAAAAGGGGGCCACGGGCTTGAACCCCCGGGGAGAGCTCTATACGGAAGAAAACGTGCGCGAGCGCCTGAGCATGCGCGACTTCCTCACCGGCCTCCGGGACTCCGGAGTGACCACCGGCGGCCCGCCCCCCTACGGCCCCAAGGACAAGCAGAAGTTCGTGGAGGCCCTGGACCGCCTGCTCACCGCCCGCCTGGGCTCTGGTTAACGTTTACTTAACGAAATCCCGCTTCTTGCCTTAACCGTTAACCCCAGGGGCAACCTCGCCCGCCGCAGGGGTGTTAATTAAATTAACATACGTAACAGCGACTTAGCGCCCAAGGCCCCGCCAAGGAGCCTTGGGCACGCTATTTGCTCCTTTATGTGGCCAATAACCCGGCGCCGTGAAAGGCGCCCAACCTCAAGCGGGAGTTCAAGGCCATGCAGAAGTTCCTTTTCGTTATGTCCAAGGGTTTCGAGAAGTCCGGCGGGGCCACCCGCGCCATGCAGTTCGCCTCCCTGGCCGCCGACGATGGCCACCACGTGGAGGTGTTCCTCATCGACGACGCCATCCACTGGGCCCAGTGGGGCATGGCCGAGGGCATCCGCGCCTCCACCGGCGAGCACATGAAGGAGCTCTTGGACAAGCTGGTGTCCGCCGAGGCGCCCATCCACGTGTGCAAGGCCTGTGCGGACAAGCGCCTGGTGGGGCCCGACGACCTGATCAACGGCACCACCCTCTCCGGGGCTCCGGTGCTGGTCAAGATGATGACCGACCCGGATTACAAGGTTTTCACCTTCTAGATTGCGCGAGGAGGCCGCCATGTGGGCTCTGCTTAAGAAGATCAACCAAAACCTGGTGTTGGCCATCCCGATCATGATGTTGCTGGGCTTTGTCTACGGTCAGGCGGGGCCCATCGGCTGGCTGCGCTCGCTGATCATCCCCCTGACCTTCCTCATGGTCTATCCCATGATGGTCAACCTGAAGATAAACCAGGTCTTTTCCGGGGGCGACTACAAGAGCCAGGTCCTGGCCCAGGCCATCAATTTCACGGTGGTGCCCCTGGCCGCCCTGGGGCTGGGCTGGCTGTTCTTCGGAGGCAACCCCTACCTCATGCTGGGCCTGTTGCTGGCCGGGCTGGTGCCCACCAGCGGCATGACCATCTCCTGGACCGGCTTCGCGGGCGGCAAGCTGGCCGCGGCGGTGAAGATGACCGTGGTGGGCCTGATCCTGGGCTCCTTGGCCACCCCGCTCTATGTGGAGTGGCTCCTGGGCTCGCGCATCGAGATGCAGGTGAGCAAGGTCTTCACCCAGATCGGGCTCATCGTCTTCTTGCCCATGGCCGCCGGCTGGCTCACCCGGCGCTGGCTGGTGGGCCGGGTGGGGCTGGAAGACTTCTCGAAGCGTCTGGCCCCGCGCTTTCCGGCGCTGAGCACCGTGGGCGTGCTGGGCATCGTGTTCGTGGCCATGGCGCTCAAGTCCGGCGAGATCGCGGCCGCGCCGCTCAGGCTGCTGGCCTTGCTGCCGCCTCTGGCCCTGCTCTACGCCTTCAACTACGGCCTGAGCACCCTGCTGGGGCGCTGGCTGCTGCCCCGGGGCGAGGCCATCGCCCTGGTCTACGGCACGGTGATGCGCAACCTCTCCATCGCCCTGGCCCTGGCCATGAGCGCCTTTGGCCCCGAGGGCTCGGAGGCGGCCTTGATCATCGCGGTGGCTTACGTCGTCCAGGTGCAGTCCGCCGCCTGGTACGTGCGCTTCACGGACAACGTTTTCGGCCCGGCCCGGGCGGCGGCCCCGGCCTGATGAATCCCTAGGCAAAAAGGCTGCTCGGCGGGCATGGGAGGGGTATTATTGGGGACCATGCCCGCCGAGCAAGCCATACCCGAGCTGCGCGACCTGAGCGCGGCCCAAGTGCAGGAGCTGGTGGTGTCCCTGGGCGAAAAGCCCTACCGGGCCCGCCAGCTTCTTCAGTGGCTCTATCCCCACGGGGCCTCCTCCATCGAGGACATGACCACCCTGAGCAAGGCCTTCCGCACCCGCCTGGCCGGGGCGGCCCGCTTGGGGCTCATGGAGCCGGCCATGGTGGAGCGCTCCACCGACGGCACCCGCAAGATGCTCTTCTGGCTGGAGGACGGCGCGGCGGTGGAGAGCGTGATCATCCCCGAGGCGGATCACTCCACCCTGTGCGTGTCCTCCCAGGTGGGCTGCAAGATGGGCTGCGCCTTTTGCCGCACCGCCACCTTGGGCTTTAGGCGCAACTTAAGGCCCTCGGAGATCCTGGGCCAGGTGCTGGCCGCGCGGCGGCTGGTGGACGAGGCCCATCCCCTGACCAACCTGGTGTTCATGGGCATGGGCGAGCCCCTGGACAACCTGCCCAACCTGAGCATCGCCCTGAGCCACATTCTGGGCAGCCATGGCCTGGCCATGAGTCAGCGCAAGGTGACGGTGAGCACCGTGGGCCTGGTGGACAAGCTGCCCGCCCTGGCTGCGGCCGCCCCGGCCGCCCTGGCGGTGAGCCTTTCCGCGGCGGAGGACGCCCTGCGCGACCGGCTCATGCCCATCAACAAGCGCTGGAACCTGGCCGCGCTCAAAAAGGCCCTGACCGCCTACCCCTTGAAGCCCACCCGGCGCATCACCTTCGAGTACGTGCTCCTGGGCGGGGTGAACGACCGGCCCGAGCAGGCCGTGGCCTTGGCCAAGTGGCTCAAGGGCCTGCCCGCCAAGGTGAACCTCATCGCCTTCAACCCCCACGAGGGCGCGGCCTTTTCGCCGCCCACGCCCCAGGCGCTGGAGGCCTTCCAGAACGAGCTGATCAGCCGCCACGTCACGGCCATCGTGCGCAAGAGCCGGGGGGCGGACATCTCGGCGGCTTGCGGTCAGTTGGCCGCCAAGAACACCGGCGGGAGAAAATAGAAGATTAAGGTATTTGGATTAAGCGTTGTGTGGGTGGAAGGTGCTCAGGCAAAAGCCTTGCGGTGCCGAAGCAGATCAAAATACATGATTCTGGTCTGATCCCCTTCGTCCTTGCTCCATAAAAAGTCGAAACCATTCTTACGGTAAAATTCGATTACCTTTGGCTGATTATAAGCGTCAACCGTGATGAAACGGCATCCTGTCCTATTGTTCTGCAAAAACAGGTCTTTGGTCATGTTGAGCAAATAGGTTCCGAGCCCATGGCGGGCATAGGCCACCTGTATGCCGAGACGGCCGATTTTCACGGCGGGAAAGGATTCGTAGTTTCTTTTGGGGAAGGGCACACTTTTCTTCAAGTGCTTCCAGAATCTCTTTTTACCCGCCTTGCGTTCGTCCCGCTCAATGTGAACGCTGTCGTTGAGGAAACTGACAAAGCCCACAGGGAACAACTCCCCGGCTTCAGTCAGCGCGGCAGGCTGGAAGTAGTAGGTTTCGGCTAAAAGCTGTTCTTTGTGGGGTAAGGCGTCTTCGCGGAAAAATTCATTGAGGTCATCCAGGCCACAATCGAAGGCTTCCGTGCAGCGGAACTCCTCCTGTTGCTCAAGGCGGGCGAGGGTGAATTTTTCGGTATGTATCCTATTTCTTCCTGTCTGAAGCATCAGACATTATTTTCTCGATTGCTTTATCGATGTTGGGGGTAGCGGGCGGGCGCACCTGTTCGCAGCGTTCCTTCTCGACCTTGGCGAGAAAAACGCGCGAAGCATCCCTGTCCAACCGGGGGGTTGGGCGGATCGGCCGTGCCATGATCACCTCCATCTGTCTGGTCAGTTGACCTCAACGCTTATATAATATCGACATCATTTCGTAAATGGTCAAGTCTAAATTACGATAAACCATAGGTTGCCATCCTGATATCGCGAGATGGGACAGTTTGCCAACAATTATATTTCCCGGCGGCGCTTCCCTTGACAACCCTTGGACCCGGCTATAAAAAGTAAAATTCATCTTTTAACCGGCTCAGGGAGCCACGGAAAGTTATGATCAAGCTGGATTTCGAAAAAACCGGCGGCCTTATTCCGGCCATCGCCCAAGACGCGGCCACCGGCCAGGTGCTGATGATGGCCTACATCTCCCCCGAGTCCTGGGCCAAGAGCCTGGAGACCGGGGAGGTGCACTACTGGTCCCGCTCCCGCCAGGAGCTGTGGCACAAGGGCGGCACCAGCGGCAACGTTCAGAAGATAAAAGCGGTGTACGTGGACTGCGACGACGACACCGTGCTGTTCAAGGTTGAGCAGGTGGGCGGGGCCGCTTGCCACACCGGCATGTGCACCTGCTTCCACAAGCGGGTGGACGGCGACGAGCTGGTGACCGAGGGCGAGCCCCTGTTCGACCCCAAGGAGGTTTACGGCAAATGAACCAGCCCCTCAAATTGGGCGTGCCCAAGGGCAGCCTGCAAGACTCCACCATCCGCCTGTTCGGCCGGGCCGGCTGGCGCATCAACGTCAACGGCCGCTCCTATTTCCCGGAGATCGACGACGACGACATCGAGTGCTCCATCTGCCGGGCCCAGGAGATGAGCCGCTACGTGGAGTCGGGCACCCTGGACTCCGGCATCACCGGCATGGACTGGATCAAGGAGAACGATTCGGAAGTGGTGTTCGTGGAGGAGCTGATCTACTCCAAGGTGAGCACCCGCCCGGCCCGCTGGGTTTTGGCCGTGGCCAAGGACTCGGGCATCAAGCGCCCGGAGGACTTGAACGGCATGAGGGTGGCCACCGAGATGGTCAACTTCACCAAGCGCTACTTCCAGGAGGCGGGCATCGACGTGACGGTGCATTTCTCCTGGGGCGCCACCGAGGCCAAGGTGGTCAACGGCCTGGCCGACGCCATCGTGGAGGTCACCGAGACCGGCAGCACCATTAGGGCCCATGGGCTCAGGATCATCGCCGAGCTGATGCAGTCCACCACCCAGCTCATCGCCAACAAGGACGCCTGGGAGAACCCGGAGAAGCGCAAGAAGATCGAGCAAATCGCGCTGCTCTTGAAGGGCGCCCTGGTGGCCGAGAAGCTGGTGGCCCTCAAGATGAACGTGCCCAAGATCAAGGTGCAGGACGTGGTGGAAGCCCTGCCCAGCCTCAACGCGCCCACCGTGTCGCCCCTGTACAACAGCGACTGGTTCAGCGTGGAGACGGTGGTGGAGGAGTCGGTGGTCAGGGACCTGATCCCCCTGCTCATGGAGCGCGGCGCCGAGGGTATCATCGAGTACAATCTCAACAAAGTCATCTAGCCCTCCCGGAGGGCTGATATCCGGGCGGCGGGGCACTTGCCTCGGCCGCCCGAATTTTTTCAACCACGGAACCAACCCAGCGAGACCGGAACATGGGCGTCAGCCAGAGAGCCAACAACATACCGGCGTTTATTGTCATGGACGTTTTGGAGCGGGCCCAGGAGCTGGCCGCCCAGGGACGCGAGATCATCCACCTGGAGGTGGGCGAGCCCGACTTCGCCACCCCGGAGGTGATCACCTCGGCGGCGGTGAAGGCCCTGGCCGACGGCCACACCCACTACACCCACTCCCTGGGGGTGCGGGAGCTTCGGGACGCGGTGAGCGAGCACTACGCCGAGCGCTACGGGGTGGAGGTGGACCCGGCCCGGGTGTTGATCACCGCGGGCACCTCCACGGCCATGCTCTTGATGTTCTCGGCTCTGTTGGAGGCGGGGCAGGAGGTGATCATCTCCGACCCGCACTACGCCTGCTACGACAACTTCATAAGCTTCGTGGGCGGGGTGCCGGTGCGGGTGCCGGTGCGCGCCGAGGAGGGCTTCCAGTTCCGCCCGGCCGAAATCGGCGCGGCCATGGGCCCCAAGACCAAGGCCATCTTCATCAACAGCCCCTCCAACCCCAGCGGCCAGGTGATGGAGCCCGAGATCATGGCGGCCATCGCGGAGATGGCCCCGGGCAAGCCGGGCGGGCCCTATGTGATCAGCGACGAGATCTACCACGGCCTGGTCTACGAGGGACAACAGGAGCACTCCATCCTGGAGTACACGGACAACGCCTTTGTGCTGGACGGCTTCTCCAAGCGCTACGCCATGTGCGGCTGGCGGCTGGGCTACATCATCGCCCCGGCCAACTACGTGCGGCCCTTGCAGAAGATGCACCAAAACTTCGCCATCTGCGCGCCTTCGGTGAGCCAGTGGGCGGGCGTGGCCGCGCTGAAATACGCCTGGCCCGAGGTGGAGCGCATGCGCGCGGTGTACGACACCCGGCGCAAGCGGCTCATCGCCGGGCTCAAGGAGTTGGGCTTCGCCATCCCGGTGGAGCCCAAGGGGGCCTTCTATATTTTGACTTCCTGCGCCCACCTGGACCCGGACGACTACAAGCTGGCCTTCGACATCCTGGAAGAGACCGGGGTGGCCATCGCGCCGGGCCGCGACTTCGGCCCCGGCGGCCACGGCTTCCTGCGCTTCTCCTATTGCAACAGCCTGGAGAACATCGAGCTGGGCCTGGAGCGCCTGGGCGCCTATCTTAATGAACACTACCCGGGAGCAACCGGATGAGCCTGCCCCTCAAGGACGCCACCTTCATCATCACAGCGGTGAAGCCTTCGGGCTACCCGCCTCCCGGGCCGCCGGAAGTGGCCTTCGCCGGGCGCTCCAACGTGGGCAAAAGCTCGCTGATCAACACCCTGACCCGCCGCAAGAAGCTGGTGCGCGTCTCGGGCACCCCGGGGCGCACCCAGCAGATCAACTTCTTCGCCATCAACAACGACGTCATGCGCCTGGTGGACCTGCCGGGCTACGGCTACGCCAAGGTGCCCATGGCGGTCAAGGCGGCCTGGCGGCCCATGGTGGAGGCCTACCTGGGCAGCCGGGAGACCCTGGCCGGGGTGGTGGTGATATTGGACATTCGCCGCGAGCCCACGGCCGACGACCTGATGCTCCTGGACTGGCTGCGCAGCCTGAACGTGCCGCCCTTGGTGGCCATCACCAAGGCGGACAAGCTCTCCAAGAACCAGCAGAACTCCCGCCTGGCCAAGCTGCGCCCGGCCCTGGCGCCCTTTGACCACTCGCCGACGCTGTTCAGCGCCACCACCGGCCTGGGGCGGGAGGAGCTGTGGGCCCGCATCTGCGAGGCCGCCGGCTTGTAGGGCCCCCGGCTTCGCCAGGAAGCGCCATGCCGCGTTGAAAACTTAGGGGGTGACTGATGGACTACTCGGAGATTCTTCAACGGCTCGCGCCCTGCGGCCTGTCCTGCGCCAAGTGCTTCGCTTACAAAGACGGCGACATCGGCCACCACGCCAAGGAGCTCCAGCGCCTGCTGGGCAACTTCGATATCTACGCCGAGCGCTTCTCGGCTTTCCTGCCCGAGATGAAGGACTACCCCGCCTTTGGGCGGCTGTTGGACTACATGGCCGGGGGGAGCTGCGCGGGCTGCCGGAAGGACCAGTGCCTGTGGCCCGGCTGCGGGGTGGCCGCCTGCTGGCGCGAGCGTGGCGTGGACTTCTGCTTCCAGTGCGACGAGTTCCCCTGCGCCAAGACCAACTTCGACCCGCATTTGGAGAAGCGCTGGATCGCCATGAACCAGCGCATGGCCGAGGTGGGGGTGGAAGCCTACTTCGAAGAGACCAAGGACGATTCGAGGTACAAGTAGGCGCTGGGCTGGTCCTCCCGCCGCCTACTGCGGGCAGAGATTGCTTCGTCGCCAGGCTCCTCGCAATGACAAGGTTGTCATTTCAGCAATAGCCGTCATGGCGAGGGCCGCCGCTCAAAGCAGTTGTTGAAAGTTGAATGTCGCTCGCGGCGGGCCGTGGCCATCTTCCTTGGTTTGCCTCCCCTCCCATCGCCAGGAGATCGTTGCCTTTCATGAGAGGCATGACGACACCAGGGAAGATCGCCACCTCGCGGCGGGAGGAGCCTCCTTTTTCATTACCGGCTTCCCCGGCCGCCGCTCCTCGCGATGACGGCTGTTGCTGAAAAAACCTTTCAGCGTGGCGGCGACAGGATCTCGACAATCAAAAAAGCCCCCGCCCGGATTCCGGACGGGGGCTCGTTGTTTCTAGTGTGATCTAGCTACTTGACCTTGACCACCCAGCCGAAGGGGTCTTCCAGCTTGCCGAGCTGGATGCCGGTGAGGCCGTCGTAGAGGCGCTGGCTGATCTCGCCGGTGGCGCCGTCGCCCACGGTAACGTCGGTGCCCCGGTAGTGGATGGCGCCCACCGGGCTGATCACCGCGGCGGTGCCGGTGCCGAAGGCCTCGTTGAGCTTGCCGGCCGCCTGGGCTTCCAGCACCTCGTCGATGGTCAGCTTGCGCTCGGTCACCGGGAGGCCCCAGTGCTTGCACAGGGTGAGCACCGAGTCGCGGGTGACGCCGGGCAGGATGGAGCCGGTGAGCGGGCTGGTGATGACTTCGCCGTCGATGACGAAGAACATGTTCATGGTGCCCACTTCCTCGATGCTCTTCTTGTCGCAGGCGTCGAGCCACAGCACCTGGGTGAAGCCCTTGGCATGGGCCTCCTCGGCGGCCAGCAGGCTGGCGGCGTAGTTGCCCATGGTCTTGGCCTCGCCCACGCCGCCGGCGGCGGCGCGCACGTACTTCTCTTCCACGTAGATCTTCACCGGGTTGAAGCCCTCGGGGTAGTAGGCCCCCACCGGCCCCATGATCACGTAGTAGAGGTAGTTGGAGCTGACCTTGACCCCCAAACAGGCCTCGGTGGCGATGACCGTGGGCCGGATGTAGAGGCTGGTGCCCTCCAGGGTGGGGATCCACTCATGCTCTGTCTTGACCAGCTCGAACAGGTGCTCCAGGGTTTCCTCGAGCGGCAGCTCGGGGATGCAGATGCGCTTGTTGGAGCGGTTCATGCGCGCAAGGTTGGCCTCGGGGCGGAACATGTAGACGCCCCCGTCCACGCCGCGATAGGCCTTGAGCCCCTCGAAGACTTCCTGGCCGTAGTGCAAGACCAGGGCGGCGGGGTCCAGGCTCAGGGGGCCGTAGGGCACGATGCGCGGGTCGCGCCACTGGCCCTGATCGTAATCCATCATGAACATGTGGTCGCAGAAAATCTGCCCGAAACCCAGCTTGGACTCGTCCTCGGGCTTGGGCTTGCATTGGTCGGTGGGCAGTAGTTGTTTGGTGCACTCCATGACGATCTCCTGGATAAAACTAGATTTTATCTTCCGCTTTGGCCGCGGCCAGGGAGCGGTTGTAAGGCGGCCGCAGCACGCCCTTTTCAGTAATTATGGCGGTCACCAGGTCGTTGGGGGTCACGTCGAAGGCCAGGTTGATGGCCTCGGCCCCTTGGGCGGCCTTGGAGCCCGCGAAGCTTAGTACCTCGCCGGGGTCGCGCTCCTCGATGGGAATCAGCTCCCCGCTGGGGGTGTTCAGGTCGATGGTGCTAAGCGGCGCGGCTACGTAGAAGGGCACACCATGCCGCCGGGCTTGCAGGGCCACGTTGAAGGTGCCGATCTTGTTGGCCACATCGCCGTTGGCCGCGATGCGGTCGGCTCCCACCACGCAGAGGTCCACCAGGCCCTTGTCCATGATGGCCCCCACCGCCCCGTCCGGTGCCACGGCCACGGGAATGCCTTCCTCCACCATCTCCCAGGCGGTCAACCTGGCTCCCTGCAACAAGGGCCGGGTCTCGTCGGCGATGACCTTGACCTTCTTGCCCGCCTCGACGGCCGCCCGCACCACCCCCAGGGCGGTGCCGTAGCCGCCGGTGGCCAGGCTGCCGGCGTTGCAGTGGGTGAGAATGGTGGCCTTCTTGGGGACCAGCTTGGCCCCGTGCTTCCCCATGGCCTTGTTGATAGCGATATCTTCGGCCAGCATCAGCTCGCTTTCGCGTCTGAGCATGGCCAAGATCGTCTCCTTGTCTTCCGGGGCGGCGGCGGCAATGGCCAGCACGCGGTCCACCGCCCAGGAAAGGTTCACGGCCGTGGGCCGGGCGGCGCGCATGATCTCCGCCTGTTCGGCGAAGGCCTCGCGCCACTTGGCCGGGTCTTTCACCCGGATAGCCCGTCCCGCCAACACCAGGCCCATGGCCGCGGCCACTCCGATGGCCGGAGCTCCGCGCACCGCCAGGGTCTGGATGCAGTAGATCACCCGGCGCATGTCCTTGCAGGCGATAAAGGTGGTCTTGCCCGGCAGCTTGCGCTGGTCCAGGATCATCACCACGTCGCCTTCCCAATAAAGGGTGGGAACCACGCCTAGCCTCCTAAAATCTTGTTCACCAGCTGGTTGACCAGCTTGGGGTTGGCCTGGCCCTTGGTCTTTTGCATGACCTGGCCCACGAAGAAGCCCATGAGCTTTTTCTTGCCGCCCTTGAAGGCCTCCACCTCGGCGGGGTTGGCCGCGAAGATCTCGTTGAGCACCGCTTCCAGCTCGCCCTCGTCGCTCACCTGGGTGAGGCCCTTTTCCTGAACCACCTGGGCCGCGCCCTTGCCGGTGGCCATCATCTCGCCGAAGACTTCCTTGGCCATCTTGTTGCTGATGGCCCCGGAGTCGATGAGCTTGATCAGCTCGGCCAGGCCCTCGGGCCGGAGCGCCGCCGCATCAATATCCTTGCCTTCGCTCTTCAGCGCGCCCAGGAGGTCGGTCATGATCCAGTTGGCCGCTGCCTTGGCCGGGGCTCCGGCGGCCACTGTGGCCTCGTAGTAGTCGGCCAGGGGCCGCGAGGTGGTGAGCACCCCGGCGTCGTAGTCGCCCAGGCCGTAGGCTTCCATGAAGCGGGACCGCTTGGCCCCGGGCAGCTCGGGCAGCCCGGCGCGCACCCGCTCCACCCAGGCCTCGTCCACCACCAACGGCAGCAGATCCGGGTCCGGGAAGTAGCGGTAGTCGTGGGCCTCTTCCTTGCCCCTCATGCCGAAGCTCTTGTTCTGGTCCGCGTCCCAGAGGCGCGTTTCCTGCACCACCTTGCCGCCCTCGTCCAGGATGGCCCGCTGGCGGCGAATCTCGTACTCCAGGGCCTTGGTCACGCCCCGGAAGGAGTTCATGTTCTTGAGCTCCGCCCGGGTGCCGAACTCCGCCTGGCCCACGGGCCGCAGGCTGATGTTGGCGTCGCAGCGGAAGGAACCCTCCTCCATGTTGCCGTCGCAGATCTCCAAATAGACCAGGATGTCGCGCAAGGCCCGGAGATAGGCGCCCGCCTCCTCGGGGGTGCGCATGTCCGGCTCGCTCACGAGCTCCATGAGCGGCACCCCGGTGCGGTTGTAGTCCACGTAGCTCACCGGCATGGCCGGGTCGTGCACCAGCTTGCCCGCGTCCTCTTCCATGTGGATGCGAGTGATGCCGATGCGTTTGTGTTCGCCTTCCACCTCGATGTCCAGCCAACCGCCCAGGCAGATGGGCAGCTCGTATTGGCTGACCTGGTAGTCCTTGGGCAGGTCCGGGTAGAAGTAGTTTTTGCGGGCCCATTCGCTCCGGGGCTGGATGGCGCAGTTGGTGGCCAGCCCGGCCCGGATGGTGAACTCCACCACCTTCTGGTTGAGCACCGGCAAAACCCCGGGCATGCCCAGGCACACCGGGCACACGTGGGTGTTGGGCGGCGCGCCGAACTTGGTGGAGCAGCCGCAGAAAATCTTGGACTCGGTGAGGAGCTGGGCGTGGACCTCCAGCCCTATGACCGCCTCGTATTCCATCGCGGTTTCCTGAACTTAACGGGTGTTGCGGGTCAAGAAATGAATCTACTCGCGGGGGGCGGGGATGTCAAGGAAAGGGGGTGGGAATAGGGGCAATGGCGCAAGGGGCGGAACGGGAAGGGGCTTGACAAATCAAACAATGTGCTTACAATGGTAAGCACGAAAAGGTGGGGAAGGGAAAAATGGCTCATCTGACTAAAATCGCGCGGCAGGGCAACTCCGCCGGAGTGCGCATCCCCAAGGAGATGTTGGAGGAGAGCGGCCTGGCTCTGGGCGACGAAGTGACCTTGCAGGTGTCCGGGGACGGCATTCGGATCAACAAGGCCGACCAGGCCTATAACCGGGCCATGGAGCTGGGCCGGGAGGGCGCGGCCCGTTATCGCCGCACCCTGGCCAAGCTGGCCAAATGAAGCCCGAACCCGTCTGGATTCCCCTCAGGGCGATCATCGACCTGCAAGTGGAGCAGATCGCCGAGCACGGCGGCCTGGCCGGCCTGCGCGAGCCGGGCGGTCTGGAGGCGGCCCTGGCCCGGCCCCGCCAGGTCTTTTCCTATGGCGAGGGGGCTTCGCTGGCCAGGCTGGCCGCGGCCCATGCCTGGGGCATCAGCCGCAACCATCCCTTTGTGGACGGCAACAAGCGCATGGCCCTGTTGGCGGTGCATGTCTTTCTGGGCCTTAACGGCCTGCACTTCGACGCCCGGGAGGAAGACGCCTATCGGGTGATCATGGCCCTGGCCGACGGCGAACTCAGCGAAGAGGAGCTGACCGCCTGGATCGAGGAAAACAGCTTCCCCCGCGACTAGCCTTTGAGGATGCGCTCCACCGGGGCCAGCTCCTCGGCCGCCTCCAGGGGCGGGATGTCTGCCCCCCTGCCCAGCAAGAACATGATCAGGCCCGTGAGCACCGCCGTGCCCCCGCCCAACCACAGGGCGGCCGCGGAGTGGCCCGTGAGGTCCACCACCCAACCGCCGGTGACCGGCCCGAAGAACACCCCCACGCTCAAGGCCATGGTGAAGGAGCCGGTGACCAGGCCCATGCCCTGGCCCAGGGCCTTGCCCCGGCTGATGGCCAGGGCGGTCATGGCCGGCAGGGCCATGCCCGCGAACACGCCCTCGGCCATGGACAGGAGCATCAGCCAGAAGAAGTCGGTCCCAAAGGGGATGAGCATCTTCATCGCCCCCGAGGCCATCTGGCCGACCACGGCCAGGCCCAGGCGCGAGGTCTTGTCGGCCAGGCGGCCGAAGGGCTTTTGCAACAGGGTCATCACCACCACGTTGGCCGTGAGGCAGGCCCCCACCTGGAGGTTGCCCAGGCCGTGGTCCGTGGCGATCACCGGCATGAAGGCGATGAAGCAGCTCATGCCCACCGCCGCGCCCAGGCGGGCCACCAGCACCGCCGCGAAGGTGCGGTCCTGGGCCAGGCCCCACATTTCGCGGAAGCCGCGCTTGCCCCCGGAGCGCTGCTCCTTGGGCGGCTCCTTGACGAACAGGGCCACCGCGGCCAAAGAGGCCAGGCTAAGGCCGGCCATGAGCCAGAAGTTGGCGTTTAGCCCCGCGTACTCGTAGACCGCCCCGCCGATGAGCGGCCCCACCCCGAAGCCCATGAGAAAGAACATGTTGAAGCCGCCGAACACGCGGCCTTCCATGCCCAGGGGCGCGGCGTCGGCCACCAGGGCCATGGCGATGGGCAACACCATGGCCGCGAACACGCCTTGCAGCAGGCGGTCCATGACCAGGCCGAAGGGGCTGGCGGTGTAGATGAACAGGATGGCCACCGCCGCGTAGCCGGCCTGGCCCAGGATGATGAAGGGCTTGCGGCCGATGCGGTCGCTCAGGCCGCCCACCAGGGGCACCACCAGGCCGCGCGACAGGGAGAAGGAGCTGAAGATCAGCCCCATGAGCACCCCGGAGGCGCCAAGCTCGCGGGCGTAGATGGGCAAAAAGGGCACGATGATGCCCACCCCGCACATGGAAACGAACACGGCCAGGCCCAGGATGACCAGGGCGCGGCGGTAAGACGGAGCTGGGGAGGTCACTTGGCCGAGCGCAGCCTTTCCAGGTCTGTTTGACGCCCGGCCACCACCAGGATGTCGCTGTCCTTGATCACGTAGTCCGGGGCCACCACCAGGTTCATGCGCTCGGGAACCAGCTCGCGCACCGCGATGACGTTCACGCCGTAGTTCTTGCGCAGGTCCAGCTCGGCCAGGGACTTGCCCACCAGGGCGTCGGGCGGGGCCAGCTCGGCCACCGAGAACTCGTCGTCGATGGGAAGATAGTCCAGCAGGTTGGGGTCGGTGAGCGAGCGGGAGAGGCGCTCGGCCGCGTCGCGTTCGGGGAAGACCACCTCGCCCGCGCCGATGCGCTTGAGGATCTTTTCGTGCTCCGGGCTGATGGCCTTGGCCACGATGCGCCCGATGCCCATCTCCTTGAAGTGCAGGGTGATGAGAATGCTGGCCCCCAGGTTGTCGCCCAGGCTGATCACCGCCGCATCCACCAGGGCCAGGCCCAACTCCTCCAGGAGGTTGCGGTCCGTGGCGTCGGCCACCACCGCCTGGTCCACCACGTCCTGCACCCGGCCCACCGCCTTGGGGTCGGAGTCGATGGCGGTCACATGGTGCTTGAGCGTCTTTAGCTCCCGGGCCAGGGCGGAGCCGAACTGTCCCAAACCGATTACCGCCAGGTTCATGACAAGCCTCCCAGATCAACCAAAATCAACTCGAAACTAAAAGCATACCCCCGCCGGAGCGCTTCGCCAGGGCCTAGCCCAGGATCACCCGCTCCTCGGCCAGGCGGTAGCTGGGCTCGCGCAGCTGCTGGACCAGGGAGTAGACAAAGGCCAGCGGCCCCAGGCGGCCCACGAACATGAGCACGATGATGATCGCCTTGCCCGCCGGGGTCAGCTCCGGGGTGATGCCCAAGGACAGCCCCACCGTGCCCAGGGCGCTCACCGCCTCGAAGGCCAGGTAGAGGAAGTCGCGCCGCACGTGGCCGCCGTCGGCCACCCCCACCGCCGCGAGCAGCACCACGGCGGTGATCAAGACCAGGGCGGTGCCCACGGCCAACAACAGGGCCATCTCCACCTGGCGCTCGGGGACGGTCCGGCCGTAGGCCTGGGCCCCGGGGCGGCCCTTGAGCCGGTTCACGGCCAGGGAGAAGAGCACCGCGATGGTGGTGGTCTTGATGCCGCCGCCGGTGGAGCCCGGCGAGGCCCCGATGAACATCAAGAGCATGATGATCACCAGCGAGGCGTTGCTCAGGTTGTTCATGGGGATGGTGTTGAACCCGGCGGTGCGCGGGGTGATGGTCTGGAACAACAGCGGCCAGAAGCCCTGGTTCCAGGCCGGGCCCTTGGCCAGGGCCTCCGCGCTGAGCAGGGCGATGGCCCCGCCCACGATGAGCACCCCGCTGGTGGCCAGCACCAGGCGGGCTTGCAGGGACATGCGCCGGGGAGGGGCGTCCTTGGGGCGGCGCAGGCGGGCGGTAAGCTCACGCAGCACCACGAAGCCCAGGCCGCCCAGCACGATGAGCGCCATGACCGTCAGGTTCACCGTGGGGTCGGTGGCGTAGCCGATCAGGCTGTCGCTGAACAGGCTGAAGCCCGCGTTGCAAAAGGCGCTGATGGAGTGGAACACCGCCTGGGCCAGGGCCTGGGGAGCGGGGAAGTCCTTGAGAAAGCGCAGGAACAAGACCGCAGCCCCGATGCCCTCCAGCAGGAAGGTGTAGAGCAGCACGTCGCGCACCAGGCGGCTCATCTCGCCGCCGGGCACCGGGCCCAGGGCGCCCTTGAGGGCCAGGTGGGCCTTGGGACCGGGCCGCTTGCGGGCCAGGTAAAGCAGGGCCACCGAGAAGGTCATGATGCCCAGGCCGCCGGCCTGCAACAACACCAGGATGAGCCCCTGGCCCCAGGAGGACCAGGCGGTGGCGGTGTCCACGGTGATCAGGCCGGTGACGCATACCGCGCTGGTGGAGGTGAACAGGCAGTCCAGGAAGTCCACCCCGTCGGGGGACTGCATGGCGGGCAGATAGAGCAGGCCCGCGCCCAGGAGGATGAACGCCGCAAAGGACGCCAGCACCAGGCGCGAGGGAGTCAGCCAGTTGGACATGACTTATGGCGGGGCGGGGCTCGCCCCGCGCCGGCTACTCGCCGCTCTCTCGGGGCGGGGCGGGCTGGATCAGGGTTACGATGGGCTTGGGCCCGGCCGGGGCGTGGGGATGCTCGTGGCCGTGGCAATGCTCATGACCGTGCTCGTGGCCGTGGTGGTGTCCCTCGCCGTGCTCGTGGTCATGGTGATGGTGGATATGACCGGAGCCGGTCTTGCCGCAGCAATCACACATGGTTTCTCCTCCCGCAATCGCAATGCCCCTGAGTTTAAGCCTTGGGCCTCCGCTTGTCAAAGGGGCTTGTCCCCTTGCGCCCGGCGCCTTGGCCTGGCTACTATCGTACTAGGGTAAGCCTCCCATCCCCTACCGGGACTGGGGAGAGCTTGCCCAAGGCGAAACTCCGATCCTCGCACCGGGAAGCGGCCATGGCAGTCAAGCAATTGGGCTTTAAAGTGGCGGTGGGAGTGCTGGTGCTGGTGCTCCTGGCCTCCTACGGCTTTTATTGGCTGTCCATGAACCAGCTCCACGCCAACGTGATCCAGTTGGTGGACTTCTCCAGCCATCTGGAGGCGGCGGACAACTTCCACTCGGCCATCCACTCCATGCTCCTGGACGCGGAAGGCTATTACCGCAACGACAACGACCCCGCCTACCAGGAGGCCTACCAGGACAACCGCTCCGTGGCCCAGATGTCCTTGGACGGACTCTGGAGCCACGTCAACTCCCTGCCCCCGGGCCCGGCCCGGGATCAGGTGGCCGGGCGCACCGAGGGCATAAGCCGGGCCTACGCCAGCTACCAGAAGGACCTGGACCGGATCATGTCCGGCGATCAGGCCGACGGCCGGGAGCGCTTGGCCAAGATCGCCAAGGATTTCAACTCCATCTTCAAAAAGTACTACCTGCACCTGCACGACCACCACAACCATGAGCAGGCCGACCTGGCCCGGGAGTCCTCGCGCACCTGGCGCGCGGTGAGCGTGGTGTTCGCGGTGCAGCTGGCCCTGGCCTTGGGGGTGGGGATTCTGGTGGTCTTCTATTTGGACCGGGTGGTGCTTCGGGTTTTCAACCTGACCGAGCGCATGGCCTACCGCGACAAGCTCACCGGCCTGCGCAACCGCACCGCCCTGGCCAAGCTGGTGCACAAGCTGGAAGACCCCCCGGACCGGCCCCACCGGCGCTATTGCCTGACAATGCTGGACATTGACTACTTCAAGGCCTTCAACGACACCCACGGGCACCCCGCCGGGGACCGCCTGCTCAGCGATTTCGCCGAGGTCATCACCGCCAACGTGCGCTCGCAGGACGTTGTGGTGCGTTATGGGGGGGAGGAGTTTCTGGTGGTGCTGCCCGAGACCGCCAAGGAAGACGGGGCCAGGGTGGCCGAAAAACTGCGCCGGGCCATCGCGGACAAGCGCTTCGCCCTGCCCAGCGGGGATATCGCACCGCCGGTCACGGCCAGCCTGGGGCTGGCCGCTTATCCCGACGACGGCGACGGCTTCGACAAGGTGTTGCGCCGGGCCGACGACCGCCTCTACCAGGCCAAGGAGGCGGGGCGCAACCAGGTGGTGGTTTAGCCCGCGTATTTAACGAGGGCTAACCTACCGTGGCCTCGTAGGCCTCGGCCTCCATCAGGTCGTCCAGCTCGCCGGGCTCGCTCAGCTTGACCCGGGCGATCCACCCGTTGGTGTAGGGCTCGTTGTTGAGCAGGTCCGGGGTTTCCTCCAGCTCGGAGTTCACCTCCAGCACCACCCCGCTCACCGGGCTGATGAGGTCGCTGACGCTCTTGGCGCTTTCCACCGCGCCCAGCTCCTCGCCCACGGCCAGCTCCTGGTCCGCCTCGGGCAGGTCCACGAAGATCACGGTGCCCAGCTGATCCTGGGCGAAGTCGGTGATGCCCACGATAGCTTCGCCGCCAGCCAGGGGGCGCGCCCACATGTGGTCGGGATGATATTTCACGTCGTCGGGAAAGTTCACGCTAGTCCTCTTGTCTGTGCGCATGGCGTTTGCTGAGGTAGACCAGCGCCGCGGCGCTGACCACGGCCAGGCCCAGGGCGAACCAGGCAGTGGGGGTAAAGCCCAGGAAGGGCTCGCCCCGCCAGTCCCCCCGGAACGTCTCGATTATAACCCGGGCGATGCCGTGCATGAACCCGTAGGCGAAAAAAATTTGGCCCGCGAAACGCCGCCGGGGCCACAGCAAAAGCAGGGCTCCGGTGATCACCAGCAAGGCGGCCGAGGTGTAGAGCTGGGCCGGGTGCAGGGGGATGCCCCGGGGGGCCAGGGTGAGGGGGGCGTTGAAGGTGACCGAGCACCAGCCGTCTTGCCAGGGCTGGCCGTAGCAGCAGCCGGCCGAGAAGCAGCCGATGCGCCCGATGGCCTGGGCCAGGGCCAGGGCCGGGGCCACGCAATCCATGAGGGTGAGCACCGGCAGCTTCCAGCGGCGCATGAGCAAAATGCCCACGATGAGCGCCCCGCCCAGGCCGCCGTAGAACACCAGGCCGCCTTCCCAGATGGCCAGCACCCGCCAGGGCGCGTGCAAGAACTGCTCGGGCTCCAGGGCCACGAACATGAGCCGCGAGCCGATCAGGCCGCTGATGAGCAGCCACAGGGCCAGGCTCATGGCCCGCTCCGGGTCCAGGCCCGCGGCCTTGGCCAGGCGGGTGTAGAGCCACAGGCCCAGGGCCGCGCCCAGGGCGAGCATCACCCCGTAGGTGTGCACGGTGAGGGGGCCGATGCTGAAAAGAACGGGATGCACCGGGATCAGCCTTTGTTGCGGATCAGCAGGATGGCCAGCCACACCCCGCCGATGGTTATGGCCGCGTCGGCCAGGTTGAACACCGGCCAGTGCCAGTTTCCCACGTAGAGGTCCACGAAGTCGACAACCCGGCCGCCCCGGAAGAGACGGTCGATGAGGTTGCCCACCGCGCCGCCGCAGATGAGCCCCAGGCAGACCAGCGCCCCCCGGCCGCGCCCCAGGGGGCCCAGCGCGGCCCACACCGCCAGGCCCAGGGCCACCACGGCGGCCAGCGCGAAGAGCCAGCGGGCCCCCTCCACCGTGGCGAAGGAGGAAAAGGCGGCTCCGGTGTTGTAGGCCAGGATGAAACGGGCGAAACCGGGAATGATCGCCACGGGCCCCTGGCTGAGCCAGGGGACCATGACGGCTTTGAGCAGTTGATCGGCCCCGGCCACGGCCAGGGCGATGAGCCCCAGGGTGACCAGGCGGCGCTTCATAAGGCTAGGCCAGCTCCCTCACCACCGCCGCGCAGCGGCCGCAGAGCTCGGGATGCTCGCTGTCGCTGCCCACGGTGGAGGTGTGGTTCCAGCAGCGGGGGCACTTGCCCGCCTCGGTGGGCGCTACCTTGACCACCAGGCCGGGCACCTCCTCGCTGACCAGGGTGGGCTCGGCCGGGGCATCGTCGCCCAGGCTCAGCGAGGCCACCATGGTGATCTCGGCGAAGGCCTCCTGGTTTTCCCGAAGGAAGGCCAGGTCCTCGGCATTGGCGCTGAGGCTCAGGTCGGCTTGCAGGCTGTTACCCACCAGCTTTTCCTTGCGCGCGATGTCCAGGGCCTTGTTCACCTCGCCCCTGAGGGCCAGCAGGCGGGCCCAGCGCTCGGCCAGGTCCAGGTCCTGCACCGAGGGGTCCACCTCGGGAAGGGCGGCCATGTGCACGCTCTCGAACTGAGCCTTGGCTCCGGGCACGTGGTCCCAGGCCTCCTCGGCGGTGAAGGACATTATAGGCGCGGCCAGGGTGAGCATGGCCGTGAGCATCCGGTAGATCACCGTCTGGGCCGCGCGGCGCTCGGGGCCGGCGGGCAGGCTGGTGTAGAGCCGGTCCTTGATCACATCCAGGTAGAAGCCGCTCAGGTCCACCACGCAGAAGTTGTGCAGGCCGTGGAACACGGTGTGGAAGTTGAACTCGTCGTAGCCCTGGCGGCAGCGGCGGATGAGGTCTTGCAGCCGGTGCAGCATCAGGCGGTCCATCTCGCCCATGGTGGCGGGGTCCACCTGGTCCTTGGCCGGGTCGAAGTCGGCCAGGTTGCCCAGCATGAAGCGCATGGTGTTGCGGAAGCGGCGGTAGGCCTCGGCCAACTGCTTGAGGATCTCCGGGCTGATGCGGATGTCGTCGGTGTAGTCCTCGGCGGCCACCCACAGGCGCAAGACCTCGGCCCCGTACTGGTCGATGACCTGCTGGGGCGGGATCACGTTGCCCAGGCTCTTGGACATCTTGCGGCCGTCGCCGTCCACCACGAAGCCGTGGGTGAGAACCATCTTGTAGGGCGGGGCGCCCTTGGTGCCCATGGCGCACAAGAGGCTGCTGTGGAACCAGCCGCGATGCTGGTCGCTGCCCTCCAGGTAGAGATCCGCCGGCCAGGTGAGCCCGGGGTTGGGCTCCAACACCGCCGCCTGGCTGGTGCCCGAGTCGAACCACACGTCCAGGATGTCCTTTTCCTTGTCCAGCTTGGTGCCGCCGCACAGGGGGCACACCGCCAGATCGCCCAGAAGCTCCTCGCTGCTGCGGCCGAACCAGGCGTCCGCGCCTTCGTTGCGGAAGGCCTCCACGACCTTGGCCGCCATCTCCGGGGTGAGCACGTGCTCGCCGCAGGAGGCGCACTGGAACACGATGATAGGCACGCCCCAGGAGCGCTGGCGGCTGATGCACCAGTCCGGGCGGTTCTCGATCATGCCGTAGATGCGTTCCTGGCCCCAGCGGGGCACGAACTTGACGTCGTTGCGGATGGCCTTGAGGGTGCGCTCCCGCAGTTCGTTCTGCTCCATGGAGATGAACCACTGCGCCGTGGCCCTAAAGATCACCGGCCGCTTGCAGCGCCAGCAGTGGGGGTAGGAGTGGCTGATCTCCTCGGTGGCCAACAGGGCCCCGACCTCGCGGAGCTTTTCCACCACCTTGGGGTTGGCCTCGAAGACCTCCATGCCGGCGAAGAACTCCACGTCGTCCAGGAAGCGGCCCTGGTTGTTCAGGGGGCTGTACACGTCCAGGTCGTAGCGAAGGCCGGTCTCGTAGTCCTCGCGGCCGTGGCCCGGCGCGGTGTGCACCAGCCCGGTGCCCGCCTCCAGGGTCACGTAGTCGGCCAACACGCCCACCGACTCGCGGTCGTAGAGCGGGTGCTTGGCCTTGACGCCCTCCAGGTCGTGGGGGTCGATGTCCGTCAGCTTGGTCCAGCCGTCGAAGCCGAAGGTGTCCATGCAGATGGCCGCCAGGCGCTCGGCCAGGATGTAGACCTTGCCCTCGTGCTCCACGGCCACGTAGTCCAGCTCCGGGTTGGCCGCCACGGCCAGGTTGGAGGGGATGGTCCAGGGCGTGGTGGTCCAGATGACCAGGAAGGCGTCCTTGCCGGCCAGCTCGGGGTACTTGGGGCTCAGGTCCGTGACCAGCGGGAAGGCCACGTAGATGCTGGGGCTGGTGTGGTCGTCGTACTCCACCTCGGCCTCGGCCAGGGCGGTCTGGCAGGAGTTGCACCAGTAGATGGGCTTCTTGGAGCGGTACACGCTGCCCAGCTCGTAGAACTTGGCCAGCTCGCCCGCGGTGATGGCCTCGTAGTCGTAGCTCATGGTCAGGTAGGGGTGGTACCAGTCGCCCAAAACCCCCAGACGCATGAACTCGCCCCGCTGGATGTCGATGAACTTCTCGGCATAGGCCCGGCAGGCCTTGCGCACCGCCATCTGGTCCATGGCCGCCTTGTCGCCGCCCAGCTTCTTGTCCACCTCGTGCTCGATGGGCAGGCCATGGCAGTCCCAGCCCGGCACGTACACCGCGTCCGCGCCGGCCATCTGGCGGCTCTTGACGATGATGTCCTTGAGCACCTTGTTGAAAGCGGTGCCCATGTGGATGTTGCCGTTGGCATAGGGCGGGCCGTCGTGCAGGATGTACTTGGTGCGTCCCGCCGCCTGCTCGCGCAGCTTCTCGTATAGCTTTTCCTCGCTCCAGCGGGTGAGCATCTCCGGCTCGCGCTTGGGGAGGTTGGCCTTCATGGGGAAGGCGGTCTTGGGGAGGTTGAGCGTCGCTTTGTAATCCATGGAGCCCGTCCTGAGTAATTGCGTAAACTACCTTTAGAAACTCACTTTTCTACCACACCCCAGGGGCAAGTCAAGGGTGGGGCCCGGGGCCGCGGGGCGCTTGGGGGCCATGGGGGGGCAAGCCCCTTGACACCCCCACGGCGCCCGGCTAGAGTTGCATTAGTAATTCGCCTGGGGGATAGGGGAGTTAAGTGAAACTGCTTAAACGCTTTTTTGGCCGGGAACAGCAAAAGAAGCGCCTGTTCGTCCTGAGCATGGATGGCGTCTCCCAGGACTTCGCGGCCCGCGCGGCGGCCGGGGGCCTGATGCCCAATCTGGGGCACATCCTGGAGCAGGGGCTCAGCGCGGGCCTGGCCTCCAGCCTGCCCACCGTGTCCACCGTGGCCTGGGCCAACTACATGACCGGGGTGAACCCGGGCAAGCACGGCGTCTTCGGCCTGGTGGAGCGCCACCCCGACCCCTTCTCGGTGCTCATCCCCTCCTCGACCGACATCAAGGCCCCCACCCTGTGGGAGATGCTGGGGCGCGGCGGGGTGCCGGTGGGGGTGATGAACGTGCCGCTCACCTTCCCGCCCAAGAAGGTCAACGGCTTCATGGTCAGCGGCTTCCTCAGCCCGGACCTCTCCCAGGCCACCTACCCGGTGGAGCTGGCCCCCCGCCTCATGGAGATGGACTACCGCATCGAGGCGGACATGAGCCTGGCCAGCGAGGAGCCCGAGTTTTTCCTGGCCGAGCTGGGGGACACCCTGGCCCGGCGCTTCAAGGCCGCCTTCCAGCTCATGCGCGAGGGCGACTGGGAGTTCTTCCAGCTCCACCTCACCGGCCCGGACCACATCAATCGCCTCTACTGGGACGCCTGGACCGAGGGCGGCGACACCGGCCGGGCCCGCCTGGCCGAGTTCTACCGCCGTTTGGACGGCTACCTGGGCGAGCTGGTCGAGATTTTGCCCCCCAGCTGCCCCCTGCTGTTGGTCAGCGGCTACGGCATCACCCGGAGCAAAGGCCTGGTCTATTTGAACCAGTGGCTGGAGGCCAACGGCTACCTCTTGTTCGGCAAGGGCAAGAAGGAGCTCAAGAACCTGCACGGCGACTCCAAGGCCTACAGCCTGATCCCCGGGCGCATCTATTTGAACCTGGAGGGACGGGAGCAAAAGGGCTCGGTGGTGCAGGGCAGGCCTTACGAGGACCTGCGCGAGGAGCTGATCCACCGCATCGGCGGCCTGGTGCACCCCGAGACCGAGGAGCCCCTGGTGGCCAAGGTGCACCGCCGCGAGGAGATCTACTCCGGCCCGCAGCTGAGCCGCGCCCCGGATCTGGTGGTGGAGCCCGCCCCGGGCTATGACTTCAAGGCCAACCTGGGGGTGAGCGGCCTGGTGGCCCCGCCCGAGCGCGCGGGAATGCCCGCCAAGGACGACGCCCTGTTCTACGTGAGCGGCATCAAGGAGGGCCTGCGCAGCGGCGAGCCCCGCTTGCAGGATCTGGCCCCCACCGTGCTCAGCCTGCTGGGCCTCAACACTCCTCCGGGCATGGAGGGCGAAAGCCTCTTATGAGCCGGACGGGCTTCACCGTCTGGCTAACCGGTCCCCCCGCATCCGGCAAAACCACGTTGGGCCGCATGCTCAGCCGCGCCCTGAGGGCGCTGGGCCTGGCCGTGTTGCACCTGGAAGAAGCCGAGCTTCGCGAAAACCTGGGCGAGCCCCTGGGGGCCAAGGCCGCCTGGCTGGCGTCCCGCGCCAACCAGGGCGGGGCCGCCTGCGTGGTGGGCCTGGCCGCGCCCCGTGCCGCCGAGCGCCGCGAGGTACGCGCCTCGCTGGGCGACTACGTGGAGGTGCATCTGGACTGCCCCCTGGAGCAGCGGATCAACCGCGACCAGGCTGGGCGCTACGCCTCGGCCCTGGCCCAAGGCGGGGAGGGCCTGGCCGCGTTGGAGGGGGCCTACGAGCCCCCGGCCGACCCGGAGGTGCGCTGCCCCACCGGCCAGGAAGGGCCGGGCGAGAGCCTGGCGCGGGTGCTGGCCTATCTGGGCGAGGCGGGGCTCATCGGGCCGGCCCCGCATACGGCGAAGGATGCGGCGGTTTACAGCGATGATGAGGAGGCGGAGATCGTGGCGCGGCTCAAGGACCTGGGCTACTTGTAAGCGGGCGGCTTCGCCAGCCACCCCTAGGCGTTGTTGCCGCCTCGCTCCAGCCTCGACGTAGTTTTACTACGCCTCCGGCTGTCGCTTGCCGGACGCCTAGCCTAGGGGCGCCTGGCTGTGCCGCGAGCGGGGCGGCGTAATCGCCCCCCAACCACAACGGCGACGGTGCCCCCACCCGCCAAGCCCGCTTTTCCTTATTCCAAACTTTTTTCTTTAATCTTTCTTTTTTCTTCCCCTTAACGCGGACGCGAAAAAGCCCCCGGCGGATGCCGGGGGCCTGCTTCGCGCCGGGTGGCGCGGAGACTACTTGCTGTACTTGTTCAGCTCGTTGATGAGCTTCATGGCCGAACCGGGCTTGGGAGCCTTGTTCTCCTTGAGAATCTGCTCGGCGGTGTAGGACTTGCCGTAGTAGGCCTTGGTGCGCTCCGCGTCGAACTCCAGGCCAGCCCCGTTCAGGGACACCCCGGCAAAGGCGCCGGCGCTCTGGGAGTAGGAGTAGATGTCGCTGTCCTTGCCCGAGAAGGTGCTGCCGCCGCTGGCGGTGCGGCCCACGGGACCGGCGGCCACCGAGGCGTCGCCGCCCAGCTTGGCGTGGCCCTTGAGGATGCCGGCCAGGCCGTTGTTGGTCATGACCATCATCAGGAAGTCAGTGGAGGACGCGCCGATCTGGAAGCCCACGCTGGCGCCCGCGATGGTGTAGAAGGCGGGGCCGGTCCAGCCGCCCTTGACCCGGGCCAGGATGACGCCGGTGCCGCCCTCGCCGCCCACGATGAAGCCGGCTTTGAACACGCCGGGGAAGATGGCCACGGCCTTGGCCTTCTTGAGCAGGTCGCGGGCCACGCCCTTGTCCTCGGTGCCCATCATCTTCATGACCACCACCGTGGCCTCGTCTACCTTGAGCACGGCCTTGTCTTTTTCGGCCGCGAAAGCCACCACCGCCATGGAGGCCATCAGGGCCAGGGCGGTCAAGCAAGCCACTAGGCTGTATTTCAAACGCATATCTTTACTCCTCCCGAAATTGGGTTCCTTGGAAACAGGGTTGGGAAAAACCTCTCTCTTAACTCTTTAAGATACGCGCCTGAACGGATTGGAAGCAAAAAAATATAAGTCCGGGGATCAGGCGGGAAGCCAGTTCCAGGCGGTTCCGGGGCCTTGCAAGGGCGCATCAAGGTCCAACCAGGCGCCCAGGGAGGGGAAAACGTCGTAAAGCGAGGCCCCGTCTAGCTCCTGGCCCGCCTCCCCCAGGGGGGCGCCCCCGGCCAGGGCGGCCACCAGCACTCCGTGTTGGGCGTGGTTGGCTCCGTCCGGGCCGGTGTCGTTGCCCGGGGTGAAGATAGGCTCGGGCGCGGGCTCCACCGTGGCCAGGGCCCGCCAGCCCAGGCCGCCGGGGTGCAGAATCAGATCCGGGGCCACCCGCGTTACCGCGCGGTAGATGTCCCGGGGCCGAAACACCTGGTTGCCCAGGGGGCTCCCGTCCGGGCCCGCCAGGGCCTCCAGCTTGGCGGCCAGCTCCCCGGCCAGGTCCTCGGCCCGCTCCGGGGGCAGCGCGCCCTGGGGTTCGCGGCCCGCGACGTTCAAGAAGATGCGGCTGTAGTAGCCGCCCTCGGCCCAGGCCAGGGTGCGGGGCCAGTCCACCATGTCGGGGGTGAGGGGAGCGGGCCCGGCAGGCGGCTCCTTGAGGGTCAGGTAGCCCTCGTGCCGCAGCCATTGGTTGATGGCCAGGCCTCCTTCCAGGCTCTTGGCCCCGTGGTCGCTCACCACCAGCACCAGGGTCTCCGGGGGCAGGGCGGCCACCAGCCCGCCCAGCAGGCGGTCCAGCAGGGCGTAGTGCGCGGCCAGGATGTCCGGCTCGCCCCAAAAGGCATGGTGCAGCCGGTCCGAGGACATCTCCACCATCATGAACAGCTCGGGCGCGTAGAGACCCAGCAGGCCGTGGGCCACGGCGAAACGGCGTTGGGCCATGGTGTCCAGGCGGGCGGCCAGCTCCGCGCGGGGGGCGGCGCGGAAGTTGGGGATGTCGTAAAGGTACTCCCCCCCGGCCCAGCGCTTGAGGCGCGGCCCCAGGCTGGCGGGCCACACCCCTTGCCGCGAGCCCGCCGGGGTCAGGGGACCGGCCACCATGGCTCCCTTGAGGGGCGCGGCGGGATAGGTGAGCGGCCAGCCCAGCACCACCGAGGTGAGCCCCGCCGCCCCGGCCAGGTCCCACAGGCGCGGGGCCTCGACCATCTCCGCCGTGGCCGTGGCCATGGCTTCGTAGGAGTGATCCCGCCGGTTGCGGAAGCCGTAGAGCCCCAGCTGGCCCGGGTCTTGGCCCGTGGCCAGGCACATCCAGGCGGGCACGGTGATGGGCGGGATGCAGGAAGTGAGGCGGCCCCAGCGGCCGCGTGCGCGCAGGGTGTTCAGGTGGGGCATGTGCCCGGCCAGCTCGCCGAAGGCCAGGGAGGGCTCCAGGCAGTCCAGGCCGATCACCGCCGCCCGGCGGGGGATCACCTTTTCTCCTGTTGCAGGGCGTTCTGGAAGCGGCGCAATTGGCCTTCGTAATACTCGCGCCGTTGGCGGGGGTTGGCCGCCAGGGCGGCCCGGGCCGCGGCCACCGCACGGTGGTAGTCGTGGTTCACGAAGTAGGCCTCGGCCAGGGTGTCCCAAATGTGGGCCGAGGGCGAGAGGGTCACCGCCCGGCGGGCCAGCTCCAGGGCGCGGCGGGGGTTCTTGAGGGCCGGGTCCTGAGCGATGGCCAGGCACCAGGCCAGGCCGTTGATCACCTCCGGGTCGCCCGGGGCCAGGGCCAGGGCGCCCTCCAAACGGGCCAGGCCCTCGCGCTCCCGGCCCTGCTCGAAGAGAATCGCGCCGAGCTGCATGTGCAAACGGGCGTCGTGGGGGTGGGCCGCGATCTCCTGCTCCACCAGGCGGGCCACGGTGGACTGCTTGACCATCTGGTCCAGGCCCAGGTGGTCCACGGCCAAGCCCCCCGCGATGGTGAGGGCCAGGGCGATGAAGAACACCTTGAGGCCCCGGTTGATCAGCTTGGCCTGGGCCGCGATGCGTCCGGGCTCGGCCTCGGCCCTACGCAAGGCCTCCACCCGCTGGGCGATGGAGAAGTGGTGCCAGGAAGGGGTGTCGCGGGTGTCGCCGGACAGGGTGGCGATTTTTTCCAGGGACCGCACCAGGGGATCGGCCGCGCCCATTACGCGCAGGGAGAACAGGTCGGCCTGGCGCTCGAAGTGGCGCATGAAAAAGCCCATGACCAGGCGCAGGTAAACCACCAGCAAGACCACCAGGGGCAGGGCCAGCAGTATGCTCATGGCCCCGCCCGCGCCATCGCTGGAGAGGATGTCCAGGCCCCAGGCGCTGCCCGCCAGCCACCAGACCAACAGGCTCATCACCAGGCTCATGGGACCGGACAGGGCATAGGCCGCGAAAAAGAAGCCCGTGAAGAACATGAGGTAGTACCACAGGTGCTTCAGGCGCACGTGACCCGCCTCGTGGGCCACCACCCCGGCCAGCTCGTCGTTGTCCAGGGCGTCGGCCAGGCCGGGGGTGATGAGCAGATAGCGCAGGCGGGGCACGAGCCCCAGCACCCCGGCGGTCAAGAGGCGCCCGCCCATGAGGGGCCAGGTGAGCATCTCGCCCACCGCCACCCCGGTGTGCTCCAAGACCGCGCCGCACACCGCGCGCACCCGGCCTTGGGGCAGGGGTTTGCAGCCCCACCAGCGCTTGACCAGGGCCGGGAACAACAGGGCCAGGGCCCCCACGAAGACGATGAGATAGGCCAGGCTGCCCAGGCCGCTGTCCAGCCAGGCCCGCGCCCCGGGCCACAGGTGCACCAATACGTCGCGGCACAGGCTCACCGCGAACCAGGGGAAGATGACCGGGGCCACCATGCGCACCTGGCCGCCCAGATAGTCGCCCCGGCCCAGGCCGCCCAGGCCGCCGGCGTTCTCCAGGCGGTGGGACGCGCCCCACACCACGGCCAGCAGGAGCAGGTAGAGCCCCACCGCCACCAGGCCGCGCAGGGTCTCCCAGGTGGCCATGCCCGGCCAAGTCATGAGATAGGCCTTCAGGTCGGCCACGGTGATCATGAGCATTAGGCAGAGGATGGCCGCGCCGTGCAGCTGGGCCACCAGGCGGCGCGCCCGCGCGGCCGGTCCCCGGCCCCGGCGGAACAGCCCCGCCCGGCCCAGGTGCATGGAAACCGCCAGACGCGCCCCCAGCCAGAGCATGGCCGCCAGGACCGCGCTGGCCAGATAGCTCTCCCAGGGCCCCAAGGCGGGCTTGCCGGGCTGGTAGGCCTCGAAGACCACCATCACCAGGATGAAGGCTATGATCTGGGCGAAAAGCACCGCGACTCCCTTGCCCCCGGCCTGGTTTGCTGGGCCGTGCGTCCGGCCGCGCCGGGGATGCCTACAACTTTACCACGACAACGCGGGCGCATTGCCTTCAACCGCGCCGCCTGGCGGCCATGGGGTGGATAGCGGGGAGCTGGGGCGGCCGGAAGGGCGGCCGCCAAAAGCGGGGGCCCGGGCCTGTATTCGGCCCGGGCCCCGCTGGCTGGCAAAAAGTGGCGGAGAGAGAGGGATTCGAACCCTCGGTGGAGCTTTTAACCCCACACTCGCTTAGCAGGCGAGCACCTTCGGCCTCTCGGTCATCTCTCCGCGGCCGGTATCGATTGGTTCAGCCGCCCCTGGGCGGCGATATTTCAGTTGGCGGAGGGAGTAGGATTCGAACCCACGGAGCCTTGCGGCTCAGCGGTTTTCAAGACCGCCGCCTTCGACCACTCGGCCATCCCTCCGCGATGCCTGACAATTTTACCAGAGGGAGGATGCGCATCGGGCCGTGGGGCCATATCCCGGCCCCGCTCAAGGTGCTTATGTACCACCCGCCCCCCGAGGGCGTCAACCGTTTGTGCCCTTTGGCCCCGGTTTCAGGGCGTTTTCTCCCGTCGCCGGGGCCGCCCGCTCCAGGTCGATTATCTTGCGGCCGGGCAGGTATTCCATGGTCTCGTAGCGCACGATGCGCCCGAAGCGCTCCACCAGGCGGGCCAGGCTCTGGGCGTCGGCCATCATGCGCCGGGCCTGGCGCTGCAAATCATCCGGCTGGCTGTACATGGCCATGAGCTCGCTGCTGGCCAAAAGCGAGGTCAGCGGCTGGTTGAGCTCGTGGGCCGCCGCCCCGGCCAGCTCCACCACCCCGGCCAGGCGGGCCGCTTCCTGGCGCTGCTCGTCCAGGCGGCGGCGGTGGCCGATGTCCCGGAAGCTCAGGTAGATGAGCCCCGCGTCCAGGGCCAGGACCAGGACCTCGTAGGTGCTGGGGCTGCCGCCCAGGGCGATCTCCACCTCCTCGCGGGCCACCTTGCCTTGCACCACCCATTCCATGAGGTCGCGGCCCCAGGAGCGCCGGTCGGCGGGCAGCAGGTCCAGCCACGGGTCGCCCTGGGGGGGCAGGCCGCCCTTGAGCAAACCGGCCGCCGCCCGGTTGGCCAACACCACCTTGCCCGCCGCGTCCACCAGCAAGATGGCGTCCGGGCTGCCCTCCACCACCGCGCGCAGGCGGGCGGCCTGGCGCTGCTGGCGGCGCTCGGCGGCCAGGCGGCTGGTCACGTCTTCCATGAGCACCAACTGCTCGCCCCCGGCCAGGCCCACCGAGCGGAAGAGCACGTCCTTTTCGCCCTGGTCGGCGCAGGTGATCCGGAACACCCGCTCGCGCAGGGCCCCCTCCCGGCCGCTGGTCAGGTCGGCCTTCCAGGCGGCCGCCGCCTGGCCGCGCCGCACGGGATCGGGGAAGGCCAGCTGGAGCCAGGCGCGGCCGTCGGGCACCAGCTCGGCGGAGTAGCCGAACATGGAGTTGAAGGCGGGGTTGGTATAGAGGTAGTTGCCCCGGGCGTCCAGAAAGGCCAGGCCCAGGGGAGACTGTTCGCTGAGGATGCGGAAGCGCTCCTGCTCCAGGGCCAGGGCCTCGGCCATGTGCTTGGACTCCTGGTTGAGGAGCTCCACCTGGCGCACGTGCTGGTTGAGGCTGTCCACCAAAAAACGGGCCCGCCGGGCGTTCACCCCGTAGAGCAGGGTCTTGAGGCGCTCGCCTAGGGGCAGATGAACCCAGCCCATGCGCCAGACGCTCTCCGGGGCGCCCTGGAAGAAGCAGGCTTCTTCCTCCAGGCGGGCCGGGGGGCGGCCGAAGCACAAGGGCAGGGCGGCCAGGCAGCCCATGGTGAACAGGCAATTGTTGTGGCTTAGGCAGGGGTCTTGGTGCCAACGCACGTGCAGGACGCAGCCGTCCTCGCCCAGGCCGCTGACCTTCATGGAGCTGATGGAGCGCGAAAAGCGGTGGATGAGCCAGGGGGCGCCCCGGGCCAGGTTGGCCGGGGTGCCCACCAGGCGCATGAACAGGCTCTTGAGCGGCCCCCAGGTGAAAAAGGCCATGGCTTCGAAGGCGATGGCATAGGGCGCCTGGGGATCGAGGAAGATTTCCTCCCGGGTCCGGCGCAAAAGCTCGCTGAACACCGATATGGGCACCCAACGGCCCCTGTGCCCCAGCACCTCCTCCACGCGGGCGGGCTCCATCCCGGCCAGGCGGTCCATGCCCTCCAGAAGCCGGGGCACCATCTCCGGGCGGCGGCGGCGCACATAAGAGATGACCGCGCTGGTGTTGAAGGTGCTGGTCAGGCGCTGGTCCATGGGACTTTTTATCCCCCGGGGGTGAGCAACGGCAATAAGTATCCAAAACATAAGCCGGAAAAGGCAAGCAATTTAAATGAGGCGCGGCTCAGCCGGCGGGCTGGACGGTTCGGGGAGCTTGTAGTATCTTGGGAACAAGCGCCGGCCAGCCTATCCTATTGCTTGGGTAGGAATGGCAGGCGGTTATATCGTTTTGCACATCATAACGAGGACCGGGCCGATGCAGCGGCTCGAGGCCCCGGCTGGCGTTGCCGTTCGGGGAAAAACCTCCCAACCGGTCCGTTGTTTCATTTTGTCTAGGAGCGAGGAAGCATGGACGGCAAAAAGGCTCCCAACGTCTCGGGAGTGGACAGCCCCGGCCGCCGGACGGTCTACAGCATCTGCGGCATGTGCGCGGTGCGCTGCCCCATCCAAGTAGAGGTTGAAGACGGCCGGGTGGTGTGGGTTCAGGGCAACCCCAACGACAAGGGCATGGGCACCAGCCTGTGCGCCAAGGGCGCGGCGGGCATCCCCTTTGAGTACGACGACGAGCGGCCCCAGTACCCCCTTATCCGCACCGGCCCCCGGGGCTCCGGCCAGTGGCGCCGGGCCACCTGGGACGAGGCCCTGGACTACATTGCGGACAAGCTGAAAGAGGTCATCGAGAAGTACGGCGGCAAGGGCGTGGCCCTTTCCGACCGCGGCGGCCCCTTCAACGACCTGACCAAGACCTTCATCAAGTCCCTGGGTTCGCCCAACTACTTCAACCACGACTGTACCTGCGGGCGCAACGCTCACCACGCCGCCAAGAGCCTTTTCGGCATGGGCCGCAAGGACTGGGGCATGGACATCAAGAACACCAAGCATTTGGTGCTCTACGGCCGCAACATGATCGAGTCGCTGCAGGTGAAGGAGGCCAAGGACTTCATCGAGGCCCTGGGCAAGGGCGCCAAGGTCACCTACATCGACGTGCGGGCCACCCTCACCGCCTCCAAGGCCAGCCGCTTCTGGATGATCCGGCCCAACACCGAGTACGCCCTCAACCTGGCCTGGATCAACGTTGTCCTGGCCGAAAAGCTATACAATGCCGAATTCGTTAGCAAATGGGTGGAGGGCCTCGACGAGCTGGAGAGCTTCGTAAAGGAGTACACCCCGGAGTGGGCCGAGAAGGTCACCGGGGTGAGCGCCGAGGAGATCAAGGCGGCCATCCGCGAGATCGCCGCCGACGCGCCCCAGGTCATCTTCCACCTGGGCTGGATGACCGCCCGTCACCGCCAGAGCTTCCACACCAGCCGCACCGCCCACATCCTCAACGCCCTTATGGGCAACTTCGAGGTAACCGGCGGCCTGATCGCGGCCAAGGGACCGGGGGATTACGGCCTCAAGGGCGTGAACAAGCTCGAAGACAGGGTGACCAAACCCACCGACGAGCGGGTTGACCAGATCGGCACCAAGTACAAGCATTGGGACTCCGGCCCCGGCCTGGCCCACATGCTCTTCGCCAACATGCTCACCGGCGAGCCCTATCAGGTGGGGGCCTACTTCGCCTACCGCCACGACCCCCTGACCAGCATTCCGGACCCCGAGGCCATCCAAAAGGGCATGGACAAGCTGGACCTGCTGGTGGCCATCGACGTTAACTACTCCGAGACCGCCTGGTACGCCGACGTGATCCTGCCCGAGACCACCTATCTGGAGCGCGGCAGCTTGGTGGCCCAGAAGAAGGGCGGCAAGCCCAGCCTTCAGGTGCGCGACCAGTGCATCGCCCCGCGCTTCGACAGCCGGCCGGCCTGGTGGATCTTCCGCGAGATCCTCCGGCGGATGGGCAAGAGCGAGGCCCTGGAGTTCGAGACCATCGAGGACATCTGGCATTACCAGCTGGACGGCACCGGGGTGAGCCCGGCCCAGCTTCGCGAAAAGGGCGTGATCGGCCTGGCCAAGGACGCCATCATGCGCGACCGCGAGGACGGCCTGGGCTTCAAGACCGCCTCGGGCAAGATCGAGATCATCTCCCCGGTGCTCAGCGAGGCGGGGCTGCCCAGCCTGGCCCCCTTCTACGAGGCCCCGCCCAAGGAGCCGGGCCAGTTCAACCTGGTCTTCGGCCGGGTGGGCTGGTTGGCCCACGGCCAGAGCACCAACAACCCCCTGCTCAACGAGCTGATGCCCGAGAACGCCCTGTGGATAAACTCCAAGGTGGCGGCCGAGCTGGGCATCGCCGACGGCGACACCATCAAGGTGAGCTCCGACGGGGCCGAGGCCGTGGGCAAGGTGAAGGTCACCGAGTACATCCACCCCGAGGCTGCCTTCATGGTGCACGGCTTCGGGCGCACGGTTCCCTTGCAGACCCGGGCCTACAAAAAGGGCATGGCCGACCAGCGCCTGATGAAGGGCAAGCTGACCGACTATGACCCGGCCGGCGGGGGCAACAACCTCACCGAGACGGTGGTGACAGTGACCAAGGCCTAGGGGCCGGGTGAAGCCTATAACCCTCACCCTGTGAGGAGCGAAATGAGCAAATATTTCCTTCTGCAAGACTCGGAGCGCTGCATAGGCTGCCTGGCTTGCGAGATTCATTGCAAAACCAACAAGGACCTGCCCATGGGCCCGTCCTTGTGCAAGAACATGTCGGTGGGCCCGGTGGAGGTTAAGGACATCCCCCGGGTGCGCTTCGTGTTCATGCCCTGTTTCCACTGCGAGGAACCCTGGTGCATGAACGTGTGCCCCTCCGGGGCCATCAAGCGCCGGGCCAAGGACGGCATCGTGTTCATCGAGCCCAGCCTGTGCATCGGCTGCAAGAGCTGCATCACCGCCTGTCCCTGGGGAGCCTGCCAGTGGAACCCGGTCACGGCCAAGGCGGTCAAGTGCGACTATTGCATGGAGCGGGTGGACCAGGGCCTCAAGCCGGCCTGCGTCACCAAGTGCCTGACCCAGTGCCTGGACTTCGGCAGCGCCGAGAATCTGCCCACCGGCCAGCGGGAGCGCTTCGCCGCCGCGGTGGCCCGCGACCACTTCAACCCCAAGGTCTAGGCCTCCGGGGGCGGCCCTAATCCGAACCCCCCGCCCGGCGGGGGGTTAACCGCGATCTTCGAGGCAGCAGTTATGGCTCCGCAAGCACCCCTTTCCATTCCCCACTCCCTGTTGGAGCGCACCCAGCGCCCCGGTCTGGCCGACCTGGACGCCTATCTGGCCGCCGGCGGGTTTGAGCTGCACCAGTTGGACGCGCTCGACGCGGTAAAGCAGCTCCGGGCCGCGGGCCTGCGCCGCCGCACCACCCCGGCCGAGCCGGTGTTCCATTCCTGGTGGGCCTTTGCCCAGCAGGGCGGCACGGGCGAGATGGTGGTGGACGCCCGCCAGCGCGACACCCTGTCCAAGGCCGAGGACCGGCTCCTGGGCATGGACCCCTACGGGCTCATCGAGGCGCTCTACCTGGCCCATCTGTCCAGCGGGGCCTCCCGGGCCCTGGTGCTATTGGATTCCAGCCTGTCCCGGCACCGGCCCGCGCTACTCAACGCCATGGCCGAGCTGAAGTGGCGGGGCCTGCCCGCGGGCAGCGCCTTTGAGCTGGAGGTCAGGGTGGGGCAGCTTTTCAACGCGCCCTCGGCCGACACGGCCCCCCGCCTGATCTGCTGCGTGGAGACCTGGTATCAGATCAAGCGCATCCTCACCCACCCCGACCTGGCATCCGCGCCGGGCGGCGAGGCGGGCACCCGCCTGATCACGGTGGGCGGGGCGGTGGCCCGGCCCGGCCTGGTGGAGGTGTCCCTGGGCAACACCCTGGGCACGGTGCTTACCCTGGCCGGAGGCCCGGACCCCAAGCACCCGCCCCGGGCCTTGGCCCTGGATTCCGGCGCGGGCGGCTTTTTGCCCCCGGACATGACCGATTTGCCCCTGGAGCCCGAGGAGATGATGGCCGCCGGGGCCAACCCCGGCTTCGCCACCCTCTTGGCCGTGGGGGCCGAGCGCTGTCTGGTGGAGCTGACCCGCAAGGCCATGATCCGCCTGGCCCAGCTGGGCGAACACCCCTCCGACGCCTCGCGCACCCTCACCTGGCACGCGGTGCGCCTGATCATACAGCTGCGCATCCGGCGGGGCGGCCCGGAGGTGGTGGAGCAGCTGGAGGCCATCGCCGGGCAGCTGGAGGCCATGAACTCCCCGGCCGCCTGGCCCCTGACCAGCAGCCTGCGCCACTTCCGCGAGGAGTGGGTCTCCCACGCCCAGGGCATCCCCTGCGCGGCCATGGACTGTTTGCGCCCCCTGGTGGCCCCCTGCCACGCCACTTGCCCGGCGGGCATCGACATCCCCTCCTTCATGGCCCTGATCGGCCAAAAGCGCTACGTGGAAGCGGTGGAGGTGATGCGCAAGGACAATCCTCTGCCTTTCATCTGCGGCCTGGTGTGCCCGGCCCCTTGCGAGAAATCCTGCTTGCGCCAGGAACTGGACACGCCCATCAGCATTAGGGCCATGAAGGCGGTGGCCTGCCGCCACGTTTTGGAAGACCAGGGCCACTACCCCCGGCCCGAGCTGGCCCCGGCCAGCGGCCACAAGGCCGCGGTGATCGGCGGCGGCCCGGCCGGCCTGACCTGCGCCTACTTCCTGGCCCTGGCCGGTCACCAAGTGACCCTATTCGAGGCCCAGGAGGTCATGGGCGGCACCACCTTCCTGGGCATTCCGGCCTACCGCCTGCCCCGCGAGGTGATCGACGCCGAGGTCCAGGCCATCGCCGAGCTGGGGGTGGAGATGAAAAACGGCCAGGCCCTGGGCCGCGATTTCACCCTGGACCAGCTCAAGGAGCAGGGCTACGAGGCGGTGTTTTTGGGCATCGGGGCCCACGAGGGCTACCGCCTGGGCATCCCCGGCGAGACCGACTATCCCCAGGTGCACGACGCCATCACCTTCCTTCGGGGCGTGTCCCTGGGCACCCAGGGCGCCCCGGCCGCCAAGGTGGTGGTGGTGGGCGGCGGCAACGCGGCCATGGACGCGGCGCGCACCTGCCGCCGCCTGGGCTGCGAGGTGACCATCAGCTACCGCCGCACCCGGGGCGAGATGCCGGCCCACGGCGAGGAGATCGACGACGCCCTGGCCGAGGGCATCAACATCGCCTTTCTCACCATGCCCGTGGAGGTGGTGGGCGAGGATGGCCAGGTCACGGGCCTCAAGTGCCTGCGGGCCGAGTTGGGGCCCCCGGACGCCACCGGCCGCCGCCGCCCCCAGGCCATGGAGGGCAGCGAGTTCATCATGGAGGCCGGGGCCATCATCGCGGCCATCAGCCAGCGGCCGGACCTGGCCTGCCTGGGCCCCTGGGCCCACGACGACAACCTCTGCGCCAAGACGGTGAACGCCGACATGCTCAGCGGCCAGACCTCCCTGGGCTGGCTCTACGCCGGCGGCGACGTGGTGACCGGCCCGGCCACGGTGGTGGAGGCGGTGGCCGCGGGCAAGCGGGCCGCCCTGGCCATGGACGCCCAGTTCAAGGGCGAGGCCCTGGACCCGGCGGACACCTATCCCACCCCCCGGGCGGTGGTGGCCCCCCTGCTGGTGGAAGCGGACCAAAAGGCCAGCCTCAAGCGGCCCGACATCCCCAAGCTGCCCCCCCTGGAGCGGGCGGACAGCTTCGAGCAGGCCGAGCTGGGGCTCGATGACGCCATGGCCCTGGGCGAGGCCCGGCGCTGCCTGCGCTGCGACGTGTGCATCGGATGCGGCCTGTGCCAGACCGCCTGCGCCGAGATGGGGGTGGGGGCCTTGCACTTCCGCGAGACCCCGGCCAACCGCAGCGCGCTCATCGACTTCCATCAGGCGGCGGACCGCTGTATCGGCTGCGGAGCCTGCTCGGCGGCTTGCCCCACCGGGGCCATCCGGCTTATGGACCGGGACGGGGTGCGCAAGACCACCCTGGCCGGCACGGTGCTTCGCGAGCTGCCCCTGCTCACCTGCGATGCCTGCGGCAAGCCCTATCTGCCCCAGCTATACCTGGACCGGGTGGCCAGCCGCCTGAGCCCGCGGCAAAAGGAGGGCATGGGCGGGGAGGTGATTTGCCCCGAATGCGCCCGCCGGCGGGCCGCCCGCCAGTTCGCCGGGGTTCGCTGAGGCCGGCAGGCCCCATGCGCCTTGCCAAAGCCATGAGGCCGGGTTAGGCTGGGGCCGTACGTTTTTTAGGAGACGCGCATGGCCCAGACGACCATCGGCCGTTACATGGAGTTCCGCCCCGCGTGGCAGTCCTTCGGGGTGTGGTACTTCGGCATCTTCATCTTCCTGGTGGGGCCTCTGGTAAACCCGGATACCTTCATATCCGAGGCGGCGGGCCAGCTCATCGCCAGTCTTTTGGGGGCCTACGTAATCATCACCCGCTTCACGCGCATGTATAGGGTGAGCCAGGATGCGGTGGAGGTGGAGCGGAGCTTCCCCTCCCACGCCAAGCAGATCGCGCCCATCGTGAACATAACCCGCATCGACCTGCGGCGGGGCATGGCCCAGCGCCTGATGAACGTGGCCCACGTGCACATCCACGCCAAGGTGCCCGGCGGCGAGGTGGAGATTCTCCGCCTCAGCGGAGTGCCCGCGCCCACCCGCTTCAAGCAGGTGCTCCTGGACCGGGGGGCCCACGACGAGCGGGTCTATGGGGCCTTCCGCTAGCGCTTGGCGGGCGGCCAGGGTACGCTTTTGGGAAAGCGGCCGCTCCCGCCAGACTCCGGTGGCCCTGGATTTGGGCGATGGCTGGCGGACGGTGAGCATCCTGGGCGAGGAGTTGGTGGCCGGGGCGGACCCGGCCGAGCCGGTGGCCCGGCGCTGGCGGCTGGCCGGCGAGGACGGCGCGCTCTATGTTTTGGCCCCCCATCCGGCGGGGGGATGGCGCGTCCGGGCATGGGGCCGGGGTGGCGCAAAGGTTTGACAGCCGGGCGTGGCCCATGCTACCTAGAAATGAGTGGAGGCCGTTTCCGCTTTGGCGTCTCCATCCACACGAAAAATGCAAATCCCCTAAGGAGGAGATAATCATGGTGGCCTTGGTTGGTGGGTTGATAGCCCTGCTTTTGGGAATCATCGGCATCTTCGCCTGGTGGGACGAGTTTCTTTGGCTGCTCAAGGGCGTGATTCCGCCCATCCTGATCCTGGGCGGGGTTCTGGCCGCCTATCTGGGGGCCGAGGAGATGAAGGACAAGCGCAAGGCCGAGAGCGAAGCGGCCATGGAGCCCTTCACCCCGCCCGCCGCCGAGGGCGACGACGCCGAGCGCTACAAGCAGGAAGTGGCCGAGCTCAAGGCCAAGCTGGCGGCCATGGAAGAGGCCCCGGCCGAGGAGAAAACGGAAGAGTAAGCTCCTCCTTTTCCGCTGGAACGATTCAGGGCGCGTCCCATGGGGCGCGCCCTTTTTTTGTGGGGCGCGGCGCTATCGGCGCGGCGTCCCGGCCCGCCACTCCCAGGCGGCCACGCCTCCCACCGCCCGCTCCGGGGCCGGGCCTTGCAGCCAGGCCCGCGCCGCCGCCTCCTCCCGCAGATAGGCGTCCGCAAAGGCGCTCACCGCCATGAGGATGAGCTGGTGGTAGCGGGCCTCGTGGGCCGGACGCTCCGGCCCGGCAGGATAGCCCAGGGGACTGCGGTGATCGCCGTCGTTTAGCCACAGTAGATACTGGTCGGCCCGTTTGATGTGGTCAAAGGGCACTCGCCGCCGCTCGGCGGTGGTGAAGCCCAGGCGGGCCACGTCTTGTCCGCCGCTGATGTGCAGGCCGGGCAGGGCGATGGGCCCGTACATCCGCCGAGGCGGGAGCTTGCCGGGCACCGGCGGGCTCAGGGCGATGAAGGCCCGGAACAGGGGCTCGCGCCAGGCACCGCCCCCTCCGAAATCCTGTCCCGCCGCGATCAGCGCGCTGAGCGCTCCCATGGAGTGCCCGGCCACCCCCACGCGGCCCAGGTCCAGGCGGCCTTGCCAGGGGCCGGGCTCGCGGTTCAATAGGGCCAGGCGGTTCAGGGCAAAGGAGAGGTCCCCGGCCCGCTGGCGGTAGCTCTCCGGGTTGCGCCCGGCCTTGTACAGGGCCCAGTAGGTGGCCAGCAGGCTGAGCCCCGCGCCCACCTCGCCGTCGCTGCCCGCGTGTTGCACCGCGCAGACGCCGTAGCCCTGGCTGGCCAAATGGCGGGCCAGGTAGGCCATGGCCTCGCGGCTGCCCCCCAGGCCGTGGGAGATTATCAGCACCGGCCAGGGGGCGGGCGCGCCTTGGGGGCGGTAGAGCTTCACCGGCACCTCGCGGCCGCGGGAGGCGTCCTGCCAGGTTTGGCGGCTTTCGGCCACGGCCCAGGGGCCGGGGCGGGGCGGGTCGGCTGGCGGCGACCAGGCCCGGGCCGGGGCGGCCAGGAGCAATACCAGCAACAGCGCGGCCAAAGATTTCAGACGCCAAGTCATGAGGCCATTATAGCCGCAAAAAAGGGGCGGCCCCGTTCGGAGCCGCCCCTGGGGGTTCGGGTTGTTTCTAGAGTCAGGCCGCGGCCGGGGCGGCGCCCGCCGGGCGCCAGACCTTCTGCATGATCACTACCAGGATCAGCAAGCCGAAGCCGGCCGAATCCACCAGCCAGGCGGGGATCACCCCGCCGCCGGGCAGCACGATGTCCGGCCAGAACAGCAGGCCCGCCGCGCAGACCAGGATCGCCGTCTCCAGGATGGTGGCCTTGCGGAACATGTAGCGGTCCAGGGCGGAAGCAAAGGCCACCAGGCCGCACAGGGTGGTGATCCAGGTGAAGATCACCTCCCAGTGCATCAGCTCGTACTCCTTGCCGTTGGCGATGCCCAGCATGGGGCGGTAGGCCATGATGATGGGGATGATGTAGAGCCCCTTGGCCAGCTTCCAGGAGGTGAAGGCGGTCTGCATGGGGTTGGCCCCGGCCACGCCCGCCCCGGCGAAGGAGGCCAGGGAGACCGGCGGGGTCACGTTGGCGTCCTGGGAGTACCAGAACACGATCATGTGAGTGACCAACAGCGGCACGCCCAGGTCCAGCAGGGCCGGACCGGCCAGGGTGGCCAGGACGATGTAGGAGGCGGTCACCGGCAGGCCCATGCCCAAGACCAGCGAGGCGGCTCCGATGAGCAGGATGGCCAGGGCCTCGATGCCGAAGGAGAGGTCCAGGACCAGGCTGGAGAACTTGAGCCCCATGCCGGTGAGGGTGACCATGCCCACGATGATGCCCGCCGCGGCGCAGGCCACCGAGACCATGATGGCGTTCCTGGCCCCGCGCTCCAGGCCGGTGACCACCATGGAACCTTCCGCCTTGGCCAGCTCCCCGGCGCTCAGGCGCTGGTCGCTGATCTCCTTGACCACGCCCTTGTTCAGGCTCCAGCGCACCAGGTTGGCCAGGATGCTGGCGGCCAGGGTGCTCACCACCGCCACGAAGCCGGCCATCATGGGCGAGTAGTTGGCCATGAGCACGTAGACGAGGATGCCCACCGGAATGATGAAGTGCAGGCCCCCTTTGATCACGTTCCAGGCCTTGGGCAGCTTGTCCTTGGGTTGGCCCATGATGCCCTGTTTCTGGGCCTCGAAGTGCACGAACAGAAGCACGGTGAAGTAGTAGAGGATGGCCGGCACCAGGGCCACCTTGATGATGGTCAGGTAGCTGGTGTTGGTGAACTCGGCCATGAGGAAGGCGCCCGCGCCCATGATGGGGGGCATGAGCTGGCCGCCGGTGCTGGCCGCCGCCTCGATGGCCCCGGCCACGTGGGGCCTATAGCCCACCCGTTTCATCATGGGGATGGTGAAGGACCCGGTGGCCACCACGTTGCCCACCGCCGAGCCGGACACCGAGCCCATGAAGCCCGAGGCCAATACCGCGGTCTTGGCCGGGCCGCCGGAGAAGCGGCCGGTGAGGGCGTAGGCCAAATCGATGAAGAAGTTGCCCCCGCCGGTGACCTCCAGGAAGGCCCCGAACAAGACGAACACGAAGACAAAGGTGGCGGCCACGCCCAGGGGCAGGCCGAAGATGCCCTCGGTGGTCAGCCACAGGGTGGTGGCGATGCGCTCCACGCTGTAGGGCTTGTGCAGGAACATGTCCAGCAGGTAGGGCTCGTAATAGATGCCGTAGAGCCAATAGCCCACCGCGGCCAGGCCCACCAGCAGGGTGAGCCAGCTCTTGGGGCTGTTGCACAGCCGTGCAAAGAGCATGCAGCCCAACACCGCCAGGATCACGTCGCCCATGGTGAAGGCGTAGATGAGCGCGGCGAAGCAGATGCCGGCCATCACCCCGCCGATGACCCGGCGGCAGGCCTCCAGGGTGAGCAGGGTGCCCACCACGCTGACCCAGACGTCGGCCTCGAGCCAGTCTCCCTGGCGGGCGAAGATCTCGTTCAAGTTGGAGCAGATGTAATAGACGCAATAGACCGAGGCCAAGACCAGGGCCCAGTCCATCAGCGTCCAGAAATTGAAGCGGTCCTTCCGGGCCCAGGGCCCGATGGGCCTGAGCAGGAAGGTGAGGCTGAGAATGGCGCCCAGGTGCAGCGAGCGCTGGACCAGGGCGGTGAGAGGAGCGATACCCGCGGTGTAAAGTTGGTAGAGACTCAGGCTCACCGCCAGAACCATGACCACTTTGGCCACCGCGTTCACCAGGGCCTGGTTGGGCCCCTGCTGGCTCGCCGCGCCGGCGGCATTCACGGTTGAAATCATCTACGGCTCCCGCGTGTTGGGAGTGGCCTTCCTGGGCATCAGCCGGTGCCACAGCTCGCCGAGCAGGCTCTCCGGCCGGGCCGAGAACATCACCGCCTGGTGGGGGACCACGGCGCTCAGGTTGGTCGCCGTGTGCCGCCACAGGATGGTGTGGTCCACCCCCGGGCTGCCTACCCTGAGGACGAAGTCCCCGGTGGGCAGGTGCATGTCGGTAATGGCTTCATAGGGGCCGCGCATGATCATGCGGCCCACCCCGGGCATCTTGCCCATGCCCGCCCCGTACTTGAGGTAGCGCTCTTCCTCGATGTAGATGCGTCCCGAGGAATCGACGCTGTGCTCCTCCCAGATGGGGGCGTTTTCCACCGAATGGTAGTAGTGCAGGGTGAAGCGCTCGCCGGGCTGGAGCGGCAGCTCCAGCAGGGGCGGCCCACCCTTCACCGGAGTGATGCTCAGCACCACTCCTCCGGGCAAAAGGGCCAATACGATCAGAATCAAGGCCAGTCCGGCCAGCCCCAAAAGGGCCAGCCGGACCGGCCGGTTCAGTGCGGTCACTTAGGGCTTCAGGATGTCGGGCACCGTGACGCCGCGTTCCTTGAGGGCCTTGATGGTGCCCGGGTGCAGCGGAATGGGGCTGTACTTAACCGCGTTCTCCGGGGTGGTGTAAGCCGCCGAGGGGTGGATCTTCATCATGTAGTCGCGGTGGTCCCACAGGGCGCTGACCAGCTTGTAGACCAGCTCGGTGTCCAGGGACTTCTGCACGATCATCACGTTCCACACGCCGATGGTGGGAACCGGCTTGTCCACGCCGCGATACACGCCGGCGCCCAGGTCCACGGCCATGTAGGTCTTCACCGCGCCGGTGATCTTCTTGACCTGCTCGGGGGTGAAGGAAAGGATGCGGATCTCGTGGGTGGTGGCCAGGTCCATGATGGAGCTGGTGCCCGGGCCCACCGACCAGATGCCCACCTCGATGGTGCCGTCGCGCAGGGCGTTGGCGGTCTCGGTGAAGCTCAGGCGCTTGTCGTCGTAGGAGCCCTTTTCGATGCCCAGGGCCTTGAACACGGCCTCGGCCATGAAGTTGGTGCCCGAGCCGGGGCTGCCGCTGGAGATGCTCTTGCCCTTGATCTGCTCGATGTTGGTGATGGGGCTTTTCTTCATCACCACAACCTGGAGCAGGTTGGGGTACATGATGGCCATGGAGAGGATCCGGTGCTTCTTGCCCCGGAACTTGCTCAGGCCCTTGTAGCCGGCCAGGGCCACGCCGCCCATGACCTCGCCCACCACGGTCTCGCCCTTGTCGGCCAGCTTGACGTTCTCCACGCTGGCGCCGGTGACCTCGGCCACCGCCTTGACGCCCTTGACGTACTTGGACCATACCTCGGCCACGCCGCCGCCGTAGGGATAATAGATGCCGCCGGTGCCGCCGGTGCCGATGGAAATGAAGGTTACGCCCTGGGCCAGGCCGGCGCCGACCAGGATCAGCGCCGCGATGATTGCAATAATGCTAAAGCGTTTCATTGGGTTCCTCCCTTGATCCTTGGGCTACTTGCTCATGGTCTTGACGATGAGGGTCATGCCCAGAGGGGTCTTTTCCTGACCCTTGAAGAAGTAGGTGAAGCTGGCGGTGGCGCCGGGCTTTACCAGACCCTTTTTGGTCTTGCGGGGGATGAGACCACCCACGGCCTTGTCGTTGGCCAGGAAGATGTTGACCCGGAAACGCTGGGGCTCCTTGGACACGTTCTGCAGCGAAACCTTGACCGCCAGGGACATCACCCCGTCGAAAGGCTTGTGCATGCAGGTGAGGCCCACCAGCTTGGCCTCGGGGGCCAGGGCGCGCACCAGCTTGCCCTGCACCGCGCAGGGGCCGGGCTTCACCGGAGCGGGCTTGGCCATCTCCTTCTTCATGTTGTCCACGCCCTTGTCCACGGTGGCGCAGCCACCCAGGGCCAGGGCCAGGGCCATGGCGGCCATGAGCCCGATGAGCATCAGTTTGCTGATTCGCATGTTTGTCCTCCCATACGTTTTGAGACAGTTACCTGGTTTAAAAAATCTTCAGCTGGCCTTGCGGCTGGCCTGGTCCTGGGCCACTTGCACCCCCATGCGGTGGTACAAATCGCGCAAGGTCTCCAGGTCGTCTATGGTCAGCTTGCGGGCCAGGTCGGCTTGACTGGCCAGCAACGCCTGAAAGATTTGGTGGTGAAACCGGTGAACCGTTTGGCTCGTCCGGCGGTTCAACTTGCCTCGCAGGGTCCCCACCAGAATGCTCAGCACGGTTTCGCAAAGCACGCTGAGCAGGGGATTGCCCGCCAGGGCCACCAGGCGGCGGTGGAATTCCAGGTTGTCGTCTCGAAGCGCCTGGGAGTCGCTATGATTGCCTTCGGCCTGTTCCAGAATCTCGCGCAGGGGCCCCAGGTCCTCGGGGCGGGCCCTCTCGGCGGCCAGGGCCGCGGCGGGCGGCTCCAGCATCAGGCGCATCTCGAACAGGTCGTTGAGGGAGATGTCTCCCCCGGCTAAAAGATTTTCTATCGAGGTTATGAGGGGCTTGTCCAGGTCATGGCACACGAAGGTGCCCCCGCCCGCCCCTTTTTGCACGCGCAGGATGCCGGCCAGCTCCAGGGTGCGGATGGCCTCGCGCACCACCACCCGGCTGACCCCGAAACCCTCGGCCAGCTCTCGTTCGGGAGGCAGCTGCTGGTCCTGGCTCAACTCGCCGGAAAATACCTGCGTGCGGATGGCCTCGGCCACCTCCTCGTAGGCTTTTTTCCGTTTCCTATTGTGCAAAGAACCTCCTCGCCGGGTTGTGCTTCCCGGTGCGGGGGTAGTCAAATGAAGATCGAAAATTGGGCTAACCTTAGACCAGAATTATCTTGCCAAGGCGGCTCCCGCCTTGTCAAGGGGGCTCCTTGACCATATAGCACTTGGGGCCTATGCTTCAGCCATGTCGACCGCACCCCGCCAGACGGCCGCGCCGGTGCCCCTGTGGCGACCGGCCCTGGGCCAGGGCCTCGCCCGCTGCCGCAAGTTCATGGGCTTTCTGGTGATCAACATCCTGCCCCTGTACGTGCTATCCGAGGTGCTCACCGCCTCCGGGGCCATGGCCTATATCAGCGGCTTTTTGGCCCCGGTGATGGGCCAGTGGAGCCTGCCCCCCGAGGCGGCGGCGGTGCTGGTGGCCGGGATGCTGGTGAACCTCTACGCGGCGGCGGCGGTGGCCGCGCCCTTGGCCCTCACCTGGCAGCAGGTGAGCATCCTGGGGCTCATTCTGGGCATCAGCCATAGCCTCTTGGTGGAGGCGGTGGTGGTGCGCCAGCTCACCCCGCGCTACCAACTGCTTACCTGGTTCCGCCTGGCCTTGGGCCTGGGGGCGGGCTGGCTATTGGCGCTGATCATATGTTAGGCAAGGTGTGGGGCATAATCCCCGGCGCCCTGGGCCAGGGGCTCATCCTCTGCGCCGAGATTGCCGCGGTGGTGCTGCCCCTTATAATTGGCTACGAGATGGCCAAGGCCTACGGGGTGTTCGAGCGCCCCTGGCCCCGCCTGCGCCCCTGGCTGGCCCGTTTGGGCCTGGGCCCGGGGGCGTTGGTGCCCCTTCTGGCCGGGGTGTTCCTGGGCCTGTTGTACGGCGCGGGCATTTTGGTCTCCGTGAGCCGGGAGCGGGGCCTGGCCGAGGGCGAGCGCCTGGCCCTGGCGGTGTTTCTCATCACCTGCCACGCGGTGGTGGAGGACACGGCCATCTTCGTGCTCTTGGGCGGCAGCGCCTTCTGGATTCTGGGGCCGCGCCTAGCCTTGGCCCTGGGGCTCACCGCCTGGCTGGCCCGCCGGGGGCGGCGCAAGGCCGCACGCCTGTAATTAAAAGGAGAGAACATGGCCGATCACAGCCACGGTTTTGTGGAGGAATACAAGGGCCTGGTGGGCTTCGGCCTGGACCGGCCCACCGACGAGGCCACGGTGTGGGTCTACTTGCAGAAGTTCGCGGACGACGACTGCATGAGGGCCATCCTCCCCCGCCTGGAGCAGAAGGACCTGGAGACGGTCTTCGACCTGATCAGCGACCTGCTGCGCCGGCACCTGAGCGAAGAAGAGTATCACGACAAGTTTTTGAAGGACCCGGAGCCCCATCACCACCACCCCATCGAGGAGTAGGGCCATGGACCCCCGGGAAAAGCTCTACGGCGACCTGGCCCTGGTGCGGGGCATATTGGAGACCGCTTTTTTCAGCCCGCTACGGGCCCTGGACTGGCCGGCCTTCTGCTTCGACCAGGCGGGGCTGTTGGGCATGGAGGACGAGGAGGTCTTCGACCTCACGGTCCGCGCCTCCCTGGCCGCCGAGACCATGCACCCCAGCGAGAGCCAGGGGCGCGACCCCCTGGCCTGGCTCTGGGCCCTGCCCGAGCCCGGCCCGGTGCTGGCCCACGCCCTGGCCAGCATGAGGGCCGACCGGCCTTTCCTGTTCCACCGGGTGCTCTACTCCCTGGGCCCGGTGCGCGAGGGGGCCATCGACCCCGGCGACTACGAGCTGGTGGAGGACTACATGGCCGCCGCCCTGGCCGGGGGGCCCCAGATGCGCGCCGCCGCCGGCCAGGAGTTGAACACCCTGACCCGGCGGGCCCTCCAGGCCGCGGGACAGGACCCGGAGAGCCCGGACCCGGCCCTGGCCGAGCTGGCCGCGCAGGTTTTGGCCCGGCCCCAGGCCACCGGGGCCCACTCCGACGCGGAGCTCTTGACCTGGCTGACCCTGGGCGACGCCCTGGAGGGGGTGCCCGGGGAGCTGGCCCCGGCCGTGGCCGCCCTGGCCTGGAGCCGCTGGTGCGCGGCGATCATGGGCGAGCCGGTGGATTTGGAGCTGTTGGGCCGCTTGCATCCCGAGGTGACCTTCAGCCCCAGCGAGCTGGCCCTGTACGTGCCCCAGGAGCCGGGCGGCGGGCAGATCATCCACAGCCAGTGCCCCTTCTGCTCCGAGGACAACCAGCTCCGGCTGGGCAAGGAGGTGAGCGAGATCAACCGCTGCCCCCACCTGATCTACGTGGGCACCAGCGACGAGGCCCATCTGCTCACCGTGCTGGAGAACTACGAGCTGGGATCGGACTTCCTGGCCCTGTTGGACAGCTATTACCAGTCCCCCTCGGACTTCGAGCTGTTCGCCACCATCGTGGACGACCTCTACGAGATGCTCAGCGCCCAGGGCCGCCTGGGCAGCGCGCCGGTGACCAGCCCGGATACCAAGGGGCTGTACTATCTGAAGGCCTTCTTCGCCGGGCCCCCGCCCCAGGAGGAGCACCTGCACTAGGGTTAGGAGACGAGCATGACCCTCAGCGAGTTGTTGGACCGGCTCTGTCCGCCCCTGGGCCCGCCGGGGCGCGAGGACGAGATCCGCGCCGTGGTGCGCGAGCTGGTGGAAGCCAAGGCGCAGCGCATGGAGGTGGACCGTCTGGGCAGCCTTAGGGCCTGGTGGAACCCGGACAAGCGGCCCCTGGTGATGCTGGACGCCCACCTGGACGAGGTTGCGCTGATCGTGCAGCAGGTGGACGATGCCGGGTTCATCCGGGTGGCCCCCCTGGGCGGCCTGGACAAGCGGCTCATGCCCGGCTCGCGGGTCTTGTTGCAGACCCGGCCCGGCCAGAGCCTGCCCGCCCTGTGCGGCCTGCTGCCGCCCCATGTGTCCCACGGCAAGGACCTGGACAAGGCTTTGGCCTGGGAGCAGCTATTCCTGGACCCCGGCCTGGGCAGCGCCGAGGCGGTGGCCGAGGCGGGCATCCAGGTGGGCTCCATGGGGGTGCTGGACCTGGGCTGCGGCCCCCTGGGCGAGGGCTGCTACTTTGCCCGCAACCTGGACAACCGGGCGGGCTGCGCCATTTTGGCGCACCTGCTGGAGCGCCTGGCCGACCAGGGGCGCGAGCTGCCCTTCGGCCTGGTGATGAACTTCTCGGTGGCCGAGGAGGTGGGCCTGCGCGGGGCCATGACCTCGGCCTTTGACCTGGCTCCGGACCTGGCCCTGTGTGTGGAGTCCACCATGGGCGAGACGCCGGGCGTGGTCGCCTGGCGCAACGCCTCGCATCTGGGCAAGGGCCCGGCCATCACCGTGGCCGACGGGCGCATCGTGGTGCCCGCGCGCATCGTGGAGAGCCTGGAGGAGGCGGCGGCCGAGGCGGGCGTGCCCTGCCAGCGCAAGCTGCCCCCCTACGGCGGCACCGACGCCGGGGCCATCCACACCTCCCGGGGTGGGGTGCCCACCGGGGTGGTGAGCGTGCCCACCCGCTACATCCATTCCCAGGCCTCGCTGCTCAAGCTTTCGGACCTGGAGGCCATGGCCGAGCTGGTCTGGGCCTGGCTGGGCCGGGCGGAGGAGCTGCTGTGAGCTGGCGCTTCCCCTCCTGGTACCACCTGGTCCCGGCCGAGGTGATCGGCCCGCGCGTGGAGCGCATCGCGGCCATGTGCGCCGAGGCGGGCCTGGACGCGGTGCTGCTCACCGACTCCTACGACGTGTTCTACGCCTCGGGTACCAGCCAGCAGGGCCTGGTGCTGGTGCCCGCCGCGGGCGAGCCCCTGGTGCTCATGCGCCGCCACGTCGGGCGGGCCGCGGCCGAGTGTCCCCTGGCGGTCACGCCCATCAGCGGCCTGACCCAGGCGGCGGGCATGCTCCGCGAGGCCCTGCCCGCTGGGGCCAGGCTGGGCCTGACCATGGACGTGCTTTCGGCGGCGGACTACCTGGGCTGGGTCAAGCGCCTGCCCGGAGTGGAGCTGGGGGACGCCACCCGCCCCTGGATGGAGCTCAAGGCGGTGAAGGACGCCTGGGAGCTGGAGCGCATCGCCGCCTCGGGCAAGCTGGCCGCCGATATATATGCCCAGCTGCCCGGGCTGATCCGCGAGGGTATGAGCGAGGCCGAACTGGCCGGGGAGATGCAGCGCCTGGCCATAAGCGGTGGGTCCATCGACTATCTGCGCTCGCGCACCGGGTATCATCAGACCTACTCCTGGCACATCGCCTCCGGCCCGGACGGCGCCCTGCCCAGCGCCCTGGACGCGCCCTTCAACGGCTGGGGCCTCTCGCCCGCCTTCCCCCTGGGGGCCTCGCCCCAGCCGCTGGTCAGGGGCGTGCCCATCAACATCGACTTCGGGGTGAGCCTGGAGGGCTACCAGACCGATCAGACCCGGACCTACGTGATCGGCCCGGCCCCGGACCAGGTGCGCCGGGCCCACGCCTGTTTGGAGGAGATCGAGGCCGCGCTCATCGACGGCCTCAGGCCGGGCGCCATCAGCGGCGAGCTCTTCGCGCTGGCCGGGGAGATCGCGGCGCGCCACGGCCTGAGCGACGACTGGCTGGGGCGCGAGGGCAGCAAGATACGCTTCTGCGCCCACGGGGTGGGCCAGGAGCTGGGCTCGCCGCCCTACATCCTGCAAGGCTCCCCCGCCGTGGTGCGCGCGGGCGAGACCTACGCCCTGGAGCTGAAGATCGTCTGCGACCTGGGCCCGGTGGGCCTGGAGAGCACCGTGGCGGTGATGTCCCAGGGCCCGGCCGCCAACCTGACCCCCGCGCCCAGCGTGCTGGTGGAGCTGCCCGGCTAGGAGCAAGCGCATGAAGAAGATCAACCCCGCCTGGCTGGCCTCGGTGCAATCCGGGGTGAACGGCTGCCCCTACTTTGATCTGCAAACCATGCGCATCATGGACGTGAGCTGGGGCCAGGCCCGCCTGGAGATAGACCTGGCCCAAAAGCACATGCAGCCCTTCGGCCTGGTGCACGGCGGGGTGATCTGCACCCTGGCCGACGCCGCCGGCTTCTGGGGGGTCTACTCCCAGGCGGACGAGGGCCTGGGAATGACCACGGTGGAGATCAAGGTGAACTTCCTGTCCCCGGTGCAGGCCAGGGGCAAGCTCATCGGCCTGGGACGCTGCATAAAACTGGGGCGCAGCCTGGGCCTGGGCGAGGCGGTTATCCAAGACGCCGAGGGCCGCCAGGTGGCCCACGCCACCACCACCCTGATGGTGGTGCCCAGCCTCAAGCTGAACAACCAGGACGACCTGCCGCCCAAGTTTTTGGACTAGGCCGGGCGGGCCGGGTTGCGCTTGACCAAAATCCGGTCAATGGCTATCCTGGCAATAGATAATAATTCTCCGGTGAGAAGATTTTTTTGACAAGGACCCCGCCAGCTCCAGCCATGGACCCCCGCCAGCGCGTGGCGGATATGACCGCCGCCCTGCGCGCGGCGGGCCACCGGGTGACCCCCCAGCGCCTGGCTGTATTGCGCGTGTTGGCCGAGAGCGCCGACCACCCCCGGGTGGAGACGATCTACGAGCGGGTGGCCCAGGACTTCCCCACCACCAGCCTGGCCACGGTGTACAAGACCCTGACCATGCTCAAGGGCCTGGACCAGGTCTTGGAACTGGGTTTCGCCCACCTGGGCAGCCGCTACGACGGCCGCAAGCCCATCCCCCACGCCCACGCCGTCTGCACCCGCTGTGGGGCCATCGCCGACCCGGAGATAGGCTCTCTGGAGCCCCTGGCCCAAGAGATGGCCAAGAGCTCCGGCTACGACATCACCAGCCATCAGCTCGATTTCTTTGGGCTTTGCCCCGCCTGCCAAAAAAAATCCTAAAAAATACGCGGATTGCCCTTTTTTTTGGGTCCGTAATGGAGAATAATTTTCCATAGAAAAGAAATATCGTCTGGGGCCGCCGCGGCGGCTCCGGGCCGACAACGTCTTATGCCGTTTATTAAGGGAGGAAACCTCATGAGCGATAACGCCAAGTGCCCGGTGACGGGTCACGAAAAAAAACCCATTGCCGGCGGCGGCACCTCCAACCGTGACTGGTGGCCCAATCAGCTCAACCTCAAGGTTCTCCACCAGCACTCCAAGCTGAGCAACCCCCTGGGCGAGGACTTCAACTACGCCGAGGAGTTCAACAAGCTCAATTTCAAAGCAGTGAAAAAAGACCTCTACGCCCTGATGACCGATTCCCAGGATTGGTGGCCGGCGGACTGGGGCCACTACGGCCCGCTGTTCATCCGCATGGCCTGGCACAGCGCGGGCACCTACCGCATGGGCGACGGCCGGGGCGGGGCCGGGGGCGGCAACCAGCGCCTGGCTCCCCTGAACAGCTGGCCGGACAACGTGAACCTGGATAAGGCCCGCCGCCTGCTCTGGCCCATCAAGCAGAAGTACGGCGACCGGATCTCCTGGGCCGACCTGATGATTCTGGCGGGCAACTGCGCCCTGGAGTCCATGGGCTTCAAGACCTTCGGTTTCGCCGGGGGCCGCGAGGACCTTTGGGAGCCCGAGGAGGACGTGTATTGGGGCTCGGAGGATGAGTGGCTGGCCACCAGCGACAAGCCCATGAGCCGCTACAGCGGCGACCGCGACCTGGAGAACCCCTTGGCCGCGGTGCAGATGGGCCTGATCTACGTGAACCCCGAGGGCCCGGACGGCAACCCGGACCCGGTGGCCTCGGGGCGCGACGTGCGCGAGACCTTCGCGCGCATGGCCATGAACGACGAGGAGACCGTGGCCCTGGTGGCAGGCGGCCACACCTTCGGCAAGTGCCACGGCGCGGGCGACGCGGCCCACGTGGGCCCCGAGCCCGAGGCGGCGGGCCTGGAGGAACAGGGCCTGGGCTGGAAGAGCAGCTTTGGCAGCGGCAAAGGCGGCGACACCATCAGCAGCGGCATCGAAGGGGCCTGGAAGCCCAACCCCACCACCTTTGACATGGGCTATCTCAAGGTGCTGTTCAAGTACGACTGGGAGCTGGTGAAGAGCCCGGCCGGGGCCAACCAGTGGCTGGCCAAGGACGTGGAAGACCAGGACATGGTGCTGGACGCCCACGACCCCAGCAAGAAGCGCCGCCCCATGATGACCACCGCCGACCTGTCGCTCAAGTTCGATCCCATCTACGAGCCCATCGCGCGGCACTACCTGACCCATCCCGAGGAGTTCGCCGACGCATTCGCCCGGGCCTGGTTCAAGCTGACCCACCGCGACATGGGCCCCCGCTCGCGTTACCTGGGGCCCGAGGCGCCCCAGGAGGACCTCCTCTGGCAGGACCCGGTGCCCCCGGTGGACCACAAGCTGGTCAGCGCCAAGGACGTGGCCGCGCTCAAGGAGAAGATCCTGGCCTCGGGCCTGAGCATCCCTCAGCTGGTCACCACCGCCTGGGCCTCGGCCTCCACCTTCCGGGGCTCGGACAAGCGCGGCGGGGCCAATGGGGCGCGTCTCCGCTTGCTGCCCCAGAAGAACTGGCAGGTGAACGGGCCGGCCCGGCTGAAAAAGGTGCTCTCGGTGCTGGAAGGCATCCAGCAGGAGTTCAATGACGCCCAGAGCGGCAACAAGCGGGTGTCCCTGGCCGACCTGATCGTGCTGGGCGGCTGCGCGGCCATCGAGCAGGCGGCGGCCAACGCCGGGCACAAGGTCAAGGTGCCCTTCGCGCCGGGGCGCACCGACGCCGGCCAGGAGCAGACCGACGTGGAGGCCTTCAAGGTGTTGGAGCCCAAGGCGGACGGCTTCCGCAACTATGAGAAGGCCAAGTACGCCGTTTCGGCCGAGGAGCTCTTGATCGACCGGGCCCAGCTCCTTACCCTGACCGCCCCGGAGATGACGGTGCTCCTGGGCGGCATGCGGGTGCTCAAGACCAACTTCAAGAACACCAAGCACGGCGTGTTCACCAAGCGGCCCGAGGCCCTGACCAACGACTTCTTCGTGAACCTGTTGGACATGGGCACCGTGTGGAAGCCGGTCTCCGAGGAGGCCGAGGTGTTCGAGGGCCGCGACCGGGCCACCGGCAAGCTGAAGTGGACCGGCACCAGGGTGGACCTGATCTTCGGCTCCAACGCCCAGCTCAGGGCCGTGGCCGAGGTCTACGCGGCCAAGGGCGCGGAGAAAAAGTTCGTCAAGGACTTCGTGGCCGCCTGGGTCAAGGTGATGAACCTGGACCGCTTCGATCTGGCCTAGGCCAGGCACCCTCCCCCAAAAAGCGACCGGGCTCCGGCACATGCCGGGGCCCGGTTTTTTCGTGGGGCTGTGGGCGGCTACTTGTCCTTGTCTGCCGCCTTCTCGGCCACCAGGGTGGCGTGGGCCTCCTCCAGGATGGGCATCTCCACCCCGTTTTGCCGGGCCAGGCGGGTAGCCAGGGCCAGGTCGCGCCAGGCGGTGAGGCTGTTGCCCTCCTCGGTGAGCTGCTCCTCCAGCTTGGCCGCCGCGGCGGGCAGCTCCTTGCCCCGCTTGGCCAGGCTGCCCAGCTTGCGGCCGAAGTCCCGCGCCGAGCCCCCCAGGCCGCTGGCCGCGAAGGCCGAGGACCAGGCCGGGCTGGCCGCGCTGAAGCTTTCGGCCGAACCCCCCAGGGCGCGGCACAGGGCGATGGCCTCGGCCGAGGCGTCGGCCAGATAGCAGCCGGCCGCCGAGGCCCGGGCCAGGCGGCCGGTCTTGAGCAGGAAGCCGCCCCACAGGCCGTATACCCGGGCCAGGACTCCGGCCAGGTTTACCCCCACCGCGTCCGGGGCCTGATAGACCTCCACCGGAGGCGCGGCCAGAAGCTCGGCCAGCTCGGCGCGGCCCGGGGCCGGGCCGGCCAGGACCAGGCGGGAGGTGCGGCCGGGGATCAGGTCGCCGGGGCCCACCGCCCCGCCCAGGGCGTAGATGCTCACGTCATTGCGCCCGGCCTGGGCGGCCATGCGCCGGGCCAGGAGCACCGGCAGCTCCGGCCCCGGAGCCAGGCCCCGGCTGGCCACCACCAGCTTGAGCCCCTGCTCGGCGTGGGCCAGGATGGCCCCCAGCTGGTCGGCCAGGTGGGAGGCCGGGGTGGCCACCACCACCTCGGAGGCTTTCTTGAAGGCGCTGGGGCGGTCGCTGGTGACGAAGGCGTTTTTGGGCAGGCGCTGCTCGCTGAAGCGGCCCTCGGGGCTGCGGTCGTAGGCCAGTAGGTCCACGATCTCCCGGCGGGGGTCGTAGATGGTCAGCGAGGCGTTCAAAAAGCGCTTGGCTTCGAGCATGTGCGAGCCCAGGTGCCAGGCCAGGGCGAAGCCCCAGTCCCCGGCCCCGGCCACCACCACGTTCTGGTCGGCGGTGGGCGAGTAGATGCGCCGGTCGCCGTGGGTGGCGTAGTAGCCCAGGCCCTTGGGGCTGCGCACCAGGGGCAGCTTGTTCTCGTCGCGCATCAAGGGCCAGACCACCGCGCGCCGCTTGAGGGTGCCCAGGCCGTCGGCCACCACCTTTTCCACCGGGTTCTGGCGGATGAAGTCCTCCAGGTCCGGCTCCTGGCCGAAGGCCTCGCGGTGGTACTCGGCCAGGCCCTCCAGCTCGCTCCGGGTGGCCTCCACCAGGTCGCCGCGCTTCTGGCGGCGGGCCCGCATGAGGCCCCGGGCGGTGAGCTGGCTAGCCATCACCTTCTTGGAGCGGGCGATGTCGTTGATGGCGGTCAGCGCCACGTACTCGTCCAGCTCCCGGCCCTGGCGGTCGACGGCGTGGGCCTCCTTCAGCTCGGAAAGCAGGCGGGGCCGGGGCAGGGTCAGGTAGGCCCGGCCGTAGAGGTCTTGCACGCTGCGCCACACCCAGGAGCGGGGATGGCCCACCATGCGGGCCAGGGTGCCCAGCACGCCCACGCCCCGCACCCAGCCCATGGCCCCCTTGCGGGCGGCCAGGGAGAGGTCTTCGGGCACCGCCGCGAAGGAGCAGGCCACCGGCTGGATGACCACTTCCTTGTCCCCGGCCAGGGCCCCGCGCAGGGTGACCAGGCGGCGGGGGTAGCGCAGAGAGCCGTCGCGGCTGCGGGCGCCCCCGGCCCAGGCCTCCAGGAAGATGCCCTGCTGCTCGCCGCACTCGGCCACGGCCCGGCAGTAGTTGTACAGGGCGGCCATGTAGGCCCGGTCCGCCCCCCGGCGGCGCACCACGTAGGAGCTGATCCACAGGATCTTGGCGATGGATTTGATGGCCATCATGTTGTCGCCCGCCGCGAACAGGGGCAGGCCCAGGTCGTGCTGGGCCATCACCGTGGCCAGGAGGAACTCGTCCAGGTGCGAGGAGTGGTTGATGAGGTAGACCACGCCCAGGCCCTGGTCGCGGTACTGCTTGAGCAGCTCCACGTGGGCGATCTCGCGGTGGTCCGGCGAGGTGAAGCAGTTGGTGGAATCCTGCTGCCAGAAGAAGCCGTTCATCAGGGTGCACACCGCCGTAGCGCCGTAGATGTGCAGCTGGCGGTCGTAGCGCACCCCGATGGACTCCAGGTTGCGCGCCAGGGCCTCCTCGTCGACCTCGCGGCCCTCCTCGAGGAGTTGGGCCCGGGTGAGTTCGGCGGCCCGCTCTATGATCTCCGGGGCCTTGCCCCAGTGCTCGGGCATCTGGGAGAAGCGGTCCAGCCAGGGGCGGCCGGCCTCGCTTTCGGAGATGTGCTTGAGCAGGCGCACGAAGTCCACCCGCCCGGCGCTCTTGACCAGGCCCTTTTTCATGGTGCGCGAAAGGTCCCGGAGCAGGGAGAGAGGAAAGGGCTTCTTCTTGGCTGCCGTCACTCTGTTCCTCGCCGCAGATAGGGGAAATTACAGGTAACTGTAGCCAAGTGAGAAGCTTTGTCAAGGCGTGGGAAAGCGGCGCGTATTGTGTGCCAAGGCCCAACGGTGTAGAGTCGGTTTCATGAGCAAAGAGCACATCCCACCGAAGCTGAATGATATTCAGGCCATGGAGCGCCTCAAGGCGTTGCCGCGCCCCTGGGCGGCGGATTACCTGGCCATGTACTCCAACTGGCTGGGCGGCATCGTAACCGACCCCTGGCTGATGAGCGTGCCCATCGACGACCACCTGGTGCACCGGGGCGACGGGGTTTTCGAGGCCACCAAGTGCGTGAACGGGCGCATCTACCTTTTGGAGCGCCATTTGGAGCGCCTGGAGGGTTCGGCCGCGGCCATCCACCTGCAACCGCCGCTGGGCCGCCGCGAGCTGGCCGGGCTGGCCCGGGCGGTGGTCATGGCCGGGGGGCAGCGCGACTGCATGCTCCGGATCTTCCTCTCGCGCGGGCCGGGCGGCTTCACCACCAACCCCTTCGAGTGCCCCAACCCGGGGCTCTACCTCATGGTCAGCCGGGCCCATCCGCTGCCCGAGGGGGCCTATGAGCAGGGGGTGAACCTGGGGGTGAGCTCGGTGCCGGCCAAGAGCGGCTTTTTCGCGGGGGTGAAATCCTGCAACTATCTGCCCAACGTGCTCTTGAAACGCGAGGCCATCACCCGGGGTTGGGACTTCGCGGTTTGCCTGGACCCGGAGGGCTATCTGGCCGAGGGCTCCACCGAGAACTTCGGCCTGGTGGACCAGGACGACGTGCTCTGCCTGCCCCCGGCCACGCACATCCTGGAGGGCACCACGGTCAAGCGCGCGGCCGAGCTGGCCACGGGGTTGGTGGAGGCGGGCGAATTAAAGGGCATCGAGCGCTGCGACATCAAGGTGGAGGAGCTTACCGCGGCCAAGGAGGTGATGCTCTTCGGCACCACCTTGGACGTATTGCCCGTGACCCGGGTGGACGGCGACGAGGTGAACAACGGCCTGGTGGGGCCGGTGGCCCGGGAGCTCAGGCGCTTGATCAAGAAGGACATCGCGGAGAATGACCAGATGTCTTTCGCGGTGTGGGACTGATCCAAGCCAAGACGCCAGCTGCCCCCTGGACGCGCGAATCGCGCCCATAGCCGACAACACCAGGCAGGGGGACAACATGGTTAACCTGGAAGCAATCGCACAGAGCCCGCGCGGCCTTTACGACGCGGTGTTCGCGCCAATAAAGGCCGAGCTAATCCTGGCCGCCATCAAGGTGGGCCTTTTCACTCATCTGGAAAATCCAAGCGGCTCGGCCGCCCTGGCGGAGCGGCTGGGCTGGGAGCCTCGGGCCACGAGCATCTTGCTGAACGGCCTGGCCGCCGGCGACATCCTGCGCAAGCAAGGCGGCCTGTTCCAAAACAGCCCCGAGGCCTCGCGCTTTCTGGTGCCCGGCAAGCCCACCTATCTGGGCGATCACCTGATCAACACACACCGCATGGTGACCAACGGCCTGGCCGGCCTGCCCCAGCGCCTGCAAGAGGGCCCACCCGCCCCGGCGGAGGGCGCCGGGCCCGCTGGCGAGGTCGACTGGTCGGCCATGGCCGAGGGCATGGCCAACTCGGCCCGGGCGGGACGGGCCCAGTTCGTCTTGGGGCTGGTCCGGGAGCTGCCCGAGTTCGCGTCTTTCCAGAAAATGCTGGACCTGGGCGGCGGGCCGGGCATGCTTTGCATCGCCATGGTCGGGGCCCATCCCAGCATGACCGGGGTGGTCTTCGACCGCCCGGCCATGGGGGAGCAGGCCCGCCGCTACATCGAGGAGTATGGCCTGGGCGGGCGCATCGAGTTTATGGGCGGCGACTACATGAGCGACCCCATCGGGGATGGCTATGACCTGATCTGGGCCTGCGCCTCCCTGAACTTCTGCGGCGAGCGCCTGGAGGAGCTAATGGCCAAGGCGCTTAAGGCCCTGAACCCCGGCGGGGTGCTGGCCGTGTTGCAGGAGGGCCTCACCCACGAGGGCACCAAGCCCGCAGAGATGGTGCTGTCCATGCTGGCCTGGCAGCTGAACTCGGACGAGGGGGTCAACTTCGCGCAGGGGCAGATCGCCTCGGCTATGCTGGCGGCGGGTTTCCGCTCGGTGCGCTCGCGCACCCTGGAGACGGTGTCCGGGGAGATGGACTTCGACGTGGCGCGGAAGTAGGGGGGCTCGCCGCTTCGCGGCCCCGACAGCAAGCTGTCAGGCGGCAGCAGAGAAAATCATTTCGCAAACACATAGGTTGTCATTGCGAGGAGCGGCCTTGCCGCGACGCGGCAATCTCTGTTTGCAAAGGGCGGGTTGGAGCAGGCGGGACGGTGCGCCGGACCTCTTGTGCCTGCGGCACCCAGACAGCGAGCTGTCTGGGCCACCCCGGAAAAGACATGCTGCGGGATGCCGGGCACCAGGGAAGATTGCCACGCAGCGGCGGGAGGGGCGGCCTTTCCTTATCTGCCTCTGGGGCCGCCGCTGCTCGCAATGACCGTCTGTTTCTGTGATTAAGAGAAGAAGCCGGGTTTGCAAGGGTGGGGCTGGTCCCCGCCCTTTTTATTTATAAGAGGCGGCCGGGGTGGGGCAGAGATTGCTTCGCTACGCTCGCAATGACAAAGGTGGGTGGCGAGGCGGGGCGGTGGTTGCCGGTCCGGGGCGCTCTTGGGCGGGGATAAACCCCGCCCCTACATTTTTTTTCATCACAAGCCGAGAATAGGCGCTGAAGATTTCTTGCCGCCCGGCTGGGAGCCGAGCGGCCCCGACAGCAAGCTGTCGGGGGCAGCAGAGAAAACCATTTCGCAAACAAAAAGTTGTCATTGCGAGGAGCGGCCTTGCCGCGACGCGGCAATCTCTGTTTGCAAGAGGCGGCTGGGAGCAGGCGGGACGGTGCGCCGGACCTCTTGTGCCTGCGGCACCCAGACAGCGAGCTGTCGGGGGCAGCAGAGAAAAACCTAGCGCAAATAGACTAGTCTTCCTCGGGCGGTTCGCTCTGGCGCTTCTTGCGGGCGGCCTTGAGGCGGGCGGCCTTTCCGGCGCGCACCGCGCTGGTGGAGGCGTCTTCCATGGCCGACCACCAGCCCACCACCGAGCGGGCCAGGTTGCCGCCCAGCTGCCAGAGGTACTTGGCCGCCGTGTCGCGGGGCTTGTACACGAAGTGCTCGCCCTCCACGTCCACCGTGACCGTGGCCCCTTCCTTGGGCTGGTGCTCCTCCAGGCGGCCGTGGGCCAATATCACCGAGCCGTCGCCCAGCTGCACATAGCCCAGCTCCAGGGGCGCGTCGAATCCCTTTGGCGGGGTGTGTAGGGTGGTCCAGGTGAGCAGACTGCCCCGGCCCGGCTGGAGGCTTTCCTGGTGCAGGAGCGGGCGGCTGGGGAACAGCTCGGGGCTATAGGCGATCTTCTCGGGCACCTGCCAGGCGCGCTTAGCGTCGGTGCGGGCCAGGATGGTGACCAGGTTGTTGTTGGCCAGGCCGCCGATGGACTGGGCCAGGCCCACCTCCACCCGGGGCAGCTGGCGCGCCGGCTCCACCTGCCCGCTCATCTGCCAGGCCAGCTCCACCACCTGGGCCAGGCCCGAGGCGCCCACCGGATGGCCCCGCGCCTTGAGCCCGCCCGAGGCGTTCACCGGCAAGCGGCCCTCGCGGCCGGTGTCGCCCTCCATGACCGCGCGCCAGCCCTGGCCGGGCTCGAAAAAGCCCAGGTCCTCGCAGCCGATGATCTCGAAAATGGTGAAGGCGTCGTGCACCTCGGCCAGGTCGATGCTCTCCGGCCCCAGGCCGGCCATACGGTAGGCCTTCAAGGCGGCCTGCTTGGTGGAGTTGAAGGAGGTGAGGCTGCCCCTACGGCCCACGGCCAGGGTGTCGGTGGCATGGCCCACCCCCACCAGGTTGAGCAGGGCGGGGCGGCTGCTCAAGACCATGGCCGCCGCGCCGTCGCTGATGGGCGCGCAGTCGAACAGACGCAACGGATCGGCCACCAGGCGGCTGGCCGCGTAGTCCTCTTGGGTAATGGCCTTTTGGAACTGGGCCAGAGGGTTGAGCGCGCCGTTGGCGTGGTTCTTCAGAGCCACCGCGCCCAGGGCCTCGGCCAGCTCGCCATCGTCCAGGCCGTGCTTGAAGGCGTAGCGCCGCGCGATCATGGCCGCCAGGGCGGGCATGGTGGCCCCGTAGGAACGCTCCACCCGGTCGATGACCCGGGCCAAAATCTGGGTGGTGGCCGCGGTGGGCAGATGGGTCATCTTCTCGCCGGCCACCACCAGCACGTGGCTGACCAGGCCGCTGGCCACGGCGTAGAAGGCGGTCTCCAGCACCGCCGCGCCGGTGCTGCTGGCGGTCTCCACCCGGGAGGAGGGCACCCCGGGCAGGTCCAGCTGGTCGGTGAGGATGGCGGCCAGGTTGGAGTCGCCGGTGAACTCGGCCGGGTCCATCACGCCAAGATACACCGCGTCCACCGTGTCCAGGCCCGCCTGGGCCAGGGCGGCCGAGGCCGCCTGGATCATCATCTGCTCCAGGGAGTCGGGGCGCTTGCCGAATTTGGTAAGGGCCGCGCCCGCTATGAAAACCGGATTGGCCATGTCGCCCGCCATTGAAGCGTGGTAGTTGGGGCCGGCGGATCGCTTTATAGATAAATGTTAGCACGGGGGCCGGGCGGCACAAGTCGGGTCTTGCCTCTTATCATATGGCGGTTGCTGCGGTAAGCTTGGACGAGAGATCACCCGAGCGATTGGAATGAGATGCACGCAGGCTTTGTGGCCATAATCGGCGCGCCCAACGTGGGCAAGAGCACCTTTTTGAACCAGGCCCTGGGCTTCAAGCTGGCCATCACCAGCGACAAGCCCCAGACCACCCGGCACCGCCTGCTGGGGGTGCACAACCTGGAAGGGGCCCAGATCGTGTTTTTGGACACGCCGGGCATCCACGCGGCCAAGACTGCCCTGAACCGGCGCATGGTGGCCACCGCCTGGGAGGCCCTGGCCGAGGTGGACGCGGTGCTGTTCATGGCCGAGGTGAGCAGCAAGGGCATGGAGGAGGCGGCCAAGCTGGCCCCCCGCCTGGCCGCGCTGAAGACCCCGGTGGTGCTGGCCCTGAACAAGATCGACCTGGTGCCCAAGAAGCAGGCGCTGTTGCCCCTGTTGGCCCTGGCCTCCGCCTGGGGCGAGTGGAAGGCGGTGGTGCCCCTGAGCGGGCTCAAGGGCGACGGGGTGGACGCGCTGGTCAAGGAGCTGGCCGCCTGCCTGCCCGAGGGGCCGCCCCTGTTCCCCGAGGACACCATCACCGACCTGCCCCTCAGGTTTTTGGCCGCCGAGCTGATCCGGGAAAAGGTCTTCCGCCTCACCTCCCAGGAGGTGCCCTACGGGGTGGCCGTCACCGTGGACCAGTATTTGGAGCCGCCCGACGAGGAGCACCCGGTGGCCATCACCGCCACCATCCACGTGGAGCGCTCCGGCCACAAGGGCATCATCATCGGCAAGGGCGGGGCCATGATCAAGAAGATCGGCACCCAGGCCCGCCAGGACCTGGAGAAGCTGGTCGGGCAGCAGGTGTTTTTGGACCTGCTGGTGCGCGTCGAGCCGAAATGGTCTCGCAGAGAGCAAGGCTTGTCAAAAATGGGTTACTAAACCCAGCCACGCCAAAAAGAACAGGCCGCGGGAACCAACCCGCGGCCTGACTGTTTTTACGTTCTGGGCTGGTTTCAGCCGCCTACCACTTGAAGATCTTCTTCACCGCGTCCAGGCCCTGCTGCACCGCGTCGCCTTGTTGCTCCTGGCCTTGCTGCTGGCCCTGCTGTTGCTGCCGGGTCTTGGCCTCGGCCTGGGCCTGGGCCGCCTGGCGCTGGGCGTCCTGCATGGCTTGGTTCTGCTTATTAGCCGCGTTGGGGTCCTTGAGCATGTTCATGATGTTGTGGGCCATCTCGCGCTGCTTCTGGTCCGCCTCGGCGTTGAACTGCGGGGTAATGCCCGCCGGGGGCTTGAGCTTGCTGGAAGGCACCGGCACGCCCACCGAGATCTGGGTGGCGGTCATGTTCATCTCCACCCCCATGATGCTGCCCTTTTGCTTGAGCACCACGTTCTTGCCCCGCCAGGTGTAGGAGGTCATGCCGGCGGCGCTGACGATGTCCACCGGCTTGCCCATGAACTTGCCCTGGCTCACCTGGGGCTTGCCGCCCATCATGGCCATGAAGTTCTTGCCCATGGCCTCGGCGTTCTTTTTGACCTGCTTTTTCTCGGCCGGGCTGAGCTTGTCGTACTCCTCGGCCATGTAGGTCATGTAGTTGCCGGTGTAAAAGGCCTCGTTCTTCTTGAGGTCGATGGTGGTCATCCGCTTGGGCGAGGTGATGATGATCTGGTTGTCCTCGCTGCCGAAGCCCAGCACCTTGGTGGTCAGGTGCTTGTACTCCGCCCGGGTGTCGCCCTTGAAGTAGGTGGTGGCCTCGCCGCTCTGGTTGCCGCTGTAGGCGTATTTGATGATCGCGGTCTTGAAAGGCGGGGAGGGGCGGAAGGGGTTGTCCCCGGCCATGGCCGCCAGTGGCAGGGTCAGGACCAGTGCCGTGCAAAGCAACAGACGAAGGACTCTGGAGGGGCTCATGTGGTTCAACTCCCGGTAAATCGCTCTAGGTCATGCGGACCACGTGTATGTGCGAGATTCTAAGGCCTGGGGCGGCGGGAAACAAGAAAATTGGCCCCTTGGCCTCGGGGGTGGCGCGTGGGGCGGCGGCTTGTGCTAATCTGGCCCCAAAGGGGAGGAGGCCGCCATGCACGAGGCGATGCTCTACGAGAAGTTGCGCAAGAACAAGGAAGTGAGGTGCCGCCTCTGCGCCCACAAATGCCTCATCGAGGACGGCAAGCGGGGCATCTGCCGGGTGCGGCAAAACCAGGGGGGCACCCTCTACAGCCTGGTCTACGGCAAGCCCATCGCGGGCAACGTGGACCCCATCGAGAAAAAGCCGCTGTTCCACTTTTTGCCGGGCTCCACCAGCTACTCCATCGCCACCATCGGCTGCAACTTCCAGTGCGGCTTTTGCCAGAACTGGGACATAAGCCAATACACCCGCGAGACCGGGGGCAAGATTCCCGGCGGCGGGCCGGACGGGACCGAGGTGCCCCCGGAGCAGATCGTGGCCGCGGCCAAGCGCTCCGGCTGCGCCTCCATCGCCTACACCTACACCGAGCCCACGGTGTATTTCGAATACGCTTACGAGTGCATGAAGCTGGCCCACGCCGAGGGCATTAAGAACGTCTTCGTGACCAACGGCTTCGAGTCCGAGGGCTGCGTGGAGGCCTGCCAGGGCCTTTTGGACGCGGCCAACGTGGACCTGAAGGCCATGAACCACAGCTTCTACCTGCGCGAGTGCAAGGCCCATTTGAGCCCGGTCCTCGAAACCCTGAAGCGCATGCACCAGGCGGGCATCTGGCTGGAAGTGACCACGCTACTCATCCCCGGCAAGAACGACGCGCCCGAGGAGCTTAAGAAGCTGGCCCGCTTCATTGCCAAGGAGCTGAGCACCGAGGTGCCCTGGCACCTCAGCGCCTACACCCCGCGCTACAAGTACGCCGAGGAGGAGCGGGGGCCGGGGCGCACCCCGGTGAAGACCCTGGAGATGGCCATGGGCATAGGCCTGGAGGCGGGGCTGAGCTACGTGTATCCGGGCAACGTGTTCGGCCACGACGGCGAGAGCACCAAGTGCCCGGGCTGCGGCTCCAAGATAATCCCCCGCCGGGGCTACAGCGTGAGCGACCAGGTGATGAAGACCGGCCTGTGCCCGGACTGCGCCAAGCCCATCGCCGGAGTCTGGACCCCGTGAGCCCGGCCCAGGGCGCGGCCAAGAACCCCGCCGAAGGCCACCGCGCCCGCTTGCGCGAAAAGTTTCTGGCCCACGGCCTGACCAAGTTCACCGACGAGGAGGCCCTGGAGCTTCTCTTGACCCTGGCCACCCCGCGCCGCGACTGCAAGCAGCAGGCGAGGGCGCTGCTAAAGGCCCTGGGCAGCCTGCGGGCGGTCTTGGAGGCCCCACCGGCCGAGCTGGCCAAGATAAAGGGCATCGGCCCCAAGAACATCCTGGGGCTCAAGCTGGTCCCGGCCGTGGCCCGGCGCTATCTGGAAGACAAGCTCATGACCGGGGGCTCCCTGGCCGACCCGGCCCAGGCGGCGGAGTATCTGCGCCTGAGCATGGGGCCGCTCAAGCAGGAGGTGTTCCGGGTGCTCTTGCTGGATTCGCGGCACCGGGTGCTGGCCAACGAGGAGCTGTTCGCGGGCACCATCAACCAGGCGGTGGTCTATCCCCGCGAGGTGGCCGCGCGGGCCCTGGCCGCCGGGGCGGCGGCGGTGGTGGCCGCCCACAACCACCCCGGCGGCGACCCCACCCCCAGCCGGGAGGACCGGGCGCTCACCCGCCAGCTCTACTTCGCGCTCAGGGGGGTGGGACTGGAACTCACCGACCATCTGGTGGTGGGAGGCGATTCGGTCTATAGTTTCCGGGCCCAGGGGGAGCTGGTTCCCCTGGCCCGGGAATACGACGCAATGCATCTGGAGGAGATGGGCCCATGACCCCCCGCGACCGACTGATATTCGCCCTGGACGTGGACAGCGCCGACGAGGCCGAGGACTTGGTGCGCCTTTTGGCCTCCGAGGTGGGGGTGTTCAAGGTGGGCCTGGAGCTGTTCGTTTCCGCCGGGCCCAAGGTGATCGCCCGGGTGCGGGCGGCCGGGGCGCGGGCGGTGTTTTTGGACCTGAAGCTGCACGACATCCCGGCCACCATGCGGGCGGCGGCGCGGGCCGCGGCCGCGTTGGGGGTGGACATGCTCACCTGCCACGCGGACCAGGAGAAGATCTTCACGGACATGGACCTGGGCGGGGCCCAGCTTTTGGGGGTGACGGTGCTCACCAGCCTGGGGCGGGGCGAGCTGATGAGCATGGGTTACCCGGCCGAGCTGACCGACCCGGCCGCGCTGGTGTTGCACCGGGCCCGCCTGGCCCTGCGCGCCGGATGCGCCGGGGTGGTGTGCTCCGGGCAGGAGGCCATGCCGGTGCGCGAGCTATTGGGCGAACAGGCCCTGGTGGTGTGCCCGGGCATCCGCCTGGCCAGCGGCTCGGCCGACGACCAAAAGCGGGTGATGACGCCCGAAAAGGCCATTGCCGCCGGGGCCAGCCACATCGTGGTGGGCCGGCCCATCCGCGCGGCGGATGATCCGGTGGCCGCGGCGCGGCAGATGGTGGCCGGCATCTCCGATGGCCTGAGCGCACGGGGGCTTGCTTGACTGGCCTTTGGGGCGCTGGTAGAGTTTAGTCGCATTCGCAGAAGCTTAAGGGGTTTGGCGTGGCCGAGGTCATTGACCTGAAAAGGCGCAAGAGCAAGGACCGCCGTATCGCCGAAGGGCGCGCCCGCAGGCGGGCCCAGGCGGTGGCCAGTTCGCTCAGTTGCGGCATGTGCCCCCGGCGCTGCGCCCACTGCGGCCTGGCCGTGGAATACACCGCTCCGCCGCCCGTGGACGCCCCCTATCCCTTCTGCGAGGTTTGCCAAGAGGAATACGAGGCCTTTCGCCGCTGGGAAAAGGGCGAAGAGCCGGAAGCCTTCTGGCACACCGACGAGTGGGGCGAGGCCTGGCGCGCCTGGCTGGCCCACATGCGGGCCGGCGAGGCCTTTCGGAGCTCGCCAGCCTTCCTGAGGCTCATGGAGGAACACCTGGAGTGAGGCCCCACGGGGGCCCGCCACGGGGGAGGGTAAGGTTATGATCGGCGGGATCGGCATTCCCGAACTTCTCATCATTCTGGTCATCGTTCTGTTGATCTTCGGCGCCGGCAAGCTGCCCATGATCGGGGGCAACCTTGGCAAGGCCATCAAGAACTTCAAGGGCGGGGTCAAGGACGAGGAGAAGGAACAAGAGTTGAATTCGGCCAAGTCCGAGGCCATCGAGGACAAGCCCGCCGGGGACAAGCAGTAAGCCACCTCCGGGCCCCACAGACAATTTAGGCAGGCCGCCGCGCTGAACACGGCGCGGCGGCCTTTTTTGCGTCCGGCAACCGGGCGGCGGGGCCTTATCCGCGCCTAATTACTGAAGCTGACCTTCCACTCACCCCCGTTGCCGGGGTGTTCCCCGCCGGGTTTGGTGTCGCCGTCTTGCAGGTTAAGGGTGAAGACGCCCCCGCCCCGGCACTGAAGCTTGTAATGCTCCCATCCGGTGGAGCAGTGCTTGCGCCGGATGGCGCCCTGGCCGCAGGAGGCGGTGAAGTCGACGCAGCGGTCGCCGGTGTCGTCGTAGCCGTGTGCTATGCCCAGGGTGGCGGTTTTGGCCCAGGAGGGGACCTGCACCCGGAAGCTGGCGGGGGTGCTTTGCTTGCACTTGATGCACCAATCGATCGTCTTGGTGCTGCTGCGCTTGGTGTCCTGCCGCCAGGCCAGGTCCTTGGCCCCGCCGGGTGACCACTCCTTGCGCCAGGTGCGGTAGAAGCTGTCCACCCGCTTGCGCTCGTTGTAATAGTTTTGCTTGGCCCGCTGCCGGTATTTATTCCAGAACGCTGCCAGGTAGGCCTTTTCCTGCTCCAACATCGCCACCCGCCGCCGCAGCACATCGCCCCGGCCCTTGTATTTCTCTTGCAGCTCGGTAATGGTCTGGTTCACCCGCGCCACGGCCCTGTGCTCGCGCTGGTTGATCTTGTGGGTCAGCGCATCGTATCCCTGTTTGAGGTTCAGCTTGGCGCCCTGCCATTCCTGGTCGATGTAACGCACCATCCATTCCAGGGCGGAGGCGGGCTGGGCAGAGAGGGCCAGCAGGGCCGCGGCCAGCAACACCGCGGCGGCCAGGGCGCCGATTCTTCCTCGCTTCATAATGATCCCCACTTTTTGGCAAAGACCGGCGGCAAGCGCGAAGGTGGGGGGATGCAAGATGGCGAAGCTGAACGCGGTAGCCCGGTGCTGGCCGCTCCCTCCGGGTTGGGCGCATGGCGGTACATGGGAAGCGGGGCAACGCGGCCGGTCGGAAATCCGAGACGGTGTTTGAAGGCCAAGGCGGCGCATGGACCAAAACCCGGCGAATGCCGCCCCCGCCTAGTTTCAGTGAATCCTAGCCCCGGCGGGTTTGATGAGTCAAACCGGAAATGAAATCAGCGCCCCGGGGCGGAGGGGGCTTATCTTCGCCAGAAGAAGAAGTTGCGCCGGGGCTTGGGCAGGGGGGGCGGTGGGGGCTCCGCCCCGGAGAGCAGGGCGGCGGGGGCCTCCACGGTGAGCACCCGGGCGGCCTCGTCCCCGGCCAGGCGGGCCAGCTCGGCGGCGGCGGCGGACAGGGTGGGCGGCCGCCAGTCGGCCGAGTGGGCGTCGCTGGCCACCAGGCCGGCCAGGCCGCGCGCCACCAGCTCCTGGGCCGCCGCCTTGGGCGCGGAGCCCATGTCGCCGGTGAGGCTGGAGCCGGTGAGCTGCACCAGGCAGCCCTGCTCCACCAGCCCGGCCAGCCAGTCCCAGTCCTTGGTCCCGGACCAGGTGCGCTCCGGATGGGCCAGGACCGGCCGGAGCCCGGCCAGGCGCAGGGAGTAGACCAACTCGGGCAGAATGCGCGGGCTGGTATGGGGCGGGCACTCCAACAGCAGGGCCCGGCCCGAGCCCAGGGTGGGCAAGAGCCCCTGGCGGGCCATCTCGCCCAGCTCCGCGTCCAGGGCCACCTCGGCCCCGGGCACCAGCTTCAGCTCCAGGCCCTCGGCGGCCACCATGCCCTGGAGGCGCTCCAGCTTGGCCAGCACTTCGGAGCGTTCCGGCGGGTTTTGGGCGGGATACCAGTGGGGGGTGGCGGCGATGAGGCGCACGCCGTCGGCCACGGCCAGGCGGCACATGGCCAGGGCCTCATCCCAGTCCTTGGCCCCGTCGTCCAGGCCGGGCAAAACATGGGTGTGCAGATCCAGCAAGCTTTCCTCCAGCCCTTGGGACCACCCACTCAGCCTAGCATCGGCCCCGCTCCGGGGCAACAAGGGCGGCTAGCCCCCACGGGGGATGATTTGCTAAGATGGGAGCCGCCGGTCCGCGGCGAGGAGGGATCATGACATTGGCGAGCACTCTGGGGGGCAGAGACGAAATAGGGCCCCTGCGGATTCTGGTGGCCGACGATTCGGCCACGGCCCGCGCCCATCTGGAGCATGTGCTGGCCGGCCTGGGCCACACCAGCCTGAGCGCCGCCAGCGGGATGCAGCTTTTGGAGCTCCTGGCCCGGGAGGCGGTGGACCTGGTGCTCTGCGACCTGATGATGCCGGGCATGGACGGTCTGGAGGTGTTGGCCGAGACCCGGCGCCTCAAGCCAGAGGTGCCCTTCATCATCATCACCAGCCACGGCTCCCTGGACAGCGCGGTGGAGGCGCTCCGGCAAGGGGCGGACGACTACCTGAGCAAGCCGGTGGACGCCGAGATATTGGCCCACCGCGTGGCCGCCGTGCTCCTGAAGCGCCGCCTGGAGGCCAGCCAGCGGGAGCGCGGCAAGCTGGAGGCCGCCCTGGCCACCGCCGGGGCCGCCGCCCACCAGATAAACCAGCCGCTCACCGCCCTGCTGGCCACGGCCCAACTGCTGCAAAAAAGCTCGGACCCCGAACGCTCGGCCCACTACTGCCGGGTCATTGCCGAGCAGTCCCAGCGCCTGGGCGACATCGTGCACCGCCTGGTCAACCTCACCCGCTTCAAGACCATGAACTATCCCGGGGACACCGAGATCCTGGACCTGGACCAATCCGGCAAATAGGGCCCCGCCCCAGGCGGGAGTTTTAGGTAGCCGCATAGTTTTCCACTGTGGTGGAAAAGCTACGTAAGTGCGTTTTTTAATTGCAAAACCATTTGTGCAAAACTCGGTGGAAAACTGGTTGAGCGGCGGTTGGCCAATGGTTGATGGCTTGGGGAAAAGCGGTGGAAAACAGCCCAGGCGCGGTGGAGAGAGGGCGCAAAAGCCGGGGCGCTTTGTGGAATAATGGGGGAGTGACGGTGGAAAAGCAGCGGCCGGCCGGTGGATAACCCCGGCGGTTGCGGTGGAAAACGTGGTGGAAAAACCCGGCCCGCCAGGGCCGGAGAAGCGGAAGAGGGAACATGCTCATCGGAGTGCCCAAGGAGATAAAGAGCGAGGAATACCGCGTGGCCCTGGTGCCCGCCGGAGCCCAGCGCCTGGTGACGGCGGGGCACCGGGTGTTGGTGGAGGCCGGGGCCGGGGCCGGGGCGGGCATCCCGGACGAGGCCTATCTGGCCGCCGGGGCCGAGCTGAGCGACGCGGCCGGGGCCTGGGGGGCCGAGATGGTGATCAAGGTCAAGGAACCCCTGCCCTCGGAGTATGATTATTTCCGGCCCGGGCTGTTGCTCTACACCTATCTGCACCTGGCCGCCCAGCCCGAGCTGACCCGGCGCCTGGCCCAGGACCGGGTGAGCGCCGTGGCCTACGAGACGATCCAGCTGGCCGACGGCAGCCTGCCGCTCTTGACCCCCATGAGCGAGGTGGCCGGGCGCATGGCTGTGCAGGCCGGGGCCCACTGGCTGGAAAAGCCCCAGGGCGGGCGCGGGGTGCTCCTGGGCGGGGTGCCCGGGGTGAGCCAGGGCAGGGTGGTGATTCTGGGGGCCGGGGTGGTGGGCCACGCCGCGCTCAAGATGGCCCTGGGCCTGGGGGCCAAGGTGACGGTGATAAACCGCTCCTTCACCCGCCTGGCCTATCTGGACGACCTCTACGGCGGGCGCATCACCACCCTGATCTCCCTGCCCGACACCGTGGGCGAGCTGGTGCGCCGGGCCGATCTGGTGATCGGGGCGGTGCTGGTGCCCGGGGCCAAGGCCCCCATGCTGGTGAGCGAGGAGATGGTTAGTGAGATGCCCGAGGGCTCGGTGATCGTGGACGTGGCCATCGACCAGGGCGGCTGCGTGGCCACCATGCGCCCCACCAGCCACGCGGACCCGGTGTACACGGTGCACGGGGTGATTCACTACGGGGTGGCCAACATCCCCGGCGCGGTGGCCCGCACCTCCACTTTCGCCCTGACCAACGCCACCTTGGGCTACGCCCTCAAGCTGGCCGGGCGCGGCCTGGCCGCCGCCCGAGAGGACCCGGCCCTGGCCCTGGGGGTGAATGTGGCCGGCGGGGAGATCGTGCATCCGGCGGTGGCCGAGTCCTTGGGGCTCAAGGCTGCGCTCCTGAGCCAGGCGCTCTAAAAAATGAGCCTGCTTCATCAGTCTTTCTAACAGCCGAACCCCCGCCTCCCGGGACGGACCCGGCGGGCGGGCGTTTTTTTGCGAGGCATCTCCCTGGGCCCCGCCTAGGGCTTGGGGTAATTTGCCAGTGAAAACCCGTTGCTGAGTTTTGCCGGGCAAAAAAAGGCGAAAAAAGATGAAAAACGCCAAAAAACAGAGTAAATTGAAGATCGGAAATGTGGCCTAAAAATCGCACAATTGTGACATTTGTGAGAAACCTAGGCAGCGGCGGGGTTTAGCCCAGCAGGCCCCGGAGGGCGATTATCATGCGCTCTATGGAGGGGCGGCGTGGGATAAACAGTGAAAACAAAGGTTTGTTGTATGTGGCCAAGTGTGGGCCGTGCCGGGCCCTACCAGGGGCATACCGCGATTGACCACGGGGGGGGGCCTTAGACAGAATGGGCAAGACTTATACGTCGCACCGGGTCCAACTTTTACAAAGTCAGGTTTTTTCTTAATTTTTTGCCGCTAATACGCGGCAACACAGGGGCAGTGCTACCTCCAACCATGAACCACGGCCGAACCGACATAATCGACACCACCCCGGGGAAAGTGACCACGGCCCCCTGGGATGCCCCCAACAGTGATAAGGCCTCTCAATTGTGGCAAGAAACTCTCATCGCCTTGGGCGATGAGCTCGACTCCCAGGAACAGGCCCTCTGGCTGGAGCCGCTTAGGCCCCAAAGCCTACGGGACAACTGCCTGGTGGTTTCCTGCCCCAACCGGCTGCATTGCAACACCGTGCGCGAGCGCTTCGCGCCCAACCTGGAGCGCGGCCTGCAAGCCGCGCTGCCCGGGGCCCGCCTCAGCCTTGAGGTGGCCCCGCCCCCTCCGCCGGCCACCGGACCGGCTCCGCAGCCCCGCCAGATGGAGCTGCCCCGCATCGGCTGGGCCCAGCCCCGCCTCAACCAGCGTTTCGTGTTCGACAACTTCCTGGCCGGCGGGGGCAACGAGTTCGCCTGCGCCGCGGCCAAGGCCCTGGCCGGGGGCAGCGGGCTGTTCTCCAACAGCCTGTTCCTCATGTCGGCCACCGGCTTAGGGAAAAGCCATCTCACCCAGGCGGTGGGGCATCAGGTGATGGGCCTCAAGCCCGGCTCGCGGGTGGCCTATCTGACCGCCGAGGAGTTCACCAACCAGATGACCGCCGCCATCCGGGGCAAGCGGACCCAGCAGTTCAAGGACCGCTTCCGGGCCTCCTGCGACCTGCTGCTCCTGGAAGAGGTGCAGTTTTTGGCCGGCAAGGAGAAAACCCAGGAGGAGCTGGTGTTCACCCTGGACGCCCTGGCCGACCAGGGCAAGCGGGTGCTCTTCACCGGGCGCATGCTGCCCGCCGAGGTGAAAGGCCTCTCTTCGGCCCTGGCCAGCCGCCTGGCCGACTGCGTGGCCGTGGGCATCGAGCCGCCGGACTTCAAGACCCGCGTGCGCATCCTGGAGCGCCAGGCCGCCCAGGAGGGCGTGCGGGTGCCCCGCGCGGTACTGGAGTTTTTGGCCGAGGAGATCCCCGGCGACATGCGCCGCATGCGCTCGGCCCTGGTGGGCATCCTGGCCCGGGGCAGCCTGGCGGGCCGCCCCCTGGACCTGTCCCTGGCCGCCGAGGTGCTGGGTTCCATAAGCGCCCGCCTGGCCCGCCACACCCCGGAAAAGATCCGCGACCTGGTGGCCTCGGTCTACGGCCTCACCGTGGCGGTGCTCACCGGCAAGAGCCGCAAGAAGGCGGTGGTCACCCCGCGCAATTTGGCCATGTTCCTTTCCCGCCGCCACACCGACGCCTCCTACAAGGCCATCGGCGAGGTGTTCCACCGCGACCACGCCACGGTTATGTATGGGGTGGATCAGATCGAGCGGCGGTTGGGGGCCGAGCCCAAGTTGGCGGCGGAGCTTACCTTCCTGGAGCAACGCTTGGGAGTCAGCGCTTAGGGGCTGACTTTGTAACAAGCAGGCTTCGCCAGGCGGCGTGCCGCCGCCGCCAAGGCGGGTCGTGAAAGCCTCGGGGAGTTGGCCACAGTCAGTAGCTCCCGTTGCAGCCATCTGGGTGCCCCAGCCTGGGGCCGGGATACGTTGTTGCCGGCGTCGCTCCAGCCTCGACGTAGGTCAGCCTACGCCTCCGGCTGTCGCTCGCCGGCGCCTAGCCTACCGGCGGCTGGCTGTGCCTACGGTGGCGCGGGGGAAAGAGGGAGGCAGGGAATTTAGGACTTTTTTCATTCCCTACTTCTTTTTCTTTCTGATCAACGAGCCGCAAGGCAGCGCTTGCCCGGGGAGCGGTCAAAAATATAGAGTAAAAGGCGTCCGGGAGACCGGGCGCCTTTTTTATTGCGCAACCTGGGAGGGGTCATGGCCTGGCTGGAGCTGGAGGGACGGCGCGTCTTTTACGAGGACCACGGCCAGGGTCCCACGGTGATCCTGTTGCACCACGGCTTCAGCTCCCTGGAGATGTGGCGCGGGGTGCTGCCCCATCTGGTCATGGCCGGGCATAGGGTGGTGCTCTACGACCGCCGGGGCTACGGCCAGAGCGACGAGGGGGCGGGTTTCCGCGAGTTCTACTTCAGCGACGAGTTCCGCCCGGCCGCCGTGGCCGAGCTGGCCGGGGTCATGGACGCCCTGGGCCTTCAGAGCGCGCATCTCATCGGCCAGTGCGAGGGCGGGGTGGTGGCCCTGGACGCGGCGGCCACCCGGCCCGAGCTGGTGAAAAGCCTCTGCGCGGCCTCCACCCAGTGCTTCGCGCCCACGCCCATGGTGGAGTTCAACCGCGCGGCGTTCCCTAAGCCTTTCACCGAGCTGGATCAGGCCATCAAGGACAAGATGATCAAGTGGCAGGGGCCGGACAAGGCCGAGGAGCGCTTCGAGCTGTTTCGCTACAAAGGCGGGGCCTACGGCTGCGATGAGTTCGACCTCAGGCCCATGCTGCCCGGGGTGGCCGCGCCCGCCCTGGTGCTCTACCCCGACCGCAGCGCCCTGTTCCCGGTGGAGCAGGGGGTGGCCATGTACCGGGGCCTACCCCGGGGCGAGCTGGCGGTGATCCCCTCCTGCGGGCACAACTCCTATGACAACCGGCCCCAGGATTATCTGCGCACCGTGCTGGGCTTCTTGCAGCGCCAGGAAGGCGGCACGGGCCTGCCGGACAACTACAGCTTTTCCACCTGCGCGGGCTGACGCCGCATTAGGCGCAGCCGCCGGGCCCGCCGCCGCACCAGGTAGGTGAGGGCGTCGCGGGCGGTGCGCAACAGGGCCGCGTCCTCGCGGTCCAGGGGGGCCAAGCCCCCGGCGCGGAGCCAGGCCCGCCGGGCGGCCAGCCCCACTCCCACGAACAACAAGAACAAAAGGGCCAGGGCCAGATACAGGCCAAGGGTGGCGTGGTCCGTGGGCGGCGGGGGCGGAGGCGGCGGCCAGGCCGCATGGGGACGGGCCTTGAGCACCGCGCAGGCCGGAGCCGCCGCTATGAGGGCGGCTAGGCAGCTTAGGCAGGCTGGTATTTTAACGGATATAGAAATAGCTTGACATATAACCATAAAGGCTTTATCAATGTTGTCGCCAATGATTCTCCGTAAATACCATAAACCTGCCCGGGACTTGAACCGCAATAACAAGGAGGCGACGACATGGCCCAGGATCTTTTCACCCGCCAGGGGCTGGTGCCCGGCTGGATGCGCCAGGTGGAGGCAGAGCAGCTGCCCGAGGTCTATCAAGAGATCGTGGGGGTGATCGGCCTGGAGCCCACCCTGCAACTGGCCCAGGTCTTCGCGGGCAACAGCGTGTACTTCCCCAAGCTGGACCGGGCCCTCATCGAGCTGCGCAACCGGATGATCCGGGCCGAGTTCGACGGGGCCAACACCCGCGCCCTGGCCCGGCGCTGGGGCCTGAGCTCCCGCCACGTGCGCCACATCCTGCGCCCGGCCCATCGGGTTGAGGACAACTAGCTCTCTTTCCGCCTTTCCCGTTCCGCTCCCCCCTTACACCACAACCCGGAGACCACCCGAGGAAGCGCCGCCGCGCGCCAACTCGGGAAGGCGTTTTTGTGCGCCCCCTTGCTGGGCCCCCCCGCGCGGGGAGCCTAGGCTCATGCCCAAGCTGACGGCCCGCGTGGAGCGGGCCCGCATGAGAGGAGGGCCCATGAGCCTTTTACAGACCAAGACCTTCTGGACCGGGGTGGCCGCCCTGGCCACCGCCGCCGGGGCCTACCTGAGCGGCGAGGCCGGCCTGATGGAAGCGGCCCAGACCGCCTTCACCGGCTTGGCCGCCATCTTCCTGCGCGCCGGCATCCTGCGCGTGAACACGGACTAGCCCGCTTGGGCGAGGAGGAGATGAAAGTGGCCCTGGAGAACCTGCGGGGCCAGCTGCGGCGGCTGGACACGGTGATCAAGATGTCGTTGGCCGAGCAGCGCCGGGTGAACGGCGAGACCGCCGCCGCCCTGGAGCGGTCCGGCGGCAGGGTGGACGCCCTGGACCAGCGCCTGGACCGCCTGGAGACCCGCCTGGCCGCCTACACCGGGGGCCTGTTCGTGCTCTGGCTGCTGTTCCAGGTCGTTCATTCCCTGTTGAGGTGAGAGCCATGGACAAGACTTCCCGCCTGATCGCCCGGGGCCTGCGCGCCGAAAAGCGCGAGCGCCTTAGGCAGCTTGAGATAAAGATCGATCGCCTGGGCAAGGACATCAGCTACTACCTCTACAACCTGGACGGGGTGGAGGCCATGCGCATCGAGCACGCCGAGCAGGCCATGGAGGAGCTGGTGGCCGCGGTGCGCGAGTACCGCGCGCTGAGCCGCGAGCTTCGGGAGATGGAGGCCTGCTGATGGCCGGCGGCGAGGACAGCAAGGCCATCGCCCGGGCCCGCTATCTGGCCGGGCAGGAGCTGGGCGCGGTGGCCGCCGAGCTGGGCCTGGAGCCCGAGCGGCTCATCCGCTGGGCGGCCGAGGGCAACTGGGCGGCCATGCGCAAGGCCTGGCTGGCCGACCCCCGGGGGGCGGCGGCGGCCCTGCGCGAGCTGATGGCCAAAAAGGTGGAGGATCTGGTGGCCACGGGCGAGCTGGAGGCGGCCCAGGCCGACCAGCTGGCCAAGATCGCGGCCGCCTGCGCCCGCCTGGAGCGCGAGGGCTACGACCTCAAGGCCGCGGCGGTGGAGGTGGGCGAGCGTCTGGCCGCCCTGGCCGCCGAGGGCCCGGAGGACCCCGAGCGTTTGGCCTGGCTGGGGCGGCTGCTGCAAAAGTTCTTCGCGCGCCTGGAAGGGGAGGGCGCGGCGTGAGCGCCCTGGCCGCCCGCAAGATGACCAGCGCCCGCTTTAGGCAGCGGGCCGCCCAGGTGGTGGGGCGTCTGGCCGCCGAGGCCGGGGCCTTCGGACCGGGCGACCCGGCCCGCTCCGAGCGCCGGGCGCGGGCGGCGGAAGACCCCCTGTACTTTTGTGCCACCTATCTGCCCCATTACTTCAACTGCGCCTTCGCGCCTTTCCACCGCGAGCTGATCGGCCTGTTGGAACAGCGGGGCAGCGCGGTGGTGCCGGTGGCCGTGGCCGCGCCGCGCGGTTTTGCCAAGACCACCCTGGTGAGCTTCGGCTACGTGCTGCACCAGGTGTTGTTCGGGCGGCGGCGCTTCGTGGTCCTGGGCAGCGACACTGCCGATCTGGCCAACGACCTGACCAACTACCTGCGCCTGGAGCTGGAGCTCAACCCCCGCCTGGAGGAGGACTTCGGCCCGGCCCGGCGCCCCGAGGGCCCGGCGGGCGACTTCGTGGTGGGCGGGCGCACCCGCATCCTGGCCCGGGGCAGCGGCCAGCGTTTGCGCGGGGTGAAGCACGGCCGCTTCCGCCCCGATCTGGTGATCCTGGACGATCTGGAAAACGACAAGAACGTGAAGAACCCGCGCCTGGTGCGGGCCTGTTTGGAGTGGGTGAGCGCGGCGGTGTACCCGGCCATCGACCCCACGGGCAGCCTGTTCATCATCGGCACCATCCTGGCCCGGCGCAGCGCCCTGGCCACCCTGGTGGGCTCGCCCGAGGAGCCCTGGAAGCGCTACACCCGGCGGGTCTACCGCGCCCTGGACGACGCGGGGCGCAGCCTATGGGAGGAGCGTCACCCGGCCAAGGAGCTGCTCCAGCAAAAGCGGCTCATGGGCACCCGGGCCTTTAATACCGAGAAGCAGAACAACCCCCTGGACGACAACGGCATGTTCCAGGAGGAGTGGCTGCGCTCCTACCATCCCGCCGAGCTGGGGGGTAAGGAGCTGGCCGTGGCCGGGTTCCTGGACCCCTCCCTGGCCACCGGCGAACGGGGCGACTTCAAGGCGGTGATCACCGTGGGCCTGGACCGGGCCGCCCAGGTGTTCTACGTGCTGGACGCCTTTATCCGGCGCTGCTCCCTGGATCAGCTGGTGCGCGCGGTGCTGCGCCGCCAGCAGCGCCACCAATACCTGGTCTTCGGGGTGGAGGACAACCTGTTCCAGCGCCTGCTATTGGACGAGTTCTCCCGCGCCGCCTGCGAGGCCGGGGTGGTGCTGCCGCTCAAGGGCGTGACCCAGCGCCTGTCCAAGGAGCTGCGCCTGGCCGGCCTGAGCCCCCTGGTGGAGCGGGGCCTGGTGCGTTTCCGGCCAGAGCACTCCGACCAGGGCGAGCTGATCGAGCAGCTTCTCAATTTTCCCACCCCCAAGGTGCACGACGACGGACCCGACGCCCTGGAGGGCGCGGTGAGCCTGCTGCGCTCCACGGGGCCCAACGTCTGGTGAGGTGAACATGAAAGCCTGGCTGAGCAAGTTATTTCCGTCCTCCCTCGGCAAGCGCCTGGAGCTGCCCCCCGCGCCCCCCGGCCCGCCGCCCTTTTTGGGCGGCAGCAGCACCCGGGGCCGCTCCCGCCAACTGGCCGCCTACCAGGGCTGGGTCTTCGCGGCGGTGAGCGCCATCGCCCGGCGCATGGCCGGGGTGCCGCTGAGGCTCTTCGCCGACCAAGGCCCGGAGGTGAGCGCCCATCCGGTGCTCTCGCTGTTGGCCCGGCCCAACCCCCTGCTCACCGGCAGGCAGCTGCGCTACACGCTCTGCCTGCACCTGGAGCTCACGGGCATGGCCTTCGTGCTGGTGCTCAACAACGCCCTGGGGCGGCCGGCGGAGCTGTGGCCCCTGAGCCCCGGCGACCTCATCGAGATCGCCTCGGGCAGCGACACGAGGCAGCCCATAGAGCGCTTCGTGTTCGCCGACAGCCAGGGCCAGAGGGTGGAGTACGCGCCCAGCCAGGTGCTCTATTTCCGCCACCCCAGCCCCACCAGCCTGGTCTACGGGGCCAGCCCCATCGAGGCCATGGCCCACGCCTTTGACATCGACCTGGCGGTGCGCATCTATCAGCGCAACTTTTTCCGCAACTCGGCCCGGCCCGAGGTGGTGCTAAGCACCGACCAGCGCCTTACCGAGGACGAGGCCCGCCGGGTGCTCACCCGCTGGCGGCAGAAGCACCAGGGGTTGTCCCACGTCTTCGAACCCACGGTGCTGGACGGCGGGCTCAAGGCCACGCCCCTGGCCTACTCAGCCAAGGACTTCGAGTTCATGGACCTGGCGGGCTGGACCCAGGACAACATCCTGGCCGCCTACGGGGTGCCGGCGGGCAAGCTGGGCCTGGTCAAGGACGTGAACCGGGCCAACGCCCAGGGCATCGAGGTGACCTTCAACGCCGAGTGCATCCGGCCCCGCTTGGAGCTGTGGGAGGACGTGATGAACGCCTTCCTGCTGCCCCGCTACGGCCAGGGGCTTTCGCTCCGCCACGATAACCCGGTGCCCAGCGACCGGGCCCAGGCCCACAAGGAGGCCATGGCCCAGCTGGACCGGGGGGTGATCACCATCAACGAGCTTCGGGCTGCCCAGGGCCGCGAGCCGGTGGCCTGGGGGCACCAGCCTCTGCTGCCCGCCTCTCCGGAAGGCCCCGTAGCCATGGGCCTGGAGCCGGAGCTGGCCGTGGGCCTGCATGAGGCCTGGCCTCGTTTGGAGGCGCGCTTCGCCGGGTGGTCCGCCGGGCGGGTGGCACGGGAGTTGGAGCGAAAGCCGGAGCTGATCGACGGGATGCTGCCCCCGGCTCTGCCCCCCCAGCAACGGGGCCGCCTGCAAAAGCAACTACGGAGCTGCCTAACCCGGGGGCTCGACATCAAGCAAACCATGCGGGAGCTCAGTTCCCCCCGCCAAGGAGACGAGTCATGAAGCTGGTGCACAAGGTGATGGATTTCGAGGTGAGCCGGGCCGACGAGGACAAGCGCACCTTCTGGGCGGTGGCCTCCAGCCCCACGGTGGACCGCCAGGGCGACCTGGTGGAGCCCACGGGCTGGGACTTCGCCAACTTTCTGAAGAATCCGGTGATCCCCTGGGCCCATGACTACGCCTCGCCTCCCGTGGCCCGCGCCCTGGCGGTGAAGGTGGAGAACGGGCGGCTGTTGTTCAAGGCCCAGTTCCCCACTGCCGAGGAGTACGCCTTTGCCGACACCATCTACCGCCTTTACAAAGGCGGCTATCTGCGCGCCTTCTCGGTGGGCTTCGCGCCGCTGGAGAGCGAGGTGGCCACCCACCGCCTGAACGGCCGCGCCCTGACCGGAACCCGCTACCTTCGGCAGGAGCTCTACGAGATCTCCTGCGTGACCCTGCCGGCCAACCCCGAGGCCCTGGTGGCCCTGGGAATCAAGGGCCGCTCCACCCCCTCCCCGGCCACGCCGGGCGCGCCGCAACCAACGGCGCTTAACCCCGGAGCGGCCCGGGCATTGGTCTCGGCCGCCCTGGGCCAGGCGGTGGTGAAACGCATCCGCTATCACCTGGGCCTGGTGGACTAAGCAACCAACCTATTAAGGAGCCATGAAACCATGAAGCAGACCAAGATCATCGAGCTGTTGGAGCAGGCCACCGGCCTGTCCCTGGACGAGGCCAGCCTCAAGGGGCTGATCGACGAGCGCCTGGAAAAGGTGCTGGCCGCGGTGGAGCCGGGCCGGGTGAGCCTCGGCGGGCCCTCCGGGCTGCCCGGCGTGGGCCTGAGCAAATACCTGGGCGACGTGCGACGCCTGGGCATGGGCCAGTCGCCCAAGCACCTGGAGACCGGGGAGCTGGTGAGCGCCGGGGGCGCGGCCCTCAAGCAGGTGGAGGCGCCCCGGGCCAAGGACCTGCGCGAAGGGGCCACCACCGCCGGGGGCTACCTGGTGCCCGGCGAGGAGTCCGGCGAGGTCTTGAACCTGGTAAACAATTTCAGCGCGGTGAAGGGCCTGTGCCGCACGGTGCCCATGAACAGCCACCAGATCACCTTCCCCACCATCACCAGCGGCCTGAGCGCCTACTGGGTGCCCGAGGCCGTGGACAGCGAGACCTACGGCCTGGGCGACGGCGCGGCCCATGGCGAGAAGCCGCGCAGTGACGCCACCTTCGGCCAGCTGGCCCTGAGCGCCCATGTCTTGGCGGTCAAGGTGGTGGTGAGCAACCAGCTGTTGGACGACTCGGACCCCGGGGTGGATGCGGTGCTCAGGAACCTCTTCGCCGAGACCATCGGCCAGGCCTTTGACGTGGCCTGCCTGCGGGGCGCGGGCTCGGCCACCGACCCCATCACCGGCCTGGCCGGCAAGATAAGCACCAACGCCCTGAGCGTGAGCGGCACCTTCGGCTTCGACGACCTGGCCGGGCTCATCTTCGCGGTGTACGAGAACGCGCCCCACGCGGCCAGCGTGCCGGTGATCGGCCATCCCAAGGCCGAGAAGGTCTTGATGACCCTCAAGGACGACAACGGCGACTACATCTACCGCCAGCCGGGCCAGCCCCGGGCCGAGGGGGCCGAGCGTCCCCTGGTGTGGGGCGAGCCTTTCGTGCGCGACCCCAACGTGCTCACCAATCTGGGCGACGGCACCGACGAGACCCGCCTGTTCGCGGGCGACTTCGCGGGCAGCGCCCTGGTGGGCCTGCGCCAGGGTTTGGTGGTCAAGACCAACCCCTGGGCCGAGCCCTACTTCTCCTACAACCAGACCGCCTTCCTGGCCGAGGTGCGCATGGGCTTCAACCTGAGCGAGGAGAAGCGTTTCGCCATGCTCAGCGCGGTGCCCACCGCCTAAGGACCCCAACCCCCCGGAGGCCCCGCGCCTCCGGGGCCTTTTAAAAAGAGAGCCCAACCATGGCCCTATCCAACGACGCCCTGACCACCCTGGCCGAGCTCAAGGAGTACTTGGCCATCGCCGCCACGGAGCACGACGGCCTCCTGGAGCGGCTCATCGAGGCGGTGAGCGCCCAGTTCAACGCCTACACCGGCCGCAAGCTCAGAGCCCGCGACTACTCCTACCAAAGCGAGGACGCGGCCTTTGACCCGGACAACGCGCTCTTGTCCGGCGCGGGCTACGCCGAACTCCTATTGCCGCAGTACCCGGTGATCAGCCTGAGCAGCCTGGTTTTGGAGGGGCGGGCCATCGCCCCGGCAAGCGGGGGCGTGGGCTGGGTCTTGGACGCCGGGGCCGGGGTGCTCACCCTGTTGGACCGGGTGTTCCCCCGGGGGGCGCACAACGTGGGGCTCATTTACCGCGCCGGTTTCGCCACCACGCCCCCGGACCTGGCCCAGGCGGCCATCGAGCAGGCGGCCACCCGCTTCCAGGAGTCCGGGGCGGGTCACGGCCGCCTGGGCATGAGCGCCCGCACCCTGGCCGACGGCTCGGTGAGCTACCACGCCGGGGCGCTCATGCCCCAGGTCAAGGCGGTCTTGGACCGCTACCGCAACCGGAGCCTGCTGTGATCTCGCTCACGGTGATCCCCCCGGCCATTGACCCCCTGGAGCAGCTCACCCGCCGTTTGCCCGAGGTGATCCGCCAGTCCCTGGAGCAGGCGCTGGAGGCGGGCCTGGACGCGGCGCGGACGGCCATGGGCCCTGGCGGGGGCGGGCCCCAGGTGCGTAGCGGCCGCTTGCTGCGCAGCCTGGGCGGGCGGGTCTACCAGAGCGGCGACACCTGGATCGGCGAGCTCTACGCCGACGCGCCCTATGCCGGGGCCCAGGAGTACGGCGCGGTGATCACCGCCCAAAAAGCCAAGTACCTCAAGTTCCGCATCCAGGGGCAATGGGTGCAGGTGAAGCGGGTGGTGCTGCCCGCGCGGCCCTATCTGCGCCCCGGCCGCGACGCCGCCCTGGAGGCCCTGCCCGCGTTTTTGCAAAGCAATCTGGCGGAGGCGATGCCATGACCCGCGCGACCATCATCAGCGATCTGCTGGCCTGCCTGGCGGCCATGGGGCCCAGCCACGGCATGCCCCAGGCGGCGGCCACGGTGCTCCGGGGCATTCACCTGGCCGAGCAAATGAACGACCTGCCCGCCTTGACCCTGTTCAACGAGCGGGTGGAGACCCTGGAGAGCACCGACCGCACCGCGGAGCGCAAGCTGGTGCTGCACGTGTGGGGCTACGCCAAGGCGGCCGGGGGCGACTTCTCCGGCCTGGACGCCCTGGCCGAGAGCGTGCTCATGGCCCTGGGCGATCCGGGCCTGAACCCTCACTGGGAGCGCACCACCTGCGGCAATTTGGAAGTCTACGAGGGCGGCGCGGCCGACCCCATGGGCATCTTCGACCTGGAGCTGACCGTGGCCTACGAGTCGCCCCTGAACACCCTTTGATCCTCTAATCAAGCCATAGGAGAGAGAACATGAGCAGCGGCAAGGAAATCAAGGCGGCCTTTGCCCAGGCCGAGACCTGGGGCACCCCGGTGGCCTGCGCCTCGGGCGACGCCCTTCTTATCACCAGCGAATCGGTGACCCAGTCCATCGAGCACCTGCCCGACGACAGCGCTGGCCAGAGCTTCCACACGGCCAGCGACCAGGGGCTCGTCACCTGCGGCGGCGACCTGTCGGCCTATCTGCGCTACTCCGGGCTGGGGGTGCTTTTGGCCATGGCCATGGGCGGCGCGGAGGCCCCCGCCTTGCAGGGCTCCACCGGCCAGCTGCACCAGCTGCGCCTGGCCGGGGACAGCGACGGCCTTTTCGGCACCCTGGCCATCTACAAGGGCTTCTCGGTGCACGAGTTCGCCTCGGCCAAGGTGGACGGCTTTTCCATCGAGGGCGCGGCGGGCCAGCCTCTCAGCGTGAGCTTCCCGCTCATGTGCGACGGCCTGAGCATCAACACCTCCAGCGGGGTGAACACCAACGCCAGCCTCACCGGCCTGAGCGCGCCCGCCCCGGGCAACCGGGTGCTGTTCAAGCAGGCGAGTTTTTGGATCAACGACGCGGACGGCGGGGCCCTGGACAGCGGCGACGCGGTGCACCCGGCCCGCTTCTCCCTGCGCTTCCGGCGCAATCTGGCCGGCGACCACCTGGCCGGGGGCGGCGACAGGATCGCCGAGCCGGTGTGCGCCGCTTTCCCCAGCCTCAGCCTGAGCCTGGAGTTCCCCACCTACACCAGCGACACCTATCTGAGCGACCTGGGCAGTGACACCCGCAAGAAGATGCGCATCGACTTCATTGGCCCGGAGATCGAGTCCGGGGTGAACTACGGCCTTAGCCTGATCATGCCCCATCTGGTGATCACCAACGCCGAGAGCGCGGTGGGCCGGGCAGGCAAGATCGCCCATCCGGTGAGCCTGGACCTCTTGGCCCCGCCCACCGAGGCGGCGGGCATGAGCGGCATCGCCGCGCCCCTGGCCATCGACCTGATCAACACCCGGGCCACGGCCCTGCTGTCCTAGGTAGGCCAGGGGAAAAAAGGTCTTTCGCCCCCGCCGCCAAGCGGGTTATTTTAGCCGGGTCGGGCCGCGCGCCCGGCCCGCCCCTTTTTCATCCCCCTTAGCCGGAAGATGGCCTCATGGACGACAGCGACAGCATCAAAATCAGCTTGCCCTCGGCGACCAAGCCCCATGTCCCCCAGGAGGAGCGGCCCTTGGAGCAGTGCATCGCCGAGGCCAAGATGCTCCTGGTGGAGCTGGAGGGCGCGCTCAGCGACGGGCTGACCACCCTGCACCCCGACGGCTCCGAGAGCGTGGAGCTGTTCCGGGCCGACATCCTGGGCCTGGAAGCCTGGGTGGCCGCCGGGCGCCAGCTGGTCATCCTGGCCCGGCCCGGCCTGGCCGTGGCCGAGGTGTTGGCCGAGCGCTTGGGCGCGCTCTTGCGCACCACCGGCGGGGACAAGGACGTTTTGTTCAAGCAGGTGATCTGGGAGAACGAGATGCAGGCCGGTCAGGCGGCCTATATGGGGCGGGACATGGACGACCTGCCCGCCCTGGGCCTGGCCGGGCTGGCGGTGTGCCCGCCCGAGGCCTCGGCCTGGGTGCAAGGGGTCTGCCACATCGTAACCGAGGCCCCGGCGGGACGGGGCGCGGTGCGCGAGCTGGTGGACCGCCTGCTGGCCGATTACGTGCCCGAGGAAATCTGAGCATGTTCGATTCCGACAAGCCCGACGCCTATGAAAAGGTCTACCTCGGCCTGACCGAGCGCCTGGCCCAGATGGACCTGGCCCCGGCCGGGGCCAGCCTGGGCCTGGAGCGGCGCGGGTCCGAGTGGGCCGTTACGCTCCTGGGCCGGGAGTACCTGGTGGGCCCGCAGGGGGTGCGCGCGGCCGACGGCGGCAACTCCACCGTGTCCCAGCGCATCGTGCTGGCCTGGCTTCTGATCCACGGGGGCAGCGGCGAGCCGGCCGGGAGCTTCGTGCCCTACCGCGAGCTGCCCGGCGGGGCCGACTTCGCCCGCACCCTGAGCCAGCTGGTGGATGTTCGCCTGGCCGGGGCCTTTGCCGGCAAGCTGGCGCAGCTGAGCGCCGCCGCCGCCGAGCTGGGCGGCGAGGCCCTGCCCACCAGCAGCGCCTCGGACGGGGCCTGGCGCTTCCCGGCCCTGCCCAAGCTGCCCCTGGAGCTTCGCTTCTACGACGCGGACGAGGAGTTCCCGGCCGAGGCCAAGATGCTCTACGACATCACCGCGCCCAACTTCCTGGACCTGGAGTGCCTGGCCGCGCTGGGCCATATCCTGGTCTTGGAGCTGGAGCGGGCGGCGGGGATGTCCGCCACCGCTTGACCGGCGCGCCTTCAGCGGTCAAAGTTTGATATATGCGAATACTTCTGCATATATGCTGCGGGCCTTGCGCCATCATGCCGGTTCACGACCTGCGCCACGAGGGGCATGAGCTGCGCGCGCTGTTCTACAACCCCAACATCCAGCCCTACACCGAGAACCAGCGTCGCCTTCAGACCCTGGAGTCCTGGGCGGCCGGGGAAGAGTTGCCTCTCATCGTGCAGGACGAGTACGACCCCGAATCCTGGCTGCGAAATGTGGCCTGGCGCGAGAGCGAGCGCTGCGCCCCCTGCCTGGCCCAGCGCCTGGAGCGGGCGGCGGCGGTGGCCAAGCGGGGCGGGTTTGATGCCTTTAGCAGCACTCTGTTATACTCCAAACGGCAGAAGCACCGGCTCATCAAGGAGTTGGGCACGGCGGCCGGCAAGCGGCGGGGGGTGGAATTCCTCTACCGCGACTGGCGGCCTTTCTGGCAAGAAGGTATAGAACGCTCCAAGGCGGCTGGGATGTACCGCCAGCAGTACTGCGGATGCATCTTCTCGGAGCGGGACCGCTTTTTGGGGAGCCCCGCTGGTCCGACGGGGAGAAAACAATCGTGAGCGAGAAAAACGGCCCGGACATAATCCTGGAATTCGACGGCGGGGTGATGACCATCCGCACCGAAAAAGCGGTGTATCAGGTCAGCGTCAGCACCCTGGACCAAGGCGCGCGCCGCTTGCCCCCGGCCGGGGAGCAGCACGCCCTGCCGGGCATGGAAAAGCCGGCCCAAAAGGAGCAGCGCGAGCTGCCCCCGGGCGAGCGCCCCGCGCTGGGCCCACCGGCCACGGATTATTACGGCGAGCTGAGCCACGACCTCTACCGCGAGTTGGGCCACCTGGCGCGCGGCCTGGCCGCCTCGCTGAAAAAGCTGGCCGCCCCCGGAGGCAAGGGCCCCGACGCCGCCGAGCTGGGCCAGGACATGGGCCAGGCCCTGGAGCAGGCCCAGGCCGTGGCCGCCGAGCTGAAGCTGGCCGAAAAGGCCCGCGCCGCCGCCGCCGCCGAGCGCCGCAAGCTGGCCAAGGTGATCACCAACGGCAAGCCGGTGGCCAACCCCCTGGGCGCCCTGGCCGACGGCGCCGCCAGCCTCATGGGCGAGGTGTCCCGCGCGCGGGTGCAAAGCAACCAGGCGGCGGGCTACCGCTTCGGCCTGGAGAGCGTGTTCCAGGGCATCTACGACCATTGCATCAACCAGACGGTGCGCAAGCACATCCAGACCATGTGGGACGACCCCACCGAGTTCGACGAGCGCGCGGTGGAGCAGCTGCTCAACCAGAGCGCCCCGGCCGAGCCGCCCCCCGGCGGTTTGGTGCGCCTGCCGCTGCCCATGGTGCTGGCCGCCCTGCAACAGAGCACGGCCAACGCGCGCTTCTCGCAGATTTTGGCCAAGATGCAGGCCAACGCGGCTCAGCTCTTTCCGGACGAGAACCTCTACCTGGAGGCCGAGGTGCTCGGCCCCGGCGGCGAGGCCCCGGACCCCCTGCTCCTGGAGCGCCTGGAGGGCTTCCTGGACCGCGTGGCCCAGACCGCCCGGCGGCCCGGCCCTGGCCTGCCCGAGGAGCTCTCCGACCTCACCGACCTGTTCGACGAGTCCGAGCCCGGCGCGGAGAAGCAGGCCGCCGCCTCCCTGGAGGAGCTGAGCAAGACCCTGGCCTCCCTGGCCAAGATGGCCGCCGCCGTGCCGGGCGCGGCCAACAAGAGCGCGCCGGGCAACCTGCGGCCCATGGGCGAGGCGCTCATGTCCCTGCTGGCCCTGCTGGTGGGGCTCAAGGCCAAGCTCACCGCCCGCGAGGCCGACCCGGACATGAACGCCTTCCGGGCCGAGCAAAAGGCCCAGTCCGAGGTGGAGGCGGCCCTGAGCGGCCTGGAGCTGCCCCTGGACGGCGAGGCTTCTTCCCTGCCGGACATGAAGAAGGTGGACAAGCTTTTAGAGAGTCTCGGCTTCTAAAAGACGGCTTTTCCCGTTGATCGCCCGACGCCTTGCCGCCCCCCTCGGCAAGGCTCTTTTTTGTGGCCGCTTCGCAGCCTTGCCGACCGGGCCGGGGTGACGTAGGATATTTCCCGGCAACCACCGGAGATAAGCCATGCGCATCATCAAGGCCAGTCACAACTTCCCCGCCATCGTGCCCCTCCTGCGCGAGTTTCTGCCCGGCCACGACCTCGTCCCCGTGGGCGAGGAGGAGCTGGCCGAGGCCTGCCGCGGGGCCGACGTGCTCATACCCACCATGGCCCGCATCCCGGCCGAGGTGATCACCGGCTCCTCGCTCAAGCTCATCCAGCAGATGGGGGTGGGCCTGGAAGGGGTGGACATCGCGGCGGCCACGGCCCGGGGCATCCCGGTGTGCAACGTGCCCGCCGACCAGGCAACGGCCAACGCGGAGAGCACCTCTGAGCACGCGGTGTTTCTGATGATGGCCGCGGCCCGCCGTTTGGGCGAGCACCGGGCCCATTTGGACAGCGGCCCCTGGGGCGCGCCCTTGGGGATGGCCCTGCACGGCAGCAAGGCCCTGGTGGTGGGCCTAGGCCGGGTGGGTAAGGCCCTGGCTCAGAGGCTCGTCGCCTTGGGCATGAGCGTCAGCGCGGTCAAGGCCACGCCGTCGCCCGGCCTGGCCGAGGAGCTGGGCCTGGCCGAGCTGGGCGGGCCGGATGACTTCCTGCGTCTATTGGGCCAAGCCGACTTCGTCACCGCCGCGCTCACCGCCAACCCCGGCACCCTGGGCCTGTTCAATGTGGAGGCCTTTTTGGCCATGAAGCCCGGGGCCATCCTGGTCAACGTGGGCCGGGGCGGGGTGATCGACGAGCGGGCCCTGATCGGGGCCTTGGACGCGGGCCGTTTGGGCGGGGTGGGCCTGGACGTTTTCGCGGCCGAGCCCCCCGCGCCGGACAACCCCCTGTTGCACCACCCCCTGGTGGTGGCCACCCCCCATGTGGCCGGGGTCACCGCCCAGAGCTTCGCCCAGATCGGCCGCCAGGTGGCGGACAACATCCTGCGCCTGGAGCGCGGCGAAAAGCTGAAGTTCCGGGCGAACTAGGCGGGCCGTCAAGCTTTCTTCTTCTCTGCTGCCCCCGATAGCTGTGCTATCGGGGCCGTGAGGCTCTTGCCGAGCGGCAAGAAATCCCCGCCAACACGCTCCCCCAACCCCATTGACCCCACCCCCGCCCTTGTCCTAGGATAACACCCACACATCAACCGGGATTTGAGCAACGTGGGGGCAGCGGCCGCCGTGGGGGAGGCCGTTCCGGCTCGGCGTCCCAAAATCATCACAGCGAACACCACCGGCCGGGGGGCGCGGGCGAAGGATCATTCCTTTTGGGGGAGAGTCATGTCCGTGGATAAAAGCAAAAACGGCCAGGAGGTAACCAAAAAATATCTGTCCGAAAGGGTGGGGAAGCTCCTGTTGGATGTGGACGCCATGGTCGATTATGTGGGCGAAACCGGCAAGGAAATGTCCCAGGAACTAATCGGCGCCCTAGCGGAGTTGGACTGTGAACGCGGTGTGCTTACCACAGCTTCGGTAAATGGAGAGACTTGCGAGACTGAATACAGCAACCTGATCAAGGTGCACAATTTGCTGCTTCCTCTGGTTGCCCCGGCCACGCCTGCCTCATTGCAAGCCACCGAGCGCAAAGGGCTTGGACTTTTCATTAACAATTTTTCAGTCAACCTAATCCTTATCCTAACCACTTTCAGCCTTGTTGCTCTGTTGGTCCTATATGTCGGGGTAAAGACGGAGTTGTTTAAAACGGCAACTTCCGCTGCGTGGGCCAAGGCCGCCAATGACTGGCGACCCCACCTCATGATCCTCCTGGCAGCCATGCTGGGCTCTGGACTCTATTTTCTCAACGTGGCCCGTGGCTACATCCTAAATCGGACATTCAATCCGCAATATCATCTTGCTTATTACATTCGTTATTTCATGGGTGTTGTCTCCGGTGTCATCCTCGGCTGCTTTGGTCCGGAGTTGATCGACTTTGCAAGTGAAGAAGGTAAAAACGCGGACGAATTGAGTACTGTGGTGCTTGCCCTTGTGGGCGGTTTTGCGGCTGAGGCAGTCTTGCAGATTTTGCAAAGGGTGGGTGACACCCTGCTTACTTTAGTGCGGGGCAGCGACAAGGCTGTGGCCGAGAAAAAAGGGGAAGCCGCCAGAGCAGAGGCCGGCGCGGCCGTAGCCAAAGCCAAAGGCGAATTAGCAGTTAAGCTGCAGGGTATTTCCAATAATTTGGATGGAGAAAACAAACAAAAGATCAACGAGCTGATCAAGAAGATCACGCCCTGACCCCAACATCCGCGCACTACCCCCCCCGCCCCTTGCCGGGCGGGGGTTTTTGTTGGGTAGCGCCAGATGGCGCTTGAACTCAGGCAATCCCGCGTAGTTCAATAGGGCAATGGTGACTGCCCCGCCAGGTGGGGCAATTATGTGCCCAGCCCGGGGAGGAACCATGACTCGCTATTCGTTGCCGCTGATTGTGCTGATCGCCTTGTTGTTGGCCGCCGCGCCCGCCTGGGCCGTTGAGACCAACCCCGCCCTTTCCGCCCTCACCCAGGCCCAGGGGGAGCTGGAGCAGGGCAAGAAAATGGAAGCCTTCCGGACCACCGAAAAGGCCCTGTCCGCCTTGTGGGACCATATCCCCTTTTCCCTGGACGCCGTGGTTTTGACCGAGGGCCCCACTCAAGGCTATGGCCTGTTCACCCCCCGGAAGAGCAACACCTATCGCCAGGGGCAAACCATATACGCCTACGTGGAGCCCCTGGGACAGCGCATCAGGAAGAAGGGTGATCTGTACGTCTTTTCCCTGAGCGCGGACGTGGCCCTGCTCAAACCGGACGGCACCATCCTGTGGGGCAAGGACGATTTCGCCCAGTGGAAGTTCACCAGCCGGCGGGCCAACCGGGAGTTCTTCATCAACATCCGGCTGACCCTGAACAAGATCCCGGCCGGGGAATACCTGCTCTCCATCCGGGTGAACGACCGGCTCACGGGCCGGGCGGCCAGCCACAAGCTCAAGGTGGTCTTCGCCAAGTGAGCCGCGCAGCCCCGCCTATCGCATAAAAAACCCCCGCCCGTTGCCGGGCGGGGGTTCTTGCTTAACCTAGACAGGTGGTTTCTGAACTAGACCTCTTTGGTCAGCTCGGGCACCACGTCGAACAGGTCGGCTACCACGCAATAGTCGGCCTTGGTGTGGATGGGCGCGTCGGCGTCCTTGTTGATGGCCACGATGACCTTGGAGGAGCCCATGCCCGCCAGGTGCTGGATGGCGCCGGAGATGCCGCAGGCGATGTACAGGTTGGGGGTGACGACCTTGCCGGTCTGGCCAACCTGATCGGTGTGGTGACGCCAGCCGGCGTCCACCGCGCTGCGCGAGGCGCCCACGGCGGCGTTGAGCTTGCCGGCCAGCTCTTCCAGCAGCTTGAAGTTGTCGGCCTCTTTCATGCCGCGGCCGCCGCTGACGATGACGGTGGCCTCGGTGAGGTCGATCTTGCCTTCCTCGGCGGCCTGGACCTCGGCCACGGCGGCCTTGATCTCGCCCGCGTCCGCGCTGGCGGCTTCCACCGCCGCCTCGCCGCCCGCCTCGACCACGTCAAAGACGTTGGGGCGAAGCGATGCGATCTGCGGGGTGCCGTTGATGATGACGTCGGCGTAGACCTTGCCGGCGTAAATGGGGCGGGTGGCCTTGAGCTTGCCGTCGGCCACGGCCAGGGCGGTGCAGTCCACCGCGATGCCCGTGTCCAGGCGGGCCGCCAGGCGGCCGCCCAGGTCCTTGCCCTGGGTGCTGGCGCCAAAGAGCACCACGTCCGGGGCGCCGTCTTTGATCAGGGCGCCGGCGGCGTTGGTGTAGGCGTCGGTGGTGTAGGTGGCGAAAGCGTCGCCGTCCACGTAGAGCACCTTGGCCACGCCGTACTTGCCCAGCTCGGCGCAGGCGTCCTGCATCCCGGAACCAAGCACCACCGCGGTCACCTCGGTGCCCAGCTCGTCGGCCACCTTCTTGGCCGCGCTGGCCACCTCATAAGTTATTTTTCTGAACTCGCCGTCACGCTGTTCGGCGATGATCCAAACACCAGCCATGATATATGCACTCCCTTCGTGCGAAAGGTGATGACCTGATAAAGGCCCTTAGATGACCTTGGCCTCTTCCTTGAGCAGCTTGGCCAGGTTGGCGGCCAGCTCCCCAGGAGTCTCGCCTTCCACGGTCTTGCCGGGAGCCCGCTCGGGGGGCGGGTTCAGGGCGGCGATCTCGATGAAGTCGCTGCGCTCGGCGCCCAGGTCGGCCGGGGTCTTGGTCTCCAGAGGCTTTTTCTTGGCCTTCATGATGCCCGGCAGGCTGGCGTAGCGGGGCTCGTTGAGGCCCTTCTGCGCGCTGATCACGGCCGGCAGGGAGGCCTCGAGCACCACGGTCTGGCCCTCGATGGGCCGGGTGCCCTTAACCTTGCCGTCGGCCAGCTCCACCTTGGTGATGACCGAAAGCTGAGGCATGCCCAGGAACTCGGCCACGGCCGAGCTGACCACGCCCGAGTCGTCGTCCACGGCGCGCTGGCCGAAGAAAACGATGTCCGGGTTCAGGGGCTCGATGGCCTTGGCCAGCATCTTGGCCACGGCGATGGGGTCGGCGCCGTAGAGATCGTCGTCCTGAATGTGGACGGCCTTGTCCGCGCCCATGGCCAGGGCGGTACGCAGGGCCTCCACCACGCGGGCGGGGCCGGCCCCCACCACGGTCACTTCGCCACCCTGGTCTTTGACGATGCGCAGCGCCTCTTCCACGCCGAACTCGTCATAGGGATTCATCACCCACTTGATGTCACCGGTGTCGATGGACATGCCGTCGCCCGCGATCTTGATCACCGACTCGGTGTCCGGCACCTGCTTGATGCACACCACAATGTTCACTTAGTCACCCCTCCTTTCTTGAAAAACAATTGGGGTAGATATGGACTCATGGTCAAAGTCGTTAGGCCGTTTCCGGCCGGGCCAGCATGCCTTGGATGAAAAAGGAGCTAATCTGCTGGGCGGCCACGGCGGTGGAATACTTCTTAACCGGAGACAGGATCCAATAGCGGCTCATCTCGTCCAGGGCGCCGAAAAAGGCGCGCTTGGCCACGCCGGGCAGGATGTCCTTGCGGAACACCCCCTGCTCTTGGCCTTGTTTGATGATGCTGCTGATAAGGTTCAGGTACTGGTGGAAGCCGTCGTTCTTGTACTCCTTCATGAACTTGGATGATTGCCTCAGCTCCACCTGGATGATCTCGGCCAGCTCCTGGTTCTCCTCCAGCATGATCAGATGCTGCTGGGCGAAGCGCTCCAGCTTGACCGCCGGATCGGCCACAGTTTGCAGCGACTGGCGCATTTTGTCCAGAATATTGCCCATCTCCTCTTCGAACAAGGAGATCAGGATGTCGTCCTTGTTCTGGAAGTAGAGATAGATGGTGCCGTCGGCCACGTTGGCGGCGCGGGCGATCTCGCTGACCTTGGAGTTGTAAAAACCGTTCTGAGCGAAAACCTTGAGCGCCGCTTCCATGATGCGCCGGTGTTTGTCGCTATTTTTCTTTTTATCTTTCAAAGCTTTACATCCATTGCCTCCGGCCGGGCCGGGGCGAACAGGGGCAGCTACACTGAATGATGATTCATTCAAACATTTTGGTAGCACGCAGGCGGGGGGCTGTCAACGATTTTTTGAAGGCGGTTCATCGCCCTGGACCCCGCGCGGCCCGGCAAACATACAATGGAAATGAACCGCCTTCAACAAAAAACTGAACTCTCATTCAGCCCAGTGAACGCCCCCTTTTGCCTGCCGGTTGTATTGCGTCCCGGCCTGCTTTATGATGCCATTCATGCCCAGCCACGCACTCAAATCGCGCTCCCGCGCCCTGGTTCTGGCCCTGCTTTTGGCCCTGGGCGGCCTGCTGGCGGCGCCTCCGGCCGGGGCCAAGGTGCCCGAGCCCCTGGTGCCGCCCAAGGAGCTGCCCTATGCCGAGCGGGCCGAGCTGGAGGGCAAGCGCAACGAGCTTTTGATGCAGTGGGACGGCCTGGTGCGGGCGGTGCGCGACCACAACCAGCAGTGCGAAGGGGTGGTGCCTTCCTCGCCCCAGGGGGTGCGCTGCCAGGTGAAGCTCAGGGGCATCAAGGAGCGCATCGGCAAGCACCTCGACGCCGTGGAGCGCTACAACATCTCCGTGACCGCGGCCCAGATCCGCCAGGAACAGGGCCTGCCCGCCAACTAATTCTTACTGTCAATCCGTGTCTTGCTGGGCTGCGCCGCGCGCCGGTGGCGCTGGTATTTGTCCACCGCCTTGACGTGTTGGGCATAGGTCACCGAGAACTGGTGCTCGCCGTCGCCCTTGGCCACGAAGTAAAGATAGGGGGCCTTGGCGGGCTGGATGGCGGCCAAGAGCGCCTCGCGCCCGGGCGAGCAGATGGGCCCGGGCGGCAGGCCCCGCCGGGTGTAGGTGTTGTAAGGGGTGTCCTTTTCCAGGTCAGAACGGGTCAGGTTGCCGTCAAAGGCCGCGCCCAGGCCGTAGATCACGGTGGGGTCGGCCTGGAGGCGCATGCCCCGCTTCAGGCGGTTGGAGTACACCGCGCCGACCAGGGGCATCTCCCGGTTCACCGCGGTCTCCCTCTGAATGATGCTGGCCAGGATCACCACCTTGGCCTGGGCCATGCCGGCGGCCTTGGCCAAGGGAGCCAGACCGGCCCACACCTTGTCGAAGCGCCCCACCATGGCCGAGAGGACGGCCCGGGCCCCCAGATGGCGCGGGAAGCGGTAGGTGTCCGGGAAGAGATAGCCCTCCAGGGTGGGGTGGTCGATGCCCAGCCCGGCGGCGAAGTCCGGGTCGCGCCCCAGGCGCAACACCTCGCCCTGCTCGGCGATGCCCGACTCGCCCAAACGGGCCGCGATCTGGCGCAGGGTGTAGCCCTCGGGGATGAGCACGTAGTGCAGCTTCACCCGCCCCTGGCGCAAGAACTGAAGGATGCGCGCCGCGTTCATGGCCGGGGAAAGCTCGTACTCCCCGGCCCGGATGGGGCCCTCCTCGGCGGTGATGCGCCCGGCCAGGGCGAACCAGCGGGCGTTGTCCACCACCCCGGCCTTGGCCAGGATCTCGGCGGCCGAGCGCAGGTTGGCGCCCTTGGGGATATCCACCACCACCGCCACCCCGCTGGGGCTGGCCCTCCGGCCCAGGAGCCAGGTGGTGCCCACCAGATAGGCCCCGAACCCGGCCAGGCCCAGCAGCAGCACCGCCACCGCCAGGCCCACCGTGCTCTTGACCCCGGGCCTCAAGCGCGGGCCTCCAGCCAGCGGCGCAGGATAACCGCCGCCGCCGCCCGGTCCACCACCCGCTTGCGCTTGGCCCGGCTCACCCCGGCCTCGATCATCACCTCGTGAGCCTCCGCCGTGGACAGCGCCTCGTCCATCATCTCCACCGGCAGGCCCAGGCGGCGCTCCAGGCGCTTGGCCAGGGACACCACGCGCTCGCCCTCGGGGCTCAGGCCGCCGCCCGCCCGGGCGGGCAGGCCCACCACGAGAAGCGTGGCTCCCTGCTCGGCCGCGATCTCGCCGATGGCCTCCACGTCCGCGTCGCGGTTGATGCGCTCATAGACCGACAGCGGCGCGGCGGTGCGCCGCTCCGGGTCGCTAACCGCCAGGCCGATGCGCTTGAGCCCCACGTCCAGGGCCAGCACCACTCCAGGGGCTCGATTAGACATGGGGGTCATTATGCCGTGGACACGCTTGGTTAACAACCCGCCAGGCAAGAGGGAAGGGGGCGACTGAGGTGGAGGGGAAAGAAGAGGTTGGGAAATGAAAAAGAAAAATGTAGGGGCGGGGTTTATCCCCGCCCAAGAGCGCCTGCCCTGGCTATGGCACCCGCCGCACTGCCTGACATGCTTTTCCTGCTGCCCCCGATAGCTCTGCTATCGGGGTGGCGGCGCACCCGCGTTGCCACAAGAAATCTTCCGGGTGGCCCAGACCGCGTGTTGTCTGGGTCGCGTCGCCTCGGCGGCGCGACAAGAGGTGTGGCGGGCGGCCGCGATTATCTCTGGCGGCAAGATTATGGCGCAGCCTCCTCCCCAAATAAACCGGGCGGCGGCCCCCAAAAAGGATATAATCTAGAAAAATAGTATTTTTTTAGGAAATTAAAATATTGGCCGCCGGAGAGAGCGAGGGGCGGCGTCGCCTCCAGGCTCCCGGAAACACACCCAGGGTAAACGCGGCGGCTGCCTTGATTGCGGAATTGAAAGCGGTGTTCAAATGAAAGCTCTCCTGATCTACCCCCAAAACCCGGAAACTTTCTGGAGCTTCAAGTACGCCCTGAAGTTCATCTCCAAGAAAGCCCTGCACCCGCCCCTGGGCCTGGCCACCGTGGCGGCCATGCTGCCCGAGGCCTGGGAAAAGAAGCTCGTCGACGAGAACGTGGAGCCCCTCAGGGACAAGCACCTGCACTGGGCCGACTACGTGTTCATCAGCGCCATGGCCATCCAGCGCAAGTCCGTCCAGCGGCTGTTGGACCGCTGCCGGGCCATGGGGGTCAAGGTGGTGGCCGGCGGCCCCCTTTTCACCACCTGCCACCAGGATTTCCAGGGCGTGGACCACTTCGTCCTGGGCGAGGCCGAGATAACCCTGCCCCCCTTCCTGCAAGACCTGGAGGCCGGCCGGGCCAAGCCCCTGTACGCCACGGACCAATACCCCTCCCTGGTCGACACCCCCCCGCCCCTGTGGAGCCTGTTCAAGCTCAGGCGCTACGCCTCCATGAGCCTGCAATACTCCCGGGGTTGCCCCTTCCAGTGCGAGTTCTGCGACATCACCTCCCTGTTTGGCCGCAAGGTGCGCACCAAGGGAGCCAATCAGGTCCTGGCCGAGTTGGACAGCCTCTATACCGCGGGTTGGCGGGGAGCCCTGTTCATCGTGGACGACAACTTCATCGGCAACCGGGCCAAGCTCAAGGACGAGGTCCTGCCGGCCATGATCTGCTGGATGAAGCAGCACCGCCATCCCTTCGTGCTCTCCACCGAGGCCTCCATAGACCTGAGCGACGACGAAACGCTGATGAAGATGATGGTGCGGGCCGGTTTCGACGGGGTGTTCGTGGGCATCGAGACCCCCAACCCGGACAGCCTGGCCGAGTGCAGCAAGCTGCAAAACCGCAACCGCGACCTGGTGGCCTGCGTCAAGAAGATCCAGAGCTTCGGCCTGGAGGTGCGCGGCGGCTTCATCGTGGGCTTTGACAGCGACACTTCCTCGGTGTTCGAGCAGCAGATCGAGCTGATCCAGAACAGCCGTATCGTCACGGCCATGGTGGGGCTGTTGAACGCGCCCCGGGGCAGCCGGCTATACCGGCGCATAACCCAGGAGGGCCGCCTGCTCACCGAGGTCACCGGCGACAACACCGACTTCTCCACCAATATCATGCCCCGCATGGGCCTGGAGGCCCTGTCCCAAGGCTACAACGAGGTGATCAGCGGCATCTACTCGCCCAAGCCCTATTTCAAGCGGGTGCGCGACTACTTGCGGGATTACCGCGTCCCGGAGAAGAACCGGGCCCATTTCCACACCGGCTATGTGCGCCTGCACTCCGGCTACGCCTGGGCCTTCCCCAAGACCCTGCTGGTGCTGGGGGTCAAGGACTCGGCCCGCTGGCAGTATTGGAAGCTCCTGCTCTGGTCCCTGTTCCGGCGCCCCGGCCGCTTCCCCATGGCCGTGACCTTCGCCATCTACGGCTATCACTTCCGCAAGGTCTTCCACTCCTGCCTGTAGGCGGGGGGCCGGCACGCGCGGGGGGGCGCTACCGGCTCTTTTGCTCCTCTTGATAGGTATGGTAGGCCTTGGAGTCGAACTCCTCGCCCCGCTTTTTGGTAAAGCGCTCCAGCTTGACCAGGGCGTCCCGGATCTTCTGGACGTGGGCCGCGCTCTGGCCCAGGACCATTTTCTGGGCCCGGATGGTAGGGCCGGCGGCGCTGAGCTTGATCACCTGGTCCCGGATGGCCTTCCATTCCCGGAAAAGGTCTTGGGCCCGGTTGAATTGGGGGTTGTCGCCGGTGAAGAACTCGGCCATGGCCTGGAAGTCGCGGGTGATCTCCTCGGTCAGCAGGTCCACGGTCTTCACCTGGGGGGCCAGTTCGGAGAGGTCTTCGGCGAACACCAGGTTTTCCATGATCACCTGGGCGCGGATCAGGTTGCTGTCTATGCTCAGCACCAGGTTGCCGGCCGTGGCGGGTCGGTGGGGGGCCGGGGTCTCCTGGGCGAACCAGGGCCCCCACTTGCCTATCATCGACAGCAGCAGCAGGCTGCTCAGCAGGGCTATGCTCACCACCGTGTGAGCCTTGGTCCATCTGCGGTCGATAGGCATTATGGGGTTGTCGTCCGGTTAGGGTTGCAGAGAGCTCGGCGTGGCGGCGCGCCGAGGTCCGCTTGTGTCGGAGTAGGCGCTATTGCTTCATTCTACGGCATAAATCCCCCGCCGTGTGTCTTTGGTCGGTTTTACGGGGCATGGCGTCAGGCCTCGGATGGGGCGGGCGCGGGAAAGCCGTCGCGGCGGGGGCGAGTTGACAAGGCCGCATTAGCCGGTAGAGTTACCGCGAAGATAACCATATAGCCCAAGTGCGTGCTAACGACCCTGGCCCATCCCGCCAATCTTAATTAGCAGAAAAATTTAGGCTCTCTGGTTCCGCGTGGCCCTGTTCTCCCCGTGGGGAACGGCGTCATGTTTTGATAATCAGGAGGCGGCGCCTTCGGCCCCCCCTCCAATTTTGCATGGAAAAATCCTACGATGACCCCTAGTTCTTTTGATCAGTTGGCGCTCGGCGCCCCCCTGCAGCGCGCCCTGCGCGAGCTGTCCTATGAGACCCCCACCGCCGTGCAGGCCGCCGCCATACCTCCCCTTTTGGAGGGGCGCGACCTGCTGGGCTGTTCCCAGACCGGCACCGGCAAAACCGCGGCCTTCGCGCTGCCCATCCTGCACCGGCTCGCGGGCGACAAGCAGCGGCCCGCCGCGCGCCACGCCCGCGCCTTGGTGCTGGCCCCCACCCGTGAGCTGGCCATCCAGGTGGCCGACAGCTTCCGCGGCTACGGCCGCTATCTGCGCCTGAGCCTGGCCGTGGTGGTGGGCGGTGTGAACATGGGCCCCCAGATCAAGGCCTGCAATCGCGGGGTGGATGTTCTGGTGGCCACCCCCGGCCGCCTGCTCGACCTCATCGGGCGGGGCAACCTGCGCCTGAACAAGCTGGAGGTCTTCGTCCTGGACGAGGCCGACCGCATGCTGGACATGGGCTTCTTGCCCGACATCAAGCGCCTGCTGGCCATCATCCCCTCGGCACGGCAGAGCCTGTTCTTCTCGGCCACCATGCCCCCGACCATCGCCAGGCTGGCCGGTGAGATCCTCACCAACCCGGCCAAGGTCCAGGTGTCTCCCGTGGCCACTCCGGTGGAGCGCATCGACCAGCGGGTGTTCTTCGTGCCCCAGGCCGGCAAGCGCGCCCTGCTGGGCACGGTGCTCCAGGACTCCGGCACCCGCCGGGTGCTGGTCTTCACCCGCACCAAGCACGGGGCCGACAAGGTGGTCAGGCAGCTGGAGGCCAACCGGGTGAACGCCCAGGCCATCCACGGCAACAAGTCGCAGAACGCCCGCCAGCGGGCCCTGGCCAGCTTCCGCAGCGGACGCACCAGGGTGCTGGTGGCCACGGACATCGCCTCGCGGGGCATCGACGTGGAAGGCGTGACTCACGTGATCAACTACGACCTGCCCAACGAGCCCGAGTGCTATGTGCACCGCATCGGGCGCACCGCCCGCGCCGGGGCGGACGGGGTGGCCATATCCTTTTGCAGCGCCGAGGAGCGCAACTATTTGCGCGGCATCGAGCGGCTCATAAAGCAGCGGGTGCCGGTGCAGGGCCCGGGACCTTTCGCCCCGGCCAAGGCCTCCGCGCCGGCCAAGCCCTACGCGACCGCCAAGGCCTCCGCGCCCGCCAAGGCCTCCGCGCCCGCCAAGGCCGCCAAGACGGCCAAGGCCTCCGCGCCTGGCAAGGCCGCCGCGCCGGGCAAGGCCCCCAAGACGGGCAAGTCTCCGGCCAAGCGCGCCCGCCGCGCCGCCCGCCGCGCCTCGCGCCAGGCCAGCGCCGCGGCCTAGCCGCCTCCGGGCTCGCCCCGCCTCAAACGCCTTTTCCTGCCGCCCCGATAGCCCTGCTGTCGGGGCGGCGGCGTTCCCCGATGCCACAAGAAATCTTCCACCTTCCCATAGGGGCAGGAAGAGGGTGGGGAAAAAAGAAGGATTCTTCCGGGTGGCCCAGACAGCTTGCTGTCTGGGTCGCGTCGCTTTGGCGGCGCGACAAGAGGTTCGGCGGGCGGCCGCGATTATCCATGGTGGCAAGCTTATGGCGCAGGGAATGAAAAGAAAAACGTAGGGGCGGGGTTTATCCCCGCCCGAGAGCGCCCACCTTCACGGCGGCGTCCCATACCGTTACTCCCGCCATCCAGCTAATTCGGCAGGCCCATCCCCGCTCCCCGCTCCAGCCGCCGCCCCCGTCGCTTGACGCTTCCCGCACCCGGCCCATATATTTGGCTGTACCGAATCGTTATTTCGCCCGCATTGAAAGGCCCGCCATGAAACAGATCGTCCTGGGCACCGCCGGCCACATCGACCACGGCAAGACCACCCTGGTCAAGGCGCTCACCGGCATCGAGACCGACCGCCTCAAGGAAGAGAAGGCCCGCGGCATCACCATCGAGCTGGGCTTCGCCTACCTGGACCTGCCCGGCGGCCAGCGCCTGGGCATCGTGGACGTGCCCGGTCACGAGAAGTTCGTCAAGAACATGGTGGCCGGCGCGGCGGGCATCGACCTGGTGGCCCTGGTCATCGCGGCCGACGAGGGGGTCATGCCCCAGACCCGCGAGCACCTGGACATCTGCAAGCTCCTGGGGGTCAGCGAAGGCCTGGTGGTGCTCACCAAGACCGACATGGTGGACGAGGAGTGGCTGGAGCTGGTCATTGAGGACGTGGCCGAGTACGTGGAGGGCACCTTCCTGGAGGGCGCGCCCATCGTGCCGGTCAGCGGGGTCACCGGCCAGGGCATCGATGAGCTCAAGGCCGAGCTGACCACGATGGTGGAGCGCCTGGAGGAGCGCCCGGCCGTGGGGCCCTTCCGTTTGCCCGTGGACCGGGTGTTCACCATGAAGGGCTTCGGCACGGTGATCACCGGCACGGCCACCGGCGGCCAGATCAGCGTGGGCCAGGAAGTGACCATCTACCCCAAGGACGTGACCGCCAAGGTGCGCGGGCTCCAGGTGCACAACGACGAGGTGACCACCGCCCGGCGGGGGCAGCGCACCGCCATAAACCTGCAAGGCATCGAAAAGGCCGGGGTGGAGCGCGGCGACGTGCTGGCCACGCCGGGAGCCTTGAGCCCCTCGCTGTGGCTGGACCTGGAACTCAACGCCCTGCCCGACATGGCCCGTCCCATCAAGCACCGCGCGCCCATCCGCCTGCACACCGGCAGCGCCGAGCTCCTGGGCCGGGTGATGCTCCTGGACCGCGACGAGCTCCGGCCCGGCGAGAGCGCCTTGGCCCAGGTGCGCCTGGAGGCCCCGGTGGCGGTGATGGCCGGGGACCGCTACGTGCTGCGCTCCTACTCGCCGGTGCACACCATCGCCGGCGGCATCGTGCTGCACCCCCACCCCGGCCGCCGCAAGCGCAACCGCCCCGAGGTCATGGCCGACCTGAAGGCCCTTAAAAGCGGCGAGCCCCGTGAGCAGGTGGCGGTGCACGCCCGCCTGGCCGGGGAAAAGGGCATCACCGTGGACGAGCTCAGCCGCCTGGTGAGCCTGAGCCCCAAGGAGCTGGACAGCCTGGTGGGCGACATGCTCTCCAAGCAGGAGCTGGTACGCTTTGACAAAGAAGGCGGCCGCATGGTGGCGGCCACGGTGCAAAACGAGCTGTTCGATCAGGTCCAGGAGCTGCTCGGCGCCTATCACGCGGCCAAGCCCCTCAAGGCGGGCATGTCCCGCGAGGAGCTCAAGGGCCGTTTGCTCAAGTCCGGCGACGCCAAGCTCTTCGCCCACCTCATGCGCAAGCTGGAGGGCGACGAAGCGGTGGTGGCCGAGAAGGACCTCCTGCGCCTGCCCTCGCACAAGGTGAAGCTGGCCGGCGCGGATAAGGCCCTGCGCGAGAAGATCGAGCGGGCCTATGCCGAGGGCGGCCTCACCCCGCCCAACCTCAAGGACGTGGTGCCCGACCCGGCCCAGGCCAAGGAGATACTGGCCGTGCTGGTGGGCGAGGGCGCCCTTGTCAAGATCAAGCAGGAGCTTTACTACTCCGGCGGGGCCCTGGCCGAGCTCAAGCAGCGCCTCACTGATTTCCTCAAGGCCAACGAGCGCATCAACGCGGCCCAGTTCAAGGAGATAACCGGGCTCAGCCGCAAGTACATCATTCCGCTCCTGGAGTACTTCGACTCCATCCACCTGACCATGCGGGTGGGCGACGAGCGCATCCTGCGGGGCAAATGAGCGTGGGCGGCCCGGACCCCAAGGCCCTGTGCCTGGAGGTGGCCGCCCGCCTGGCCGCCAATCCGCCCGCGCCGCTAACCGGCGCGCCCGGCGGCGATCCCCTCCTGGGGCAGCTCGCCGCCATCCTGGCCCAGGCCCGCGCGGTGGTGGCCGCGCTGGAGCCCCTGTTGCCCGGCGGCGGGGTGGACGACCTGAACAAGTACGAGCACCTGGCCGCCATGCTGGAGCGCATCGCCCAGTTTCAGAGCTTCTCCCTGGCCGAGTACACCTTCCGCCTGCCCGGCGGCCGGCGGCCCGGGGTGCGCCTGTGGCTGGAAGAAGCCCAGTGGCAACGCCGGGTCAAGGTGCTCCTGTTCCACGACGTGGGGCGCTGGCAGGCCGACGCCGAGGGGCGCAAGCTCTCCCGCGAGCTGCTCACCCTGGAGCTGGGCGAGGATGGCGCCGCGCCGCTCATCCCGGCCGGGCTGGCCGCCTGGTACTCGCCCGCCTGGGCCTGGGCCGAATGCCTGGCCATGTCCCTGTGCCTGGCCGTGGCCGATCCGCCGGATTAGTCCTGGCCTCACACCGGGGCAGGCGGCATAATCAAGACAGCCGCCTGCCTGGGGATTAAACCAAGGAGACTAGGGATGAAAATCTGGGGATGCGTTTTTCTGCTCATCGCGGCCTTGAGCCTCAGCGCCTGCCAGGCACCCAAATCGGTGCACGAGGGCGTATCCAAGCCCGTGAGCTTCCTGGGGCCCGAAGTGGCGGCCAAGCTGAAGAAGGGGGGGCCCAACCAGCCCGCCTGGACCTACAGCAACCCCAAGGCCAAGTGGGCCTCCTATGACAAGCTGATGCTCGACCCGGTGACCTTCTGGCGCGAAGCGGGCAAGGCCAACCCGCAGATCACCCAAAAGGAGCGCCAGGCTCTGGCCAACTACTTCTACAGCGTCATCCACAAGGCAATGTCCCAGGAGCTGACCATGGTGCCCATCCCCGGCCCGGGCACCCTGCGGGTGCAGGTGGCCATCACCCGGGCCGAGCCCTCGGTGGTGGTGCTGGACGTGGTCTCCTCGGTGGTGCCCCAGGCGGTGGCCCTGTCCACCCTCAAGGACGCCATGACCGGCTCGCCGGCCTTCGTGGGCGAGGCGGCCATCGCCTGCAAGGTGGCCGACTCCCAGACCGGCGAGCTCCTGGCCGCCTGGGTGGCCAAGCGCGTGGGCGGCAAGCAGCTGGACCACGCCCAGATGAGCTCCTGGGGCGACGTGGAGCAGGCCATGTCCTTCTGGGCCTACGATGCGGCCTACCGCCTGTGCAAGGCGCAAAAGCGCGCCAAGTGCAAGCCGCCCGCCCAGCAATAGACCAATCGCCGAGCGCACTGCGGGGCGGGGTTAATCCCCGCCTCGTTCCTTTTTGGTCCTTTGTTCATGGGGCACAGAGAAGTGGGTAAAGGCAGTTGGTAAGGAAAAACTCCGGGTGGCCCAGACAGCTTGCTGTCTGGGTCGCGGCGCCTCGGCGGCGCGACAGGAGGTGCAGCCAGGTCCCCTGTTTTCAGTGGGTGGCACAGGAAGGACGTAGCCATCTCCTGTGAGCAGAGATTGCTCCACTCCGCTCGCAATGAAATACCTTCGGTTTCAATAAAACGATTGTCATTGCGAGGAGCGGCCCTTGGCCGCGACGCGGCAATCCCTGCCCCACCTCACCCGTCTTCTTCGAGGCGGGCTTTCCTCTGCATATTAAATGTTGTCGTTGAAAAATGTAGGGGCGGGGTTCATCCCCGCCCGAGAGAGCCTGGCCAATGCTCGCCCCGCCTCGCCTACTCCGTGGCCAGCCTCCGCACATACAACACCCCGAAGCAGCGGCAGGGCGGCTCCCCGCACACCGGGCAATGATGCCCCTCCGGGCTGGCCACCACCCGGTTCCAGTAGCCCTCCACGGCCAGGGCCTCTTCCATGCCCAGCTCCTCGACGATGCGCGCCGCGTTGGTGTGCCCGTCCGCGCTCTTCCAGGCCATGGCGCAAACCACCTCGGCCCCGCGCTGGGCCAGCTTGGCGTACATGGCCTCGACCAGGCGGCGGCCCAGGCCCGCGCCCTGCCCGGCGGGGTCCACCGCCGCCGCGTCCAGGATGCCGATCTGGGTGGCGGCCAGCAGCCGGTCGCGCTCCGGCGAGGGAGGCAGCTTGAGGAAATCGTCCGCCGGGCCGGGCTCCAGCACCATGGCCACGGCGAAGCCCATGGCCTCGCCGCCCTCGTCCAGGGCCACCTTGCAGAAGCGCCGCCCGCTCTCCAGGCAGCGCCGGAAGTCGGCCTCCCCGTGATAGTCCTCGCCCAGCTCCTGGCGGCAGATGCGCAGGACGCCGGGTAGGTGCTCCTCGGCTAGATCAATGATGCGGTGGCTGTTGCTCATGCCTGGCCCGGAAAGCTCTGCCCGTCCTCCTGCTCGGCCAGGGGCACGCTGGCGTGGCCGAGCACGATCTTCCAGCCGTCCTCGGTCTTGACCAGCACGAAGCTCTCGCGCACCTTGCCCTCGAAGGGCCCGGCCTCGGTCTGGGCCCGCACGTCGCACTCCATGGCCGCCCAGGCCACGCCGTCCTGGCCGCCGCCCTTGAACCAGTCCATGACCACCTGGCGGCTGGAGCTCTGGGACAGGTCGCGCTGGATCTGGGCCCGCATCTCCTCCCAGCCCACCTGCCGCTCGTCGGCCCCGGTTCCGAAGCCCAGGATGGTCTCGTCTTTCAGGAAGTAGCTCATCACCTCGTCCAGGTCGCCCCGGCCATAGGCCTCCCAAAAGCTGTCCAAGGTGATGCGCACCTCGGCTATGTTTTGCGGGGTCAGCTTCATGGCTTTCTCCTTATAGCTTCAGGCTCCCCTTCAGCTGGTTCACGTCGGCCACGCCCTCATTGGCGCAGAAGGCGGCCAGCTCTCCGGCGATGCGCCCGGCCGCGCCCGGCTCGGTGAAGCTGGCCGTGCCCACCTGCACCGCGCCTGCCCCGGCGATCAGGTACTCCGCCGCGTCCTCGCCGCTCATGATGCCGCCCAGGCCCACCACGTCCACCTCGGGGTGGCGCGCGGCCAGGGCGCGGGCCACCTGCCACACCATGCGCAGGCCCACCGGCTTGATAGCCGGGCCCGAGAGCCCGCCCACCACATTGGCCAGCTTGGGCGCGCGTCGCCGCGCGTCGATGGCCATGCCCAGCAGGGTGTTGATCAGGCTCACCGCGCGGGCCCCGGCCTGGGCCGCCGCCTCGGCCATGATCACCGGATCGGCGACGTTGGGGGTCAGCTTCACCCACACCGGCTTGCCGCCCGCCTCGGACACCGCGGCGGCGGTCACCTGGCCCACCGCGCCGGGAACGCAGCCAAAGGCCATGCCCCCTTCCTTCACGTTGGGGCAGGACACGTTCAGCTCCAGGGCGTCCACGCCGTCCGCCGCGCCCAACACGCGGGCCAGCTCGGCGAACTCCTCGATGCTCTCGCCGTAGAGATTCACCACCACCGCGCCGGGCTGCCCGGCCAGCCAGGGCAGCTTATCGCGCATGAACTCGTCGAGCCCCACGTTGGCCAGGCCGATGGAGTTGAGCATCCCGCTGGCGGTCTCCACGATCCTGGGCGGCGGGTTGCCCTCGCGGGGCCTTAGGCTCACGCCCTTGGTCACCAGCCCGCCGATGGCCCCGGGCTCCAGATAGGGGCTGTACTCGCGGCCGTAGCCGAAGGTGCCGCTGGCGGCCAGCACCGGGTTGGCCAGCTCCACCCCGCCCACCATCACCGCCATGTTGGGCGCGCTCATGCCTGCCCCTCCCAGTCGTAGCGGGCCCGCCAGGCGTCCATGCGCCCCGGCCCCACTTTGGCCTCCCAGGTAGCCATCATCTCCTCCAAAGGCACCCCGTAGCGCCAGCCGCGCTGCTGGATGTAACGGATGTGAGGCCGCCCGTCCAGGGTGAAGGCGGGCAAGAGCAGGTCCTCGCCGGGTACGAACTCCACCAGGCGCCAGCCCCGCTGGGCGCTCAGCTGTGCGTCGAAGCTGGGCGTGGCCTTTTGCCACTGGCCGCCGATGAACCACTCCACGAAGCTGTGGTACTGCAAGACGTTGTCGCCGGTGATCTCGTAGAGCTCCTCGGGAAGCTGTGCGTTTTCGATGTCCGCGAAGCCCAGCCGCGAGGGGATGCCCACCGCGCGGGCCAGGGCGCAGAGCAACGCCGCCTTTTGCACGCAGTAGCCCTTGCCCCGGGCCAGGGTGTTCAGGGCCAGGTACTGCTCGATGGGCTCGAAGGGCACCGATACGCTGTAGCGCACCGTGTCGCGCACGAACTCGAAGAGCTTTTGCGCGGCCTCCACGTCGTTCCGGCCGCCCCGCGCGGTCTGGCGGGCCAGGTCGAAGACCTCGCGCGGCTCGCACTGCACGCCCGGCGCGGGCTCCAGAAAGCTCTCCAGAGGCACTTCCTCGGGCATCACATCCTCCCCCAGTCCACCAGCTCCGCGTCCATCACCGGGCCTTCCTGACAGGCCCGCACATAGCCCCCGGCTGCGGCCGGGATGGCGCAGCCCAGGCAGGCCCCCACCCCGCAGGCCATGGGCGCCTCCAGGGACACCTGGCATTTCGCCCCGTGTTCACGGGCCAGGGTGGCCACCGCCTTGAGCATGGGCGTGGGGCCGCAGGTCAGCACCGCGCCGGGCTTTTGGGCCAGAGTCTCTTTCAGCAGAGCGGTCACCAGTCCTTTGAGGCCGATGCTGCCGTCTTCGCTGGCGTAGCCGAGTGTCACTTTCTCGGGGTCGAGGCGAGCGTCGAAGGTCTCCATCAGCGGCTCGAAGCCCTTGGCCCCGGCCATGCCGTAGAGCAGGCTTGTTTCTTGGCCCATTTCGCTCAGCCGCTGGGCGGCAAAGGCTAGGGGCGCGATGCCCATGCCCCCGCCCACCAAGACCGGCCGCGATGCCCCGCTCAGCTCGAAGCCCCGGCCCAGGGGCCCCCACATCACCAGCTCCTGGCCTTCGGCGGCCTGGGCCAGCAGGCGGGTGCCCCGGCCCACCACCTGGTAGAGCACCAGCACGCTCTCGCCCTCCACGCCGTGGATGGAGAAAGGCCGCGCCAGCAGCGGCTCCGCGCCGGGCGACACCCGGAGCATCACGAACTGGCCGGGCCGCGCTTTGGCCGCGATGGCCGGGGCCTTTAGGGTGATCAGGTACACCCCCGGCCCCACCGGCCGGTTGGCCAGCACCTTGGCTCGCAGGCTGGCGCTCATGGCCGCACCGCCAAAGCGGCCACGGTGCCGAAGCGCTCGGTCCCGTGGTCGCGGCGATAAGAGTAGTAGTCTCGGTCGCACACGGTGCACACTCCGCTGGTCTCGATGCGCTCGGGCCTCAGCCCGGCGGCGATTAGCTGGGCTCGGGTGGCCGCCTCTAAATCAAAGCAGTCCTCGCCACGGCGAAAGGCCAAAAACGATTCGGGCAGTTCGTTGCGCCAGTTGACGAACTGGCCGCAGCAGGCCCCCAGGCTGGGGCTCACCGCCGCGAAGAGCTCGTGGGGCTCCACCCCGTAGCGCTCCTGCAAAAAGGCCACGCCCCGCCCCGGCATCCCGGCCGCGTTGCCCCGCCAGCCCACGTGCAGATTGGCGATCACCCCGCGCTCCGGGGCGGCCAGCACCAGGGCCTGGCAGTCGGCCTGCTTGATGAGTAGCCCCACGCCCGGCCGGTTGGTGGCCAGGCCGTCGGCCTCGCCCTGGGGCCCCTCTCCATCCACGGCCAGCACCTCGATGCCATGCACCTGGTGGGCCCAGGCCAGGGCCTCCAGGCCCAAAGCCGCGCACAGCCGCTCCCGGTTGGCCTCGGCCTCGGGGGTGGTCCCGGCCAGGTCGCCCCAGGCCCGGTTGCTGGCCGCGGCCACCACGCCGGGCAGCGCGCCCAAGGCGGGCGGCCGCCACAGGGACGGGGGGCTTTGGTGGGCGGTTTGGTTCATGGCTTAAGCTTAGCTTCCGCGAGCCGGTGGCGGCAAGCGCCCCGGCTTACAGCTTGATGATGGGCTGGATGCGGGTGCAGTTCGCCCCGGCGGCACGGCACATGGCGAAGACCTCCTCGAATTTGTCGTCCGGCGAGGAGAGGATGGCGATGAACACCCGTTGCACCTGCTGGCGCTTGATGAGCCCGGGCAGGTCGTGGCGGTTGCCCAACACGGAGATGCCGTGAATCTCCAGGCCGCGCTTGGCCGGGTCGTCGTCCACGAAGCCCACCGGCACGTAGGGCAGGGCGGGGTTGTTCTTCAGCTCCCGGAGCAGCATGGCCCCGCCGTCGCCCGCGCCCATGATGAGCACCGGGGTGCCCTTCTTGGGGGACACGCTCTCGCTGAACACCCGCAAGAGAAAGCGGCATCCGGCCAGGAACATGAAGCACAGGAAGAAATCGATGATCACCGCGGCCCGCGAGAAGCCCTCGAAGCGGTAGAGCATCAGCACCATCAGCACCGCCAGCACCGAGCCCACCAGCACCGCCTTGGCCAGCTGGATCATGGCGTGCACGCTCACGTAGCGCCACTCGCCGCGATACACCCCGAAGACCCACAATGCCAGGAGCTTCACCCCCAGCACCATGGGCAGGCTGTGGGTGAGCAAATACATCTGGTCCTGGTTCAGGTGGCCCTCAAAGCGCAGCAGCCAGGAGGCGCTATAGGCCGCCGAGATGAGCAGCAGGTCCACCATGATTTGCAACAGCTGCTTCTTGTAGAGCACCAGCCGCCCCAGCACCGGGCTTTGCCAGCGATGGGCGGGCCGGGCGTTGGCGTCGTATACCTTCACCCCGCCCAAGAACACCCCGAAGAAGATGAACACCACCATGGCCATGGCCAGGATCACCACCGCCACCAGAGTGCTCACATATTGCAGCAGCAGCGAGCCCAGGCCGCCGGCCAAGCTGATCAGGATCAGCACCAACACCGCCTTGCGCTCGCTCATGCCCAAAAACACCAGGCGGTGGCTGGAGTGGTCCCGCCCGCCCTGGGCGATGGAGCGGCCGTGGGTGGAGCGCTGGAAGCTCACCAGGGTGATGTCGAACAGGGGCACCACCAAGACCCCCACCGGGATCAAGAGCGACAGGGTCAGGGGGCTGGCCCCGCCTGAGCCCATGATGGTGCAGGCGGCCAGGGTGAAGCCCAAAAACAGGCTGCCGCAGTCGCCCATGAAAATCTTGGCCGGGTTGAAGTTGTAGATGAGAAAGCCGCCCGCCGCCCCGGCCAGGCCGGCGGCGATGAAACCCATCTCCGGGAAGCCGCGCATGAACGAGATCACCGAGAGCATGGACCCGGCCACCAGGGCCACCCCCGAGCTGAGCCCGTCCATGTTGTCCAGGATGTTCACCGCGTTGGTGACCCCAACCAGCCACAGCAGGGTCAGCGGCACGTTGAGCCAGGGCCAGGGCAGCAGCTTGAAGCTCAGGCCCAGGGCCACGGCCACCGTGGCCACGATGAGCTGGGCCAGAAACTTCACCTGGGGCTTCAGGTCCAGGATGTCGTCCACCAGCCCGATGACGAACATGGCGCTGGCGCAGCCCACCAGGGTCATGCTGCTGGGGCCGGGCCGCCCCAGGATGAAGAAGGAGACCAGGAAGGCCAGATAGATGGCCACCCCGCCGTAGACCGCGGTGGGCTTGCGGTGCCAGCGGTCCTCGCGGGGCTGCACCACCCATCCCCAGCGGCGGGCCAAGAGGATCACCACCGGGGTGAGCAGGGCGGCCGAGGCCAGGGCCACGGCGAAGGAGATGATCAGCGGTATCAAGCGCGCCCCCCCAGGCTACAGCTTGCGATAATGGTCGATCACCGTTTGCACGATGGGCGCGATGCCCATCTGGGGAGTAAAGCCCACCAGGCTCTCCAGCCGGCTCACGTCGGGCACCCGGCGGGGCATGTCCTCGAAGCCCTCCTCGTAGGCCTCCTCGTAGGGCACCAGGCGGATGGGCGAGTCGCTGCCGGTCAGCTCCTTGACCAGCTCGGCCAGGCCCATGATGGATATCTCCTGGGTGGAGCCCACGTTGACCACCTGGCCCACCGCCTTTGGCTCGGCGGCCAGGGCGGCCAGGCACTTGACCACCTCGCCCACCTCGGAGAAGCAGCGGCTCTGGGTGCCGTCGCCGAACACGGTGATGGGTTTGCCCCCCAGGGCCTGGCGCACGAAGTTGGGCAGCACCATGCCGTAGCGCCCGGTCTGGCCGGCGCCCACCGTATTGAACAGGCGCACTACCACCACCGGCAGGCCCCGCGCCTTGTGATAGGCCAGGGCCAGGAATTCGTCGATGGCCTTGCTGCAAGCGTAGGACCAGCGGGCCTTGGAGGTGGGGCCCATCACCAGGTCGTGATCCTCGGCGAAGGGCACCTGGTCGTTCTTGCCGTAGACCTCGCTGGTGGAGGCCACGATGACCTTCTTGCCCTTCTTGTTGGCCAGCTTGAGGACCGCCTCGGTGCAGCCCACGTTGGTCTCGATGGTCTTGACCGGGCTCTCCACGATCAGGCGCACCCCCACCGCGGCGGCCAGGTGATAGATCACCTGGGCCCGGTCCACCATCTCGGCCAGCAGGGGCAGGTCGCGCATGTCGGCTATCTGGTAGGAGAAGTCGGGGTGCTCGCGCAGGGGCTCCAGGTTGGAGATGCTGCCGGTGGAGAGGTCGTCGATCACCTCCACCCGCTGGCCCAGGGAGAGCAGATGGGTGGCCAGGTGCGAGCCGATGAAACCGGCCCCGCCGGTGATGAGCACCTTTACGGGCTGAGACTTGAGCTGGTTCAAGCGAATCTCCTATTTAAACGGGGAAAGCACCCCGCTCATATCCTGCTTTTCCAGCTTGCTGCCCACCTCTTCGCCGCACACGGCGCAGTGGTAGGAGTATTTCTCGCCGCTGGGCAAAACCAGGAGCAAACGCCGGCGCACCGGCTGGGCCTGTTTGCAGCGGGGGCAGAATAGGCTGGTGGCCTCCAGGTCCTTGTAGGCCCCCTGGCGGCGGTTGGGGGGCATGCCTCCCCGGGGAATCATGTACTAAGCTCCAGATCGTCGATGAGTTGGTCCACCCAGGCCAGGAGCCAGTCGCGCTGCTGGCTGGTGGCGTAGGCGGTGCAGGAGCAGCGCAGGCTGGTGGCCGAGCGCACCAGAAGCTCCAGCTTCAGGCTGTCCAGCTCCAACACGGCGGCCACCCGGTGGGGGCCGCACTGCTCGTGATCCCGCTGCTCCGGGGCCAAGAGCTCCGGGGGCAGCTCCAGCCAGAAAACGTCGGGCAGCCCCGAGCTAACCAGTTCGTTTTGCAGATGCCCGGTCAGTTTTTCCATGTCCGGGGGCCGCAGCTCGTCCAGGATGATGGCTCGCATGTTTACTTCTCTCCGGCCAGCTGGGCGTCACGGGCCTTGCCGCCTTGCCAGGCGTCCCAGATGGCGTAGATCCACAGGGCGGCCATGAGCCCGCCCAGCACCCACAACCAGGCGGTGCCTTCCTTGATTAGTTGGGCCCGGAGCGCGCCGAACTTGTCCGGCCCGCTGTAGCCATCCAGGGCGATCACCGCTTGGGTGATCTTGTGCAGGGCGAAGCCCAGGGTGGCCATGAACAAGAGGCTGGCCGCGGCCACCAAAAAGGCGCCCTTGCCCACCTGGCGGTTTACCAGCTGCCCCAGGCCGGGGATCACCAGGCCCGAGAGGATAGGCGATACGATCGCCCGCTTCAAAACTTATTGCTCCCGCCCGTACACGGACAAATACTCCTCGACCCGCTTTACGTCGGCCGCCTCCAGGGGGCGCATGGTCCCGGCCACGTTCACCGGCTCTCCGGCCTTGGCCAGGAAATGCACCATCTCGCGGATGCCCAGCAGGGCCCACACGCGCACCCCGGTGGACTGCACGAAGGCGGCCAGGGCGTCGGGGCCGCGCACCCCCTCGGTGAGCTTGCCCTCGCTGTCGTACACCGCCTGGGTCTGCTCGCGGTCCACGGCCAGGAGCACCCCGGCGGTCTGGAAGGGCGCGCCCAGGCGCTTGCCCTCGGCGTCGAGCTTTTCCAATAGCTCCACCTTGGTGGCCATGGAGGTGCCCACGTCGTCGATGATCAGTATCTTGCTGCCGGCCTTCAGGGCGCCGGTGACGAACATGGCCTTTTGCCCGCTGGCCTCGCCGTGGGTCTTGGCCTCCTTGCGGTCGTAGTCAAAGGCCAGGTCCAGGCCCTTGTCCTGCCACAGGCACATGGCCGCGGCCTGGGCCAGGGCGCTGCCCTTGTAGCTGGGCCCCACGATCACCTCCACCTCGCCGGCCAGGTCGTGATCCGCGATCCAGCCCGCCAGGCAGCGGCCCAGCTCCATGATCAGGCGGCCGGTGTTGATCTTGCCCAAATTGACGAAGTAAGGGGTGGGCCGGCCGTCCTTGAGGCGCAGCTCCGGGGCGAAAAACAGGGCGCCGCTGGCGGCCAAAAGCCGGGCCAGGCGCTGCTGGTAGGGTTTCAGGTCGAACTGCGGGTCCAAGGCGAGTCCTTTCTGGCGCCACCATCTGGCGGCGCTGACTCAGGCTAGCGCAATCGGGGCCTCGGCGCAAGCGGTGCCGGGCGGGGCGATCTAGAGAAAGTTCGGCGTAACCACGTACTTATTGACCATGTGGTCCGGCTGATAGGACTCCTTGGCCTGACGCAGCCCGCTCAGGCCCAGGTCCTGCTCCCGGTTGATGTACTTCACGCCCGCCCAGGCGTTGGCCACGAAGAGCTTATTGATGGCCGCGTAGATGCCGTCGAACTGGGGATTGCCTTTTTCGATGTGCACCACCGCGGTGTCCGGGTTCAGGGGCTCGCCCAGGCTGAAGGCCTCCACCTTGCCGTCTATCAGTATGACCCCGCCGCTGTAGTCCAGATGGGCGTAGTGGGTCAGGGCCTCCACGATGGCCTGGTCCTCGCTGGCCAGGCCGGGGTCGGCGGTGCACTCGCGCAGTTGGCACCACTCCTCCTGCATGTCCAACACCTGGGTGATCAGCTCGGCCTCCAGGGGGCGGTACTCGAACTCATAGGTCTTGACGAACTTGTTGAAGTGGTTCTTTTTGCGGTGAAAGCGCCGCCCGGGCAGCTCGGCCAGCTCTTGAGCCAAGTAAATGTAGTCGCTGTTGGCCCGGTCCAGCTCGATGGCGAAGCGGTCGCCCTCGTCCAGGGCCAGGGCCAGGCGCTCGCCCACCCTCTGGAGCAGCGGGGTTTCGCCCATCCCGGCCAGGTCGCGGCACAGGGCCTCGGAAGCGGCCAGGAAGTCGCCGCCTCCGGCCGGGGGCAGGCCGAAGGCCGGGCCGCCCTCGGGCGACACCATCACCAACAGGCAGCCGGCCTCCTCCCGCCAGCGGGGCTGGTAGTGGTGGCGCCACATGAAAAGGTTGGAAAAGGTCAGTTCGCTGATGCAGGGCGGCCCCTCGTGCAGATGACGGTCGAAGACCGGCTTGGCGGCGAGGTCCAGCTCCTGGTATTCGGTTGAGGGCAAAGCGCGCTCCTTGAACATTTGCGGGTAGTTGGACTGGTTGCGCTATGTCTAAAGTTGTACCGCATAGGCCGCCGTGAGCCAAGCTCCCCATCGTTGACAACCGGAGGGTGCTATGCCATGTTTAGGGATTCTTTAAGCAATTAACTCGGGGAAAAGAAGTTCCATGGACCACCTGCGCGCCACCGACCCGGAAATCGCCCAACTAATCGAACAAGAAAAAGAGCGCCAGGCCTCGGTCTTGCGCATGATCCCCTCTGAAAACTACGCCTCCGAGGCGGTCCTGGCCGCCACGGGCAGCGTCTTGGCCAACAAGTACTCCGAAGGCTACCCGGCCAAGCGCTACTACCAGGGCCAGGAGAACATCGACGGCGTGGAGCTCTTGGCCATTAGCCGGGCCAAGGAGCTCTTCAAGGCCGAGCACGCCAACGTGCAGCCCTACTCGGGCAGCCCGGCCAACATGGCGGTCTACCTGGCCCTGATGGGCAAGGGCGGCCGGGTGCTGGGCATGGACCTGGCGGCCGGAGGCCACCTGACCCACGGGGCCAAGGCCAGCTTCTCGGGCATCTTTTACGAGTCCGCCGCCTACGGCCTGAGCAAGGAGACCGGGCGCATCGACTTCGCCGCCGCCCGCAAGGCGGCCCAGGAGTTCAAGCCCCAGATCATCTTCTGCGGGGCCAGCTCCTATCCCCGGGTCATCGACTTCGCGGCCTTTGCCGAGATCGCGGCCGAGGTGGGGGCCAAGCTGGTGGCCGACGTGAGCCACTTCTCGGGCCTGTGCCTGAGCGGCGACCACCCCGCGCCCTTCCCCCACGTGGACGTGATGACCTCCACCACCCACAAGCTCCTGCGCGGCCCCCGGGGCGGCATGATCCTGTGCAAGGCCGAGCTGGCCGCGGCGGTGGACAAGGCGGTCTTCCCGGGCATCCAGGGCGGGCCTCACAACCAGGTCACCGCGGGCATCGCCGTGGCCCTGCAGGAGGCCTCCCGGCCGGAGTACGCCCAGTATTGCCACCAGGTGGTGAACAACGCCAAGGCCCTGGCCGAGGGCCTGATGAGCCGGGGCTTCGAGCTGGTCACCGGCGGCACGGACAACCATCTGGTCTTGATCGACGCCGGCAAGGCCGGGCTGACCGGCAAGGCTCTTGCAAACGCTATGGAGCAGGCGGGCATCGTGGCCAACGCCAACAAGATCCCCTTTGACCCGCGCTCGGCCAACGACCCCTCCGGGCTGCGCATGGGCACCCCGGCCCTGACCACCCGGGGCATGGGCGAGACGGAAATGGACTTGATTGCCGGGCTGGTACACCAAACCGCGCTCAACGTGGAGGACGAGGCCGCCTTGGCCAACATCCGCGAGCTGGTGGCCGACCTCTGCGCCGGCTTCCCGGCCCCCGGCATCACCCCCGGCGTGGAGTGCTGATTTTTGAACCGCGCTTTTCATCGTGATTAAGCGCCCTTGGCCGGTCAATCCTTCCGGGGCGTTGCCTGGGTTCAAAAATTTGTACCAGAAGCGGCTTTAGGACTCAGGGGGCTGCCAAAGGCCCCCCAAGCCAACAACGCGGAATAAAAGGCAAAAAGACAATAAAAGGCTTTGGGCAACTGGTTGGCACTCTAATTGCTTGTATTAGAGCCCGACCAGCTTCTCAAAGCCTTTTCTCCTTTCCAAGAGCGCGCCGGGGCTAGCCACCCGGCGCTCTCTTTTTTTATGCAAGGCCTTCAATTCAGCCGCAAAAAGCGACCCGCCCCCCGGTGAGGCCTCCAAAGGCCACTCCGAGGAGCGGGTAAAGTTTTTTGTACCGCGCGGCAAGCGCGGGTTCAAACTATGGCATTACCGCGGTCACCAGGCGGGACAAAGCGCCCTTTTTCTTCACTTCGCTCTCCAGGTATTCCCGGTCCGCCCCCTGGGCCAGCTCGGGCCGGGCCTCCAGAATGGCCCCGGCGGCCATCTCGGCGGCCAGGGCGGTCAGCTCGGCGCACTGGGCCATGTGGGCCTTGGCGTCGTGCTTCACCTTCTTGGAGAGCACCCGGCAGCAGGTGGAGCCCCGCTGGGCCTTGAACTCGTCGTGCAGGCGCTTGCTGGCCGAGGCCACCGATTTGGCGGTGCGTCCTCCGGCCTTGCCGTTGCCCAGGAACAGGCCCAGGGACAAACAGCCCCCGCTCACCGCGCCGCAGAGGCAGCCCGACCCGCCCAGGCCGTTGCCCATCCCGGCGGTGAGGTTGTTGATCACCGCCTGGTCCAGGCCGCCACCCAGGGCGTGGTTCAGGGCGGTGACCACCGCCGGGGTGCAGAGCATGCGCCCCGAGGCGAACAGCTCCTTGGCCTTGCCCGCCACCTGGCGGCTCAACTCGGCGGACTCGGATTCTTTTCTAAGGGGCTCGGGTGGGTTCATGTTGCTTCCCGCGCGGAAATAATCCCCGGACAAAATTCGGTGAATTGCCTCCCCTCAATATTAAGGGCGCGGCAAGGCAGGGTAAAATCGTAAATAACGATTACTAATTGGAATATCTATCGGAATAATAAATAGGAAGGATCAGGGACAGCGGGCCTCGGGCGGGGCCAAAACCGCCAGGGCGCTGATGCGGGGCAGCAGGAGCCCCTCGGGCCGGGCCAGCTCGGGCAGGGCCGCGCCGGGGCTCAGGCTGGTTATCACCACCCGCCCCACCACCCGGCGGCCCTCGCCGCTGGGCCCCCGCGTCTTGAGGCCCCACATGTCGTGCAGCACCCGGGGCTGGCCGCCCGGGCTGCCCAGGTAGAGCATCACGTGGCCGGGCAAATATAAGATGCTCAGCCAGGGCACCCCCTCGCGCCGGATGGCCGCGATCTTGGCCGCGCCGCTCAGGCCTTCCAGCCTAACCACCCGGCCCATCTTGCCTTGGTCCGAGGAGTTGCGCGGCAGCCACAGGCCAAAGGGCATGAGCAGGTCGCGCAGCAGGGACGAGCAGTCGCGCCCGCCGCCCAGCCCGCCCCAGGCGTAGGGCTGGCCCATGAGCGGCGCGGCCAGGCCCGCCAGGCGCGCGGGCGTCAGGGGTAGGGGGAAGGGCCCCCCGTCCGCCTTGGGCAAATAGGCCGGGGCCAGGTCGGCCCGCCCTCCCGGCCGCGCCCGGGGGATGAGCACCCGCCAGGCCTTGGGGCTCTCCCCGCGCAGGGGCAAAAGCCAGCCCAGCTCCCCGTCCATGACGAAGCGCCCCTCGCCGTCGCGCAGGGCCGCGCGGTCGCGGGTCACGGCCAGGAAGGGCCCGCCTTGCCACACCGTGGCCTGCTCCCGGCTCAGCCGCCCCACCACCCTGGCGGGCAGCCAGCCCAGGGCCAGGGGGGTCTCGGCCACCAGCCAGTCGCCCCGGGGACTTTGGTGCCACACCCGCACCGGCGTCCCGGCGGGCAGGGCGGTCTGCTGCAAGCGGTCAAAGGGGTATCCCCCGCCCGCGCCGGGGCCGAAGTCCGGCCGCGCGGTGGGCAACACCCGCAGATCGCAGCGCTCCAGGGTCAGGCCTTGCCAGTTCGCGCTGGGGTAGGCCTGGGCGTGGGCCGCTTTTAGCAGCGCCTGGCCGTAGCCCACGGGCAGGGGCCGCAGGTTGGCCCCGACGCCCGGCTTCTCCCACAGGTGATGGCCCATGGCCAGCAGTTCGGCGCGATCGTGCTTGGGCGCGGCCCGCTCCCACACCGCGAAATACTCCCGCAGATAGGCCGCCGCCTGCTCCTTTTGCCAGGCGGGCCGCACCAAACAGCCCGTGGCCCCCAGGGCCGTGGCGTAGCCCGCCGGGTCCTGGGGCAGGCTGATCAGCGCCCCGGGCCCCGGCGCGGTGGCGCAGCAGGCCCCCAGGCCCAGGGCCAGGGCCAAAATCAGGGTCGCTGCGGTCAAACGGCGCGGGTAAGGCAAGAGAAGTCCCTCGGGTTGTGGTATTTATGCAATAGCATCTTACCAAACCCGGTTTGCGCGCAACCCCGGAGGAGTTCATGCAGCCCGAAGCCCGCCGCGATCTGTCCCTCGCCGCCGGCGCGGAAAATTTCAGCGACGCCCCCGAGGACATAGTGCTCTATGCCTATGACGCCAGCCGCCGGGCCCACCGCCCCGAGGCGGTGGTGCGCGGAGTGAGCACCGAGCAGATCGCCCGGGTCATGGCCGCGGCCACGGCCCACAAGGTGCCGGTGGTTCCCCGGGGCGCGGGCAGCGGGCTCACCGGCGGGGCCCTGCCCATGGCGGGCGGGGTGGTGCTCAACCTGGCCCACATGAACCGCATCATCAAGATAGACCCGGCCGACCAGGTGGCCGTGGTAGAGCCCGGGGTGGTCACCGCCGAGCTGCAAGCCGCCGCCGAGGCCCAGGGCATGTTCTATCCCCCGGACCCGGCCAGCGTGGACTTCTGCACCATCGGCGGCAACGCGGCCGAGAACGCGGGCGGCCTGCGCGCGGTGAAGTACGGCGTCACCCGCGACTACGTGCTGGCCCTGTGCGCGGTGTTGCCCACCGGCCAGGTCTTCCGCACCGGCAAGGCCACCATGAAATCGGTGGTGGGCTACGACCTCACCCGGCTCATCGTGGGTTCCGAAGGCACCCTGGCGGTGATCACCGAGTTGACCCTGCGCCTTTTGCCCAAGCCCGAAACCAAAGCCACGGTGAGCGCCCTGTTCGGCGAGCTGGAGCAGGGGGCCGAGGCGGTGCAGGCGGTGCTGCGCTCGGGCATCCTGCCCACCGCCCTGGAGTTCATCGACCGCACCAGCCTCATGGCCGTGGACGCCTACATCGGCCTGGGCCTGCCCGAAGGCACCGAGGCCATGGTGCTCATCGACGTGGACGGCGCTCCCGAGGTGGTGCCCCGCCAGGCACAGCGCCTGGCCCAGGTGCTCACCGAGAGCGGCGGCCAGGAGGTCAAGGTAGCCCTGGACCCCTCCCAGGCCGCCGAGCTGTGGCGGGCCCGCCGGGCCATGGGACCGGCCGTGTTCCACCTGGCCCCCAGCAAGTACAACGAGGACGTGGCCGTGCCCCTGGGCCGTTTGGCCGAGGTGCTCCGCGCCATCGAGGAGATCGGCCAGCGCCGGGGCCTGCCCATACCCACCTTCGGCCACGCCGGGGACGGCAACCTGCATGTCAACGTGATGTTCGACGCCAAGCAGCCCGACCAGCTGGCCGCGGCCAACGAGGCGGTGAGCGACGTCTTCGCCAAGGTGCTCTCCGTGGGCGGCACCCTCAGCGGCGAGCACGGGGTGGGCATCAGCAAGCTGGGTTACGTGGGCGCGGAGATCGACCCCGTGGCCCTGGGGATGATGCACGGCATCAAGAAGCTCTTCGACCCGGCGGGCATATTGAACCCCCACAAGGCCATCCCCGACCCGGAGATGCTGGCTTGACCCAGGGCCCTCAGAAAAAAGATCTGGAATAAGGGAACTCTCCGGGTGGCCCAGACAGCTTGCTGTCTGGGTCGCGGCGCCATGGCGGCGCGACAGGAGGTTCAGGCCAGCGCCCCGCCCCTCCCACACAGCCACGGGATAGGCGGCGAACAAGGCCATCACTCCAGCACCATACAGCCATAGCCGTCATTGCGAGCAGCGGCGGCCCAAGGGCTGGTAATGAAAAAGGCGGCCTTCCCGCCGTTGCGTGGCAATCTTCCCTGGTGCCCGGCCTCGCGCAGCACACCGGCTCCCGGCTCGCCACCGGGCCGCCGCTCCGCTGACCGTATGCTTCTGTAAAAACCCAAAATTTAACTTGTCATTGCGAGGAGCGGCCTTTTGGCCGCGACGCGGCAATCTCGGTTCGCCAGCAAGAAGTTCGGAAATGGATGACCACTCTTGGGCGGCCCAGACAGCTCGCTGTCTGGGTGCCGCGGGCACAAGAGGTCCGGCGGGCGGCAACGATCCACCCCGGCGGCCTGATTATGGCGCGGCCGCCCCTTGCAGGCAGAGATTGCCGCGTCGCCGCTGATGAGCGGCTCCTCGCAATGATAAACGCTTTTTTTAATGTAGGGGCGGGGTTCATCCCCGCCTGCCCGCTAGCAGGTATTTTGGAAAAAAGGGAGGCTCAGCCTGCTCACCGACACAGACCGGCCTTAGCGGCACAGCCAGGCGGCGGCAGGCAAGGCGTCCGGCGAGCGACAGCCGCAGGCGTAGCCATAGCTACGTCGAGGCTGGAGCGATGCCGGCAACGCAGCATCCCGCCGTCTGGCGCAGCCGCCTAATACAGCAAGTAGAGCACCCCCAGCATAACCACCAGAAACACGATGGACAGCGGCAGCCCCGCTTTCATGAAGTCCGTGGAGTGATAGCGCCCGGGCCCCATGTACAGGGCGTTCACCTGGTGGGTGGGCAGGATGAAGGAGTTGGAGGTGGCCAGGCCCACGGCCAGGGCGGCCAGGCGCGGGTCGGCCCCGGCGTCCAGGGCCAGCTCCACCGCGATGGGCACCAACAGCACTACCGCCCCCACGTTGCTCACCACCAGGGTAAAGGCGGTGGACATGATCCCCACCGCGGCCAGCACGGCCAGGGGCGAGAGGTGGCCCAGCAACCTGAGCGCCTCCTGGGCCACCCAGGCGGCGGTGCCGGTGTTCAGGGTGGCCTGCCCCAGGGGCATCAGCCCGGCCAGCAAAAAGATGGTGCGCCAATCGATGGAGTGATAGGCCTCGCTCACCGGGATCACACGGCAGACCAACATGCCCAGCGCGCCGGTCAACAGCCCCAGGCCCAGCTGCACCTTGAAGACCATGATCAGCACCAGCGAAACCGCCAGCCAGGCCCCGGCCACGGCGGCCCGGCCCGAGGCAGGCGGCTCCTCGCGCACCGGGGTGCAGAAGATCAGCCAGCCCTTTTCGGCCAGGATGCGGAAGCGGCTCCAGGGCCCCTCCATGAGCAGGCTGTCCCCGGCCCGTAGCTCCATGGCCTCCAGGCGCACCTCGCGGGGCTCCTTGCCCCGGAACACGGTCAGGGGGTTCAGATGGAACTTGCTGACGAAGTGCACCTGCCCCAGGGTCTTGCCCTCCAGCTCGGAGCGGGGGGCCACCACTGCCTCGGCCGCGCCCCAGAGCTGGGGGCTCAGGTCGTCGGCGAAGATCTCCAGCTCCGGCTTTACCTCCAGGCCAAAGTCGCGCACCAGGGTCTCCAACCCCTCCCGCCGGGCCAACAGGGCCACCACGTCGCCGGAGTAGAGCACGCTGCGCCCGTCCGGGGCCATGAGCTTTTCGTGGCCCCCGGATTTGATCAGGCCCACCAAATGCACCCCGTAGCGCCGGAGCATCACCTCGGCGGTGAGTGACTGGGGCAGCTCCTCGGGCACCACCGCCTCGAAGTGCCGCCCCTCCTGCGGGTGCAGATGGCACAACTCCTCGGCCGGCGGGGTCTGCCCCTCGGGCAACACCCAGCGCCCCAGCACCAAGAAGTAGATGATGCCCGCCGCCACCAGGCACACCCCCACCGGGGTCACCGAGAACAGGCCGAAGGGCTTGAGCCCCAGGGGTTTTATAAGATCGTTGAGCAGGATCAGGGGGCTGGAGCCCACCAGGGTGGTGGTGCCCCCCAGGATGGCCGCGAAGCCGATGGGCATCAACAGGCGCGAGATGGGGATCATCTGGTTGCGGCTGACGCGCTGCACCGCGGGCAGAAACAGCGCCGCCGCCCCGATGTTCTGCATGATGCTGCTGATGCCCGCCACGGTGGCCGAGATCAACACCATCACCCGCTTGGCCTTGCCGTGACTCAGCGACACCACCGGCTTGACCAGCATCCCCACCAGGCCGGTGCGGTCCAGTCCCGCCCCGATGATCATCACCGCGATGATGCTCACCACCGCGTTGGAGCTCAGCCCCGCGAAGGCCTCGGCCGGCTTGACCAGGCCCAGGAAGGGGGTGAGCACCATCATCATGATGCCCACCAGGTCCACCCGCACCCATTCGGTGACGAACAAAAGCACGGCCAGTCCGATGAGGGCCAGCACCAGAATCATGTCGGTGGTCAGGGCGAGGTGAGTCATAAGCCTCCTGGTTGCTTCCAGTTATACCGCCCCCCCGGGTGCTTGAAAAGCTCCCCTCCCCGATGTGCTAAGATTGCCTCATTGATCTGTCAGCAACTTAGGAGCGATACATGAGCCGCATCGTGGCCATATACGGCAGCCCCCGCCGGGGGGGCAACTCCGCCCGGCTCACCGACGAGGCCGTGGCCGGGGCCCGCGAGGCCGGGGCCGAGGTGGAAAGCGTGGTCCTCAGGGACCTGGAGATGAGCCCCTGTTTGGAGATCTACGGCTGCAAAAAGGACGGCCGCTGCGTCATCCAGGACGACTTCCAGGCCCTCTACGACCTGTGCCTATCCTGCGAGGGCATGATCCTCTCCTCGCCCATCTTCTTCTATACGGTTAGCGCCCACACCAAGATCATGATGGACCGCTTCCAGAGCCTGTGGGTCAAGAAGTACTGGATAGATAAGGTGAAGTTCGGCCAGTGGACCCCTCAGCGCAAGGGCCTGTTCATCTCGGTGGGGGCCACCCACGGGGCCAAGCTCTTCGAGGGCGTGCTGCTCACGGTGAAGTACTTCATGGACGTTCTGGACATGGAGCTGACCGACACCCAGCTGGTGCGCGGCCTGGACCTCAAGGGCGACGTGGAGGCGCATCCCGAGCTCCTGGCCGAGGCCCGCGCCGCCGGAGCCCGCCTGGTGGAGTCCCTGAAGGACCTGCCCGCCTAGCCCACTCCATTTCCGTTGCAGTTGTTGGCCTGCTTTAGCGCCTCTTCCCAGCTACCCCAGTGCACCAGCCCGCTGGGCGGCTCGGGCGGCTCCACGCTCAGGCCCATCTCGCGGGCCAGCTCGGCCGGGGGCACGGTGCCCCCCTTGCCCTTGACCACCAGCTTGGCCAGGGCCTGGGCGGCCTGGTGTCCGCCTTGGTGCATCTCGTGCTGCAAATAGATCCACTTCTCGTCCCACCACACGATGCGCGTGGTCAGCTCGAAGCGGGTGAATAGCTTAAGCGGCTTCCAGAAGCGGGTGGTGGTGGCGCCCAGCAGCGGGGTCCAGCTATTACGCCGGAGCACCGGAACCAGCCCGGCCCGCATGGCCAGGTCCAAGCGGCCCAGGTCCATGAGGGTTAGGTAGCGCCCGTTGTTCAGGTGCATCAGGGCGTCCAGGTCGCCGGGCCAGACCATCATCCTGATGCGCGAGGTGCCGCCCAGGTTCATGCGGGGGGCGGCCATGGCCAGGGCCCCCACCTTGCTGGCGCGTATCCAGGGGTACACGGTGCTTGCTCCTAGCGTGCGGGCGCCGGGGGTTCGCGGCTAGTTCCAGCCGCCGCCGAACGAGGCGTGGCCCTCGCCCAGCACGTGGTCGATCAAACGGCGGGCGATGGTGCTGCGCGGGGGGATGCCCGGCAGGGAATCGGGCCCGTACCAGCCCGCCTCCACGATCTCCTGGCCGTCGATGCTTATCTCCCCCCCCGCCCAGTTGCACACGAAGCCCACCATCAGCGAGTCCGGGAAGGGCCAGGGCTGGGAGCCGAAGTAGCGGATGTCCTTGACTCGGACTCCCACCTCCTCGTTCACCTCGCGGGCCACGGTCTGCTCCAGGGTCTCGCCGGGCTCCACGAACCCGGCCAAGACGCTCATGCGCCCGGCCGGGAAGCGGGGCGAGCGGCCCAGGAGCACCTTGCCCTCGCGGGCAACGGCCACGATCACCGCCGGAGACACCCGGGGATAGGCCACCAGGCCGCAGGAGGGGCAGCGCCGGGCGCGCTCGTTGGGGTCGTCCTGCATGGGCTTGGCGCAGCGGCCGCAGAAGCGGTTGCGTTTGGCCCAGGTCAAGAGCTGCTGGGCCCGTCCGGCCAGGAAGGTCTGCTCCTCGGGCCAGCCCATGGCCAGGCCGTAGAGCCCGTGCCACAGATGCCCCGGCGGCGGGGGAGTATCGTCGGCCAGCTCCACCGCGAAGCAGGGCCGTCCCTGCCACTCGCCCACGTACATGGCCTCTTCCGGCGTCAGGCCCAGGGCTTTGGCGGCGGGCTCCTGGGCCAGGCGGGGGGGCTTGTGCTCGCTGGTTAAGAGCTTGCCGCCGGAAAAGGCCAGCCAATACACCGGGCCGCCGTCCGGCGGCGGGGGGGTCAGGCTGGGGATCATATCCAGGGGCATGGCGTAAACCTCTCAAAGGGTGCGGTTAATAAACCTAGCACGCCGAAGGCCGCCGCGCCAAAGCGGCGGGCAGCCAGGGCCGGGCGTGGTAGATTTGTCACGCACTTAACCAGCCCACCGGGAGGCTAGGCTTTGCTTTCCAATTGGATATCCTTCGCCCGGCGCATGGGGCCCGCCTGGATCGTCAGCGCGGTGGCCTGCGGCCCGGCCACCCTGGCCAGCGTGTCCATCGCCGGGGCCTCCTTCGGCTACCAGCTCCTGTGGGTGGTCATACTCAGCGCGGTTTTCGGCACCACGGCCCAGTATTTGGCCGCCCGCATCGGCGTCCTGGAGGGCCGGGGCATCATCGCGGCGGCCAGCGACCGCCTGGGCCCCCTGTGGGGCTGGGTGCTCACCATCGACGCGGTGCTGGCCACCTACCTGGCGGCCATCGTCTTGATGAACGCCCTGGTGGGCATCACCGGCCTGGTCACCGGCCTGCCTTCGCCCTGGTGGGGCCTGGCCTACGCGGTGGTGCTCTCGGCCCTGCTCATGCGCGGGGGTTATGCCTGGCTGGAGCGTCTGTGCAAGGGCCTGGTGGTCCTGGTGGTGGCCTGCTTCGTTCTCACCGCCCTCAAGGCGGACATCGACCCCGTGGCCCTGGTAAAGGGTCTGGCGCCCAGCCTGCCCGGCGGGGCGGGCTCGGCGCTCATGGCCGCGGCCATCATGGGCGGCGCGGTGCACATCACCATCATCGGGATGCACACCTACAACACCAACGCCCGGGGCTGGACCAAGGCGGATCTGCCCCTGGCCCGCTTCGACACCATCGTGTCCATGGGCCTGGCCTTCGGGCTCTACAGCCTGGCCATCTTCCTGGTGGGCGCGGCGGTGCTGCACCCGGCGGGGGTAAAGGTGCGCCTGGCCGGCGACGTGGCCCGCGCCCTGGGGCCTCTGTTGGGCAGCGGCGCGTTGGCGGTGTTTTTGGCCGGGCTCTGGGCGGCCACCTTCAGCACCATCATGCCCACCTACCTGGCCGCGGCCTACTTCATCTTTGACAAGGCGGGGCTCAAGCCCGAGCGCACCGACAACCGCTTCCGGGCGGTGCTGGCCGGAGGGGTGCTGCTCTCCGCCCTGGGGCCCTTCATCAAGGGCGGCTTCTTCCTGCTCTTGCCGGTGATGCTGGCCCTGGGACTGTGCGGCACGCCCGTCATCATCGGGGTGATCCTCTACCTTCTCAACCAGAAGCGCTTCTACGGCAAGGACGTGAACTCGGCCTGGCTCAACCTGCTGGGCTTCATCACCCTGGCCATCACCACCCTGTTGGCCCTGCGCTTCATCCTGGCCCGCCTGGGGGTCATGTGATGCCCGCCCTCTCCTTGGCCGAGCTCACCGGCTCCTGGACCCTCATCGCCGGGGAGGTGAACTCGGGCAAGACCCGCCTGCTGGCCGGGATCATGAGCGCCTTCGCCGAGGCGGGCGTAGAGCCCCTGGCTCTCATGGACCTGGCCCCGGAGCTGACCAAGGGCGTTGGCGGCAAGCTATCTCCCCCGCCCGGGGTGGAGCTTACCCTCTACGCCCCGCCCATCGTGGCCCCCCGCCTCACCGGCAAGACGCCCGGGGAGGTCGCGGCCTTTGCGGCGCAAAACGCGGCGGCCATCGAGGAGGCCTTCGCGGCCTACCTGGCCGCCCCGGCGGTCGCCCTGTTCATCAACGACGTGTCGCTGCATCTGCAAGCCGGCGATCCGGCGCGCCTCTACGCCGTGCTCGAAGCCACCCCCACGGTGGTGATCAACGGCTACATGGGGGCCAGCCTGGGTGGCGGCGAGCTGGGCCGGGTGGAGCAGGAGCGCATGGCCGCCCTGGCCGCCCGTTGCGCCCGGGTCATCCGGCTTTAGCCCCGCTCTTGCCCCGGCCCCCGGCCTGGGGTAGCTTGATCCTCAGCCACGCCCCGCTCATCCCGGAGGATTGCATCATGTCCCGCCTCGTCTCCCTGGCCCTTACCCTGGGCCTGCTGTTCTGCCTGGCCGCCCCGTCCTTGGCGGGCCAAAAGCTCGTCTGGCAAGAAGTCAGCCACCTGACCGTGGTGCACAAGCTCAGCGCCCCAGACGGCGAGAAGCACCTCCTGGGGGTCTACCGCCACGAGGGGGTGTGCCTGTTCCCCGGCGGCGACAAGGCGGCCTATGAAAACGTGGGCGAGTTCGACGTGTACGAGAGCGAGGACGGCACCCGGACCCACCAGGGCTACGGCAAGATGGTGTTCGCCGATGGCTCTACCATCATCTTCCAGGCCTCGGGCGAGGAGTATTTCGTTCAGGGCCAGAAGCTGCCCAAGGTCAAGGGCGGCGGCAAATTCCTGGGCGGCACCGGGCGCTTCAAGGGCATCTCCGGAGCCTTAAGCTTTTCCGGCGGCTACGTCAGCGGCCTGAAGAAGGACGACACCGGCGGCGACGCGGTGTTGGACTACATCGCCGACTACACCCTGACCAAATAGCCCCCAAAAAAAGCCCCGCCCATTTCGGGCGGGGCCGTCGCGCCTGCTCGGCGCGCCTTAGTTCTCGAAGTTCACCTCGTCAAAGGCGGGCAAATCGCCCGCATCGCCCGCGTGGGCGCTCCAGAAATCCTGGATGCGCTTGGCCAGGGTGATGAACTCCTGGCGCTCCTCGGGCTTCTGGTCCACATAGGCGGCAACCGCGTCCACCGGGCTATCCACCCACTCGCTGGTGATCAGGTTCCGGTAGCCCTTGGCGGGCTGCCACTCGACCATAGCGCCGCAATATTTAAACAGGGCCATAATGTCCCTCCCGTCCTTGCATTCCCCCTCTGCCCAATAAGCTAAACAGGCGCGGCGGCTCCGCAAGGACGGGAGGCGCGTCTCATTCCTTGACCGCGTAGGTGTAGTACTTCAGCTCGCCGTTTTCGCTGCGCACCTCGATGCCGTGGTTCTCGCTCTCAAATCCCGGGAAGGCCCCGTCGAACTCCTGCATCATGGCCAGGTAATCGATGATGACCTGGCTCTTCTTGTCGAAGCGCTCGCCGGGCATGACGATGGGGATGCCCGGAGGATAAGGCACGATCATCACGGCGGCCACCCGGCCGGAGAGTTGGTCCAGGGGCAACAGGTCCACCTGGTCCTTGATCAGGGCGCGGTAGGCCTGGGCCGGGGTCAGGGCCGGGGCGGGCACCACGTCGTAGACCTTTTTCACGATGCGGGCCATGTCCTTGGCCTTGTAGTGCTCGTGCATGTCCTGGGCCAGGTCCTTGAGCCCCATGCCCTTGTAGCGCTCGGGGTAATCGCCGGTCAGGTCCGGGAAGAGCGCCTCCAGGGGCAGGTTCCGGTCATAGGCCCGCTTGAACTCGAACAAGGCGGCCAGCAGAGTGCCGGACTTGCCCTTGGTCACGCCCATGGAGAAGAGCATCAGGAAGGAATAGATGTTGGTCTTCTCCGGGACCACGCCGTCGGCCTCCAGGAACTTGCTTACCAAGGCGGCGGGGATGCCCTCCTTGGCCATGGAGCCGTCGGGGTTGATGCCCGGGGCCACGATGGTCACCTTGATGGGGTCGAGCATGGCCTGGCCCTTGCCCAGGCCCTCGAAGCCGTGCCACTTCTCGTTGGGGGCCAGCTCCCACAGCTTGGCCTGGTTCTCCAGCTCGGCGTCGGCCATCTCGGCGAAGGCCTTCTTGCCCTTGCCCTTGAGCGGCTGCCAGCAGGAGAAGAACCAGTCCTTGCCCTTTTCCAGCTCCTTGCCCACCGCGTAGAGCTTCTTGCGGAAGGCCACCGCCTCGGAGATGCAGTCGCCGATGAGCACCTTGCCCCGGCCGTCCTGCATCATGCGGGTGGCCACGTCCAGGCTGCCGATGATGCTGTACTGGGGGCTGGTGGAGGTGTGCATCATGAAGGCTTCGTTGAAGCGGTCCGGGTTCACCTTGCCCTTGGGGTCGGTCACGTGGCGGTCCTTCACGTGCACCATGGAGGCCTGGCTGAAGGCGGCCAGGAGCTTGTGGGTGGACTGGCTGGCGAACATGGGCGGCCCGCCCTTTTCGCCGGGATGGTCGTAGGTGGCGTAGCGCTCGTCATAGATGGGATGGAAGCAGGCGTAGGCGTACCAGGCCTCGTCGAAGTGCAGGCCCTGGGTGCAGTCCCTGAGCCCGTCCTTCACCTGGCCGGTGTGGTAGAGCAGGCCGTCGTAGGTGCTGTTGGTCACCACGGTGTGGGCCACCTCCTCGGGCTTCACCCCCTTGGTGAGCGGGTTGTCCTTCAGCAGCTTGGCGACGTTGGCCTTGGAGAACTGGCTGGCCGGGATGGGCCCGATGATGCCTTGATAGTTGCGGGTGGGGTTCAGATAAATCGGGGTGGCCCCGGTGAGGATCAGCGAGTGCATCATGGACTTGTGGCAGTTGCGGTCCACCAGGACCACGTCGCCCGGCGACACCCGGCCGCAGAGGATCACCTTGTTGGCCGTGCTGGTCCCGTTGGTCACGAAATAGGTCTGGTCGGCCCGGAAGGCCTTGGCCGCGTTGCGCTCGGCCACGCCCACCACCCCGGAGTGCTCCATCAAGGACCCCAGCTCGGGCACGCTGATGGAAAGGTCCGAGCGCAGGGTGTTCTCGCCGTAGAAGTTGAAGAACACGCGGCCCACCGGCGATTTCAAGAACGCGGTGCCCCCGGTGTGGCCCGGGGTGTGCCAGGCGTACTTGTACTCTTCGGAGTACTCCACCAGCATCTTGAAGAACGCGGGCATCAGCTTTTCGGCGTAATGCTCCACCGCCATCTCGACCCGCCCGGCGATGAACTCCGCCGTGTCCTCGGTGGCCCAGATGTAGCCGTGCACCAGGCTGTCCAGGCCCAGGGGGATGTTCTCCACGCTGTCGCGGTCCAGCATCAGGTAGAGCGGAACCTGGAAGTTGCGCGCTTTGGCCTCCTTGGCCATGGCCTCGGCCTTTTTCTTGTCCGCCGCGGTGCGGTTGCACAGCTCCCAGTCCAGCAGCACGCAGCCCACGTCGGGCCGTCCGGTCAGGGTCATTTCGCCGTCGCTCAGGGTCTCGGCCTCCAGGACCTCCAGGTCCATGGCCTCCAGCTCGTCGATGAGGTTGTCCAGGGCGCGGCCCAGATATCCCTCGGCTCCCAGACTGTCGGAAATAATCAGAACAGGAAAGTCCTTGTACCAGTCCATATTCCCTCTCCCGTGATAAGTGGGCCGCCGTCGGGCGGCGCGCAGGCGCGAATTGCAAGCTATCTTGAAAATGTTAACCCACCTGAAAGGCCGTGAACAAGCAGGAGTTTTGCGGGGATGTGCCCAATCGGGCCCATTTTCGCCCTCGGGCGCGGGGCAACGGGGAATAAGAAGCCGGGAAGAGGGGAGCGGGGGCAAAGAAAGCAGTAGGGAGAGGGAAGAAAATGGGCTCGCTTTGCGCCGTATGGCGCGTCCTGGCGAAGCCGTCCGCTAACTGCACCAGCTTTGGGCGATGGCCAGATAATCCTCCGCCGCCTCGGCAATGTTGGCCACCGGGCAGGTCTCGTCGATCACGTGGGCCTGCCCCGGGAGCCCGGGCCCCAGGATCAGGGCGGGCGCGCCCCCCAGGGCCCGGCTCAAGGCCCAGCCGTCGGTGAAGTAGGTGGCCCCGGCCACGGGCGGCTCCGCGCCGCGCCGCCCGGCGATGATGCCCCGCACCGAACGCGCCCAGGGGTCTTCCGGGTCGGTCCACAGCGCCTGGGAGTCGGCGCCGGCGCTTATCTTGGCCTCGGGCCCCAGGAGCGCGGCGATTTCGTCCTTGACCGCCGCCGGCTCCATGCCCGGCAGCAGGCGCAGGTCCAGGCCCATCTCGGCGTGGTCGGGCACCACGTTGGCGGCCCGCCCCCCGCTGATGGTGCCCACGTTCAGAGTGGCCCGGCCCAGGATGGGGTGGGGCGGCGCGCTGAAGGAGAAGGCGGCCAGCTTCATTACCGCGGCGGCCGCCTTGTGGATGGCGTTGTCGCCCAGCTCGGGCATGGAGCCGTGGGCCGCCTTGCCCTGGAAATCCAGCCGCAGGCGCAGGGCCCCCTTGTGGCCGAACATGAGCCGGTTGGCGGTGGGCTCGGCCACCAACACGGCCCCGGCCCCGCCCAAGAGCTCCGGCCGTCCGGCCAAATGCTCGGCCCCCAGGCAGCTGGTCTCCTCCCCGGCGGTCAGGGCCAAGACCAGCCCTCCCTTGGCGGGCCTCTCGGCCGCCAGGCGAATGGCGGCCCAGACCATGGCCGCCACCCCGCTCTTCATGTCGCTGGCCCCCCGGCCGTGGATCAGGCCGTTTTTGATCTCGCCGGAAAAGGGATCGCTTGCCCAGGCCTGGCCCTGAACCGCCACGGTGTCCAAATGGCCGGTCATCATGAGCGGCGGCTCGGGGCCGAAGCGAAGAGTGGCCACCAAGCTGGGGCGGCCGGGCGCGAACTCGCTCACGGCCAGCTCGAAACCAGCCTGGGCCAGCAGCGGGCTCAGCAGCTCCACCGCCGGGCCCTCGTCGCCGGGCGGGTTGCAGGTGTTCAGGCGGATCAGGCGCTGGGTCAGCTCTAGGGGGTCCGGTATCATGCCGGGGCTCCTGTCGGGGAGTTATGGCTCCATCTCACCACAGACGCCCCCCCTTGCCAAGGCCTCACAATGCCTGGCTGGATCTCCGCGGCAACAAGGGGGCCAAAAACGCTCCGGCCAATAAACACAGGCCGCAGATCGTGATGCCCGCCCCGAAGCTGACGTGCTCGCCCATCCAGCCGATGAAGGTGGGGACCACTCCGGCCCCCACCATGAAGGCCAGGGGCGTGGCCAGGGATACGGCCACCCCGCGCAGATGGGGCGGGGCCACCTGAGACAAGGCGGCGAAGCCCACCGGGAAGAAGCACACGGCCACGGTGGGCATGATGAACAGCGCGGCCACCAGCCAGCCGCCGGAGCCCAGGCCCGTCCCCAGGGTGGCCAGGCCGGTGGCGGTGAAGACCATCACCAGGGAGGCGCGGGGGCCGAAACGGTCGTGGGCCCAGCCGGCCACAAAGGCCAGCCCCAGGCCCGGCAGGCGCGAGAAGCCCACCAGCAGGTTGGCGTGTCCCTGGTCAAAGCCCTTCTCCACCACCAGGTACAGGGGCATCATGGTGTAGACCCCCAGGCTGGCCCCCACCCCCATGGCGAAAAACAGGATCATCAGCCACATGGCCGGCAGCTTGAGCAGGGTGGTCAGGGCGGCGGGGTTGGGCGGATGGCCGGGCGTCTCCCCGCCCCGCCCCCACACGGCGTAGGCCAGGCCCAGGGCCAGGGACCCGGCGCCGATCAGGGCCATGATCCCCTGCCAGGACAGGGGCCCCAGCAAAAGCTCGGCGATGAAAGGCGCCGCCACCATGCCCCCGGAGGGGGCCAGCTCGTGCACCGCCACCGCCTTGCCCCAGTCCTCGGGGCGCACAAAGGAGGTGAGGGCGGCCACCCCGGAGGGCAGGTAGAGCCCGGCCGAAAGTCCCAGGACCAGGCACATCAGGCTCAGGGTCCAGCGGCCGTGGGCCAGGGGGGCGCACAAGAGCACCAGGCCCACCGTCAGGGCCGAGAGCAGGATGGTGCCCCGGTGGGTCAGCCGCTGGCTTACCAGGCCCGAGCAGAAGACGGCGATAAAGTAGCCCATTGACATGGAAAGGAACAGGCTCCCGGCCTGGGCATGGCTCAGGCTCAGGTCTTGCTCCAAATTGGGCAGCAGGGGGGCCAAGCAGACCCGCCCCACGAAGTTGAGGAAAAAGATGCCCGCCAGGAACACCAGCGGCCCCAAGCGCCGCCGCATGGGCCCCGGCTCCAACGCCTGGTGTCTCATGCCGCCTCCATGCCCGCCGGGTCGATGGCGAACCAGGATGCATTGTGTCCCATCGCCGCCCACCTGTCCAGGCGGGCCTTGCCTGGCCAGGCCGATCTGCTAAAGTGAAAGGCGAATATCATCGTGGCCCACGCGGCCGGGAGGAATAACGTGATCAAGGAAGTCAAGCCCGTGCGCACCCTTATGGGCCGCCTGCCCAAGGGCGGCGACCTCTTGGAGGAACTCAACGCCTTTTGCCGCAAGGCCAAGGTCAGCGCCGGCGAGGTGCGGGCCATCGGCGCGGTGGAGCGGGCCACCCTGGGTTTCTACAACCAGGACACCCGCGAGTACGAGTTCCATCAGCTCGACGAGGCCCTGGAGATCGTGGCCCTGGTGGGCAACGTGTCGCTCAAGGACGGCGAGCCCTTCGTGCACGCCCACATCACCCTGGGCGACAGCCAGGGACGGCTCTTCGGCGGCCACCTGGCCCCCGGCGCGCCGGTGTTCGCCTGCGAGGCCATCGTCACCGAGTTCGCCAGCGAGACCCAGTTCGTGCGCACCCTGGACGGGCCCACCGGCCTGCCCCTCTGGGACCTGAAGTAAATCCCTTTCCCAAGCCGGTGTTCTCCGGACGCCGGCTTGGGTTATAATCCCTTTTCGACCCGCGCCGGGATCGTCCCCGGCGCTTGTGTTCTTCCGCCCGCCCCGGAGGTTGCCATGGCGCCCATCCGCACCCTGCTGCTGGCCGTGGCCTTGGTGTGCCTGTTGGCGGCGGCCTGCCCGGCGGCCGACCAGGCGCCCGCCCCCGCGGCCGAGGTCAAGGTGGCCCAGGCCCAGCCGGCCACCCGTTTGCTCACCTTCAGCGGCTACACCCGCGCCCGGGCCAAGCTGCCCGTGGTCTCGGAGGTCAGCGGCCGCTGCCTCAAGGTCTACCACGACGTGGGCGGCACCATCGGCAAGCGCGGCCTCTTCGCCAAGCTGGACGACACCTTCACCCGCCTGGACCTGGAGAACAACCAGGTGGACCAGCAGCGCCTGTCTAGCCGGGTGGCCTATCTAAAAAAAGACACCGAGCGCTACCGCAATTTGGTCAAGCGGGGCAGCGAGGCCCCCAGCCGCCTGGATCGCCAGGAGGACGAGCTGGCCCAGGCCACTTTGCAGCTGGCCGCGCTCAAGACCAAGGCCAAGATTCTCCTGGAGCGCCAGGAGCGGCACCTGATCAAGGCGCCGGTGGGCTGGCAGGTCATCGAGCGCAAGGTGGAGCCGGGCCAGTGGGTGGCCGCGGGCACCCAGGTGGGCCTGGTGGGCGACTTCCGCACCCTGCTGGTGCCCCTGGCGCTCAGCCCCGATGAATACGGCCAGCTCCGCCATCTGCATGGCGACATCAGGGTGTTCCTGCCCCACCTGGACCTGGAGGTGACCGCCAAGGTGGAGCGCCTCAGCCCGGCCTTCGATCCGGTCACCCGCAAGATTCTCCTGGAGCTGGAGTTGGGCCCGGGCCTCACCGAAAGGCGCGGCGGCCTGCGCGTGGAGCTGGCCTTGAAGGTGCCCGACCCCTCGGGCGCGGTGCTCTTGCCCAAGGGCGCGCTCACCGAGCGCTACCAAGAGCATTGGCTTACCCGCGCCGACGGACGCCAGGTGCGGGTCATCTACCTGGGCCCCGGCCCAAAGGGCACGGTGCGCGTCTCCTCGCCCCAGGTAAAGCCGGGGCAGAGTTTCCAGGTGAGGCGATAGAGACGGGGGGCAGGCGCTCATGAAGAACCTGGTTCGCTTCACCCTGGCCCAATCGGTCCTGTTCAACCTGCTATTCGTCATCCTCATGGTGGTGGGGGCTTGGGCCTTCCTCACCATGCCGGTGGAACGCTTCCCCAACGTCCAGATCGGCAAGGTCTACATAGACACCGCCTACCCCGGGGCCTCGCCCGCCGAGGTGGAGGCGCTGGTCACCCGCGAGATCGAGGACGCCCTGGACACCTTGGAGAACGTGGAGTTCATCAAGAGCTCCTCCTACCGCCAGCACTCCACGGTGGTGGTCAAGTTCATCGACGACACCGATTACGCGGCCGGGCTGGACCAGATCCGCTTCAAGGTGCTCCGGGTGCTGGACGAGCTGCCGCCGGAGGCCGACCCGCCCAGCTTCAACGCCATCGACGTGAACGATTGGCTGCCCGCGGTGAGCGTGAACCTCCTGGGCGAGCGTTCCAACCGCGCCCTCACCCTGATGGCCAAGGAGATCAAGATCGCCTTGCGCCAGATTCCCGGGGTCAAGGAGGTCAAGCTCCGGGGCGAGCTGGAGAAGGAGTTCCATGTTCTGCTGGACCCGGTGAAGCTCACCCGCCACGGCATCACCTTCGACCAGGCGGCCCAGGCCCTGGGCCAGAGCGGGATGTCCATCCCGGCGGGCGACTTCACCACCCCGGGCGGCGAGTTCGTCATCCGGGCCGACGAGCGCTACCGCACCCGCCAGCAGGTGATGGACGCCATCGTGCGCACCGACGCGGACGGCAGCTTCGTGCGCATCAGCGACCTGGCCAGCTCGGCGCTGCTCTCCTACCGCGACCCCACGGTGCTAACCTCGGTCAACGGCCAGGACTGCGTGACCCTGAGCGTGATCAAGAACCGGGACGGCAACGCCCTGGACATCGTGGAGGCGGTGCACCAGGTGCTGGAGCGCTTCCGCCCGGCCATGGAGCGCGAGAAGGTCTCCCTGGTGCTCACCCAGGACAGCACCGTGAAGATCAACGACGCCATGACCACCATGGGCTGGAACCTGTTGGTGGGCGTGTTCCTGGTCTGCGCGGTCATCGCCTATTTCATGGGCTTCCGTAACGCCCTGATCACCACGGTGGGCATCCCCTTCTCCTTCCTGCTCACCATGGTCTTCATGAAGTTCACGGGCAACAGCCTCAACGAGATCACCCTGTTCTGCTTCGTGTTGGTCAGCGGCATCATCGTGGACGACGCCATCGTGGTGGTGGAGAACATCTACCGCCACTACCAATCCGGCGAAAAGCTCAACGACGCGGTGATCAACGGGGCCAGCGAGGTGGCCTGGCCGGTGGTCAGCGCCACCAGCACCACGGCGGCGGCTTTCCTGCCCATGCTCATCATGACCGGCTCCACGGGGGAGTTCTTCGCGCTCATCCCCAAGGCGGTCAGCTTCGCCCTGGCGGCCAGCGTCTTCGAGTGCCTGTTCATCCTGCCGCTGCACTACCGCGACTGGGGCCCCAAGAAGCTCAAGAGCCACATCGACGAAGAGAAGATGGACTTCACCGGCGAGGGCGTGGCCATACGCGCCTCGCGCCGCTTCACCACCTACCTTCTGGAGCGCGCCCTGAGGCACCGCTGGCTCACCCTGGGCCTGGTGGGGCTGTTGTTCCTAAGCGCCATGGCCATCGCGGTGATCAGCGCCAGCGGGGCGGCCCAGCTGATCAAGGTGAAGTTCTTCCCGGACGACTACAGCCTCTACTACATCAACGTGGAGGCGCCCATTACCTGGCCCATCGAGCGCACCAACCAGAAGGTGAAGGAGATCGCGGCCAAGGTGATGGAGGGCGGCAAAGGCCAGGCCCGCAGCGCGGCGGCCATCACCGGCTTCTACATCAGCGAGGACTACGAGCCCATCTTCGGGGCCAACCTGGCCCACATCGCCGTCACCCTGCCGGCCAAGGACGACCGCCGTTTCGCCGACCACCCCACCAACGACCCGGTGGCCCACGTGGAATGGGTGCGCGCGCACATCAAGCCCCTGGCCACCGAGGGGCTCCGGCTGTGGGTGCGGCCCGAAAAGGACGGCCCGCCCGCGGGCAAGGACATTAACGTGCGCGCCGTGGGCCCCAACCACGAGGCGGTGAGCCGCCTGGCCGCCGACATCCGGGCCTATCTGGCCGGGCCGGCCATGCAGGGCTCGGTGATCGACATCTCCGACGACCGGGGCCAGCCCGCCCGGGTCTTCCGCTACCAGGTCATCCCCGAGCGCGCCGCCGAGTACGGGGCCACCCCGGCCCAGGTGGTCACCCTGGCGGGCACCATCTTGAACGGCCGCTACGTGGGCAAATACCGCCTGGTGGACGAGGACGTGGACCTCAAGGTGAAGCTGGACCCCGAGGCGATCACCACCCCGGAGCGCGCCCTGGACCTGCCCCTGCTGGAGCACCCCTCCGGCCCGGTGCGCCTGGGCGACCTGACCCATCCCAAGCTCTACAGCGACCTGGGCCAGCTGAACCGCTACCAGGGCGAGCGTGCGGTGACCATCACCGGCAACCTCAAGCCCGGCGCGCCCCTGTCCACCGGCACGGTGGTGCAGCGGGTCATGGGCCACTACCGCGAGATGGCCGCCGACTACCCCGGGGCCACCCTGTCCTTTGCCGGGGAGTTCGAGTCCACCCGCAAATCCTTCCAGTCGCTGCTGTACGCCTTCGGCGTGGCCCTGCTCATCATCTACGTGATCCTGGCCACCCAGTTCAAAAGCTACGTGCACCCCTTGATCATCCTCAGCGCGGTGAGCTTCGCGCTCATCGGGGTGATCTACGGCAAGTTCCTCACCCGCACCCTGTTCACCATCAACTCCTTCGTGGCCACGGTGGGCGTGGCCGGGGTGGTGGTCAACGACGCCCTGGTGCTGGTGGAATTTTTGAACAAGCGCCTGCGCTCGGGCTTGGACCGCCGCCAGGCGCTGTGGCAGGCGGTGAACATCCGCCTCAGGCCCATCCTGCTCACCACTCTGACCACCACCCTGGGCCTGCTGCCCATGGCCGTGGGCTTCCCGGAGTACAGCCTGGTGTGGGGCACCATGGCTTCGACCTTCGTCACCGGCCTGTGCACCGCCACCCTGCTCACCCTCATCGTGGTGCCCGTCATGTGGGACCTGGTGGAAGCTCACCTGGAAAAACGCTCCGCCAAGAAGGCCGCCAAGCTGGAGGCCAAGGCCGAACCTGTTTAGGCGGCTTCGCCGGGCGGCGGCTGCTTCGCTGGTTTCGCTTCTCCCTCTGTTGACCCCGACAGCTCGCTGTCGGGGTTGCCTCGCTCCGGCGAGGCAACAAGAAATCTCCCCCGGATTTCTTGCCGCCTCCCTACGGTCGGCGGCCCCGATAGCAAAGCTATCGGGGCCAACAAGGCATCAGCTGATTTAACAAGGGTGTCATTGCCAGGAGCGGCCTCTTGGCCGCAGCCCCGGCAATCTCTGTTCGCTAGCAGGCGGCCTCGGAATCTGAAAAGAGGTTGGGAAAAAGGGAATGCCTGGGTGGCCCAGACAGCTTGCTGTCTGGGTCGCGAAGCGACAAGAGGTCCGGCGGACGGCCACGCCATTGACTGGCGGCATCGTGGGGGCGGCGTCGCCTCTTGCAAGCAGAGATTGCTTCGCTTCGCCCGCAATGACAAATTTTGTTTTCGACGCGGCCAATGTAGGGGCGGGATTCATCCCCGCCCAGAGCCGCCGGCTATACAAAAGGGCGGGGATAAACCCCGCCCCTACACCAAGAGATTTTACCTGTTCTGTTGCCCCCGATAGCTCTGCTATCGGGGCCGCCGCGCTGCCGCGCGGCGGCAAGAAACGGCCCGACGAAGCCGCCCCTTATCCCAGCTTGAACAAACTCCCGAACTTCTGCGCCGCCATCATATCCCCGCCGATCTTCAGCTTGCCGGTCATCAGGGCCATGGCCGGGTTCAGCTTGCCGGTCACCAGCTTGAGCCAGTTCTTGTCCTTGAGGGTCATGCTGGCGGTGTACTCCTCCACCGTGCCCGTATCCACCGCGCAGGTCCCGTCCTTTACCCGCACCACCCAGTCGCCGGACTCGTCGCCGGTGATGTGGAACTGGAACACCAAATCCAGGCCCTGGGCCTTGTCGGCCCGGAAGGCGCCCGGCATCATGTCGAAAACTTGCTGCACCGTGGTGGGCATCATGCTCGGCTCCTTGCCAAAAATGGTCGCGCGGCGGCGACTAATGAATCATGGTTCATTTTAAACGCGCCGCCCGGTCCCGTCCAGAGTAAGTTTGTGCCCGGGACGAGGCCTTGCTATGATGAGGCCGTGCGGAGATGGCTTACCATATGGGCCCTGAGCGCTGCCCTGCTCATGCTCGGTCTGGCGGCCGGGTGCGGCGGCGCGCCCGAAGACCCCAACACCATCCACCTGGTGGCCTGGAAGTTCAACAACCCCGGCCTGTGGAGGCGCCTGGCCGAGAAGTTCGAACAGCTGCACCCGCCCCTCAAGGTGGCCCTGGAGATCGGCCCTCACTCCTCCACCGCCTATCATGACCTGCTCACCCAGAAGCTGAAGAACCGCTCCACCGGGGTGGACGTGTTCCTCATGGACGTGATCTGGCCGCCGGAGTTCGCCTCGGCCGGCTGGGCCCTGCCCCTGGACCAAATGCTGCCCCGCTCCGAGCGGGAGCGTTTTTTACCCGCCGCTTTGGAGGCCGCTTCCTGGCGGGGCCGTCTCTACGCCGCGCCGCTCTACGTCAGCGCGGGCGCGCTCTACTATCGCAAGGACCTCCTGGACCACCTGCGCTTCAAGCCGCCCCGGACCTGGCCCCAGCTGGTCAGTCAGGCCAAGCTGATCAAGGCCCACCAACGCGACCAGGAGCTGGCCGGCTACGTGGGCCAGTTCAAGCAGTACGAGGGCCTGGTCTGCAACATGATGGAGTTTATCTGGGCCGCCGGGGGCCGCGCCCTGTTGCCCGGCGGCGCGGGCGGAGGGCTCAGCCAGCCGCGGGATATGCGCGCGGTGCGTTTCGTGCGCGACGCGCTCATCGGCAAGGCGGCCCCGCGCGGGGTGCTGGCCTACCAGGAGCCCGAGAGCCTGGAGGTCTTCGCCCAGGGAGGGGCGGTGTTCATGCGCGACTGGTTCTACGCCTGGCCCATCCTCAACGACCCGGCCCGCTCCCAGGTGGCGGGCAAGGTGGGCCTGGCCCCGCTGCCCCGCTTCAGCGACGGCAAGGCCGCATCCTGCCTGGGAGGCTGGCTGGTGGGGCTCAGCGCCTTTTCCACCAAGCCGGAAAAGGCCTTCAAGCTGATCAAGTTCCTTTGCAGTGAGCAGGTGCAGCGCCGCCTGGTGCTGGAGGAAGGCCTGGCCCCGGCCCGGCGCGCCCTCTACGACGACCCCTGGGTGCTCAAGGCTCATCCCCAGTTCAAGCAATTCGCCCCCATGCTGGCCAACGCCCGCTCCCGCCCCCGCTCCCCGCTCTACCCGGCGCTAAGCCAGGCCTTGCAGGTGTTTTTCCACCGGGCCATCAGCGACGAGGATTCCGACCTGCCCCTGCTAGCCGAGGCCGGGGACGCCGAGATAAACCGCCTGCTGGGGCTGGCCAAGGAGGATTAGCCCATGGCCGCCCTGGCCCGGCCCCGCGGCGAAAGGCTCCTGGCCTGGGGCCTGCTGCTGCCTTGCCTGGCCGTGGTCTGCGCTTTTGCCTTCTGGCCCATCGTCTACTCCATGGTGCTCAGCCTGCACCGCATCATCCTAAGCCTGCCCGGCCTGGGCGCGCCCTTCGTGGGCCTGGAGAACTACGCCCGGCTGCTGGGCGAGCCGGCCGCGCGCCACTCGGCGGGCATCACTCTCATCTTCGTGGCGGTCAGCACCCTGTTGGAGGTGGGCCTGGGCACCCTCATGGCCCTGGCCCTGGACAAGAGCTTTCGGGGGCGCGGCCTGGTGCGGGCGGCGGTGCTGGTGCCCTGGGCAATCCCCACGGTAGTGGCTTCGCAGATGTGGCGCTTCATATTGAACGACCGCTACGGCCTTTTGAACTGGCTGGTTTTCGGCAATGACGTGAGCGCCTACCAGGCCTGGCTGGCCTCGCCGGGCTGGGCCCTGGCGGCGATCATCCTGGCCGACGTGTGGAAGACCAGCGCCTTTGCCACGCTCATCGTGCTGGCCGGCTTGCAGACCATCCCCCGCGAGCTCCACGAGGCTGCCGCCCTGGACGGGGCCGGGCCCTGGCAGCGTTTCCGCCACCTCACCCTGCCCCTGGTGCTGCCCGCCCTGGCCGTGGCCCTGGTCTTCCGCACCATGGACGCCTTCCGGGTCTTCGACCTGGTGTTCGTGATGACCCAGGGCGGCCCGGCCAATGCCACCAACGTGTTGCAGTACTACGGCTACAAGGCCATGTTCGCCGAGGGCTTCCTGGGCTACGGCTCGGCGGTGAGCGTGATGGTCTTCATCATCGTGTTGGCCGTGTCGTTGGTCTATCTGCGCCTGGTGGGGCGGCGGCTCCTCAAGGGAGAGGCGGCATGAAGCGGCGCGCCTGGCCCTGGGCCCTGGCCGCCGGGGTGATCTGCGCCCTGTCCCTGGCGCCCTTTGCCTGGCTGGTGCTCACCAGCTTCAAGAGCGCCGCCCAGGTCACCGCCATCCCGCCGGTGCTCTGGCCCTCCGGCGGCCTGGAGTTCTACCGCTCGGCCCTGAGCCGCTTCGGGCTGCTGCATTTCGTGCTCAATAGCCTGGTGGTGGCCGGCGGCACCACCATCATCAGCCTGGCCCTGGGCACCGGCGCGGCCTACGCCCTGGCCCGGCTGCGCCTGCCCGGGCGGCCCTGGCTCATGGGCGCGCTGCTCCTGGTCTCCATGTTTCCCCAGATCTCCCTGGCCGGGCCCATCTGGCGCATGCTCCAGGCCGCCGGGCTTTTGAACAGCCATTTGGGCCTGATCATCCCCTACGTCACCCTGACCCTGCCCCTGGCGGTGTGGATACTCACCTCCTACTTCTCCGAGCTGCCCCGCGAGCTGGAAGAAGCGGCGCTCCTGGACGGCTGCGGCCGTTTGGGCGCGCTGGTCAGGGTGGTGCTGCCCCTGGCCGGGCCGGGGATGTTCACCGCGGCCATCCTGGTGTTCATCTACGCCTGGAACGAGTTTTTCTTCGCGCTACTCATCATGACCCGACGCTCGGTGCAGACCCTGCCCGTGGGCATCGCCCTGTTCCAGGGGCAGTTCACCATGCCCTGGGGCGAGATAGCCGCCGCCTCCACCGTGGCCACGGTGCCCCTGGTGCTGCTGGTCTTCCTCTTTCAGCGGCGCATTGTCAGCGGCCTGAGCGCCGGGGCCATCAAGGGATGAAGCCATGTCCGGCCTGCAAATAGAAGCCTTAAGCAAGTCCTTCGGCAGCGAGCAGGTGCTGAGTCAGGTGTCCTTCGCGGTGGAGCGGGGCGAGCTGGCCGTGCTCTTGGGCCCCTCGGGCTGCGGCAAGAGCACCATCCTGCGCCTGGTGGCCGGGCTGGAGGAGCCGGACCACGGCGCCATCACCCTGGAGGGACGCCCCCTGGCCGGGCTGGCCCCCAAGGAGCGCGACGTGGCCATGGTCTTCCAGAGCTACGCCCTGTACCCCCACCTCGACGTGTTCGGCAACCTGGCCTTCCCTTTGCGTATGCGCGGCGAGCCCAAGGCCGAGATCGCCAACAAGGTGCGCCAGGCGGCGCGCCTATTGGGCATCGAGCGCTTTTTGGGCAAGAAGCCGGGCCAGCTCTCCGGCGGCCAGCGCCAGCGGGTGGCCATCGGCCGGGCCATCGTGCGCGAGCCCGCCCTGTTTCTTTTCGACGAGCCCCTGTCCAACCTCGACGCCCAACTGCGCGGCGAGATGCGCCTGGAGCTGGCCCGTTTGCACCGCCGCCTGGGCACCACCATGCTCTACGTGACCCACGACCAGACCGAGGCCCTCACCTTGGGCGATGTGATCGTGGTGCTGGAGGCGGGCCGGGTGCGGCAGATCGGCGGGCCCACCGAGATATACCAGCGCCCGGCCAACCGCTTCGTGGCCGGCTTCCTGGGCTTCCCGCCCATGAACTTCTTCGCGGGGGAGATCGCGGGGCGCGAGTTCGTCTGTGCGGCTCCGGAGTTTCATTTGCCCTTGGAGGGCGGCTTGCAGCCCGGCCCGGCGCTGCTGGGCCTACGGCCAGAGGAGCTGAGCCCGGTGGAAGGCGGCGCTCTCACCGGCTCCCTGGAGCTCATCGAGCGGGTGGGCGGCCAGAGCGTGCTGCACCTGGCCTCGGGCGAGGCCCGCTTCACGGCCACCGCCCCGGCGGACTTCGCGGCCGAGCCGGGAGAGGCCGTCACCCTGGACCCGGCCTCGGCCAGGCCCCATCTATTCAGGGAAGATCAGCGCATCAACTAGGCTGATTGAACTCAGCCGCCAGGCAAGCCACCCTGGCTTCCAAATTGAGCATGTAGGCAGGCAAGGGCTGCTTGGGCTCGGGCCGGTGGTCGTATTCGCCCTGTTTGACCAGCTCAACCACCTTGGCCTGGTCGCCGTTCTCCTGCTCCAGCAGGCGCAGCACCCAGTCCTTGAACTGCTCGGCCGCCGCGATGCAGCGCAGGGCGTATTGGCGGGCCGCCTCGCCGTGGTGCACCATGTGGTGCCCCTGACAGAGCAGCTCCACCTCCAGCCTGGCCAGGCGGCGCATACTCTCCACGTAGGCCGCGTAGCTCACCAGAAACTCGCTGACAATGTAGCCTTCCGGCGCTTGGGTGCTCACCGCCTCGGAGGCGATCAGGGTCTTGATCGCGGGAAGGTAGAAGCTCAGCGAGTCCCAGGTGTGCCCCGGCGTGGCCAACACCTCCACCCGGTGGCCGCCGGCCAGCTCCAGGGCGTCGCCCTCGTCCAGGGTGCGGGCCATGGTGAAGGGCTTGAAGGGCTCGTCGCTCACCTGTTGGTGGCGCAGCTTTCTCAGGGCCGTGGTGGTGGACTGGTTCAGGCTGGTGATCAGCTTGATGGCGTTGGGCCGCTCGATGATCTTGGCCGCCTTGGGCGCGGCCGCGATCTTTATCTCCGGCCACTCCTCCTGGAAGTAGCCCGCCGCGCCGCAGTGGTCGAAGTGCACGTGGCTCATCAGGAGCCAGGCCGGGGCGCGGCCGCCCAGCACCGCCTTGGCGTCGGCCAGGTAGTAGGGGGTCAGGCAGGTGAAGCCCGCATCGAACAGCACCGGCTCCGGACCGTCCCAGAGAAATACCGGGGTGGCTTCGTGGCCCAGGCGGTAGAAGTTCTCGGCCAGGCGCACGGGGCCTTGGGGTTGGTGGCTCATGCTGCTTTCCTCCTAGCCCTGCTCCCTTTGCTGAATCATCTGGCGCACCGCCTTCAGGCCCTTGGCGGCCTCCTTGGCGGTGCTGCTCTTGGCCTTGGCCGCGTCCAGGGCCTTGGCGAAATCGTTGGCCGCCTGCTTTAGCTTCTCGCCCTGCCAGGCGGCATACCCGGCCATGAGCCAGTTGCGCCCGCCCCGGCTCTTCAGCTTGGCGGCGGCGGCATAGGCCGCCCGCGCGGCGGCATAGTCCTTCTGCGCCATGGCGATGCGCCCCACCCGAGTCCAGCGCTTGGCCGTGGGCCGGGCCTGCGCCGCCTTCTCGGCCCAGGCGCGGGCCCCGGCCAGGTCGTGGCCATGCTGACATAGCTGGGCCAGGCGGTCCAGCTCCTTGGCGCTGGGTTTCTTGTCGCCCAGGAACTTTTGATAATAGCGGGCCGCCGTCAAGGGCGCCCCGGCAGCGCGGTAGAGCTCGCTCAGGCGGTGCCAGCCCTCGGGCGCGGGCGGCTCCAGGCGATAGGCCACGGCCAGGTCGGCGGCGGCGGTGGCATAGTCCTGGCGCTGGGTGGCCAGGCTGGCGGCCAGGCGCCAAAGGGAGGCGTCCCCCGGCCACCCGGCCAGCAGGCGCTTCACCACCACCTCGGCCTTGCGGGGCTTTTTCAGCTCAAGATAGGCGTGGGTCAGGGCGGTGAGCCAGGCCTTCTTGGGCTTGGGCCGCGCGGCCAGGCGCTCCAGCAGGGGCCGGGCCTGGGCCGGCTGCTTGGCGCTCAAGTGGAACACCGCCGCCTCGTAGAGCAACTCGTACTGCGGCGGTTTGCTCAGCTCGAAGGCCCGAAGGGCCAGAGCGGCCGCCTCGGCCGGGCGCTCCTGCTCGAAGCGCACCACGGCCAGGTTTCTCAGCGCCGCCTGAAAGCAGGGATCGGCCTTGACCGCCGCCGCGAAGAAGCGCCCCGCCTGGTCGCGCTGCTTGGCCTGATAGGCCAGCACCCCTTGCAGGAAGCTTAGCTGGGGATGGACCTCGTCCCGGCCCTTGGCATAATCGGCCAGGCGGGCGGCGGCCTCGGAGGGCTTCTTTTTTTCAATGAGCTGCTGGGCCTGGTGCAGGGCCGCCTGCAAGGAGCGGATCATGCGCGGCTGGGGCGGGCACTTGTCCGCCGCCCCGGCCACCCCGGCGGCCAGGCAGACGAGCAGCGAGGCTATGACCAGAGCGCGCCTCATCGTCCCTCCAGCTTGAAACGGATGGTGGTCTCCACCCAGGTCTCCACCGCCTCGCCGTCCTTGACCCCGGGCGCGAAACGCCAGCGGCCCACGGTCCTGAGCACCGTCTCCTCGAACACGCCGGGAGGCTCGGCCTTCAGCACCTCCAGATGGCTCACCCCGCCATGCTTATCAACCAAAAAGCGCACCGTCACCGCGCCGCTGATGCCCCGCCGCCGGGCCAGATAGGGATAGGGCGGGGGGGCCTGCCCTTGGGCCAGGGGTGCGCGGTCCACCTGGCCCAGGGTGTAGCGGGCCGGGCCGGGCGCGGCGATGGCCGGGCCCAGGGCCAGGCGCGGGTTCAGCTCCAGGTCCAGGCGCGGCGTCTCCATCTGGGGCTGGAGGGTGGCCACGTGGCTGGCTTGCAGGGGCTTTAGCTTGGTTATCTTGGGCGGAGGCGGCGGAGGGGGCGGCTCTTGCTCCACCTCGGGGGGCGGGGGCGGGGGCAGGGGCAAGAAGGCGCTGATCTGTATCGCATCCAGGCTGGGGCGTTGGGGCTGGTCCGAGAGCAACCAGGAGGCGGCCCCGAAGATGACCCCGTTGATCATGAGCGCGCCCACCAGGGACAAAAGCCATCCCAGGCGCGGCGGGCGGTGTTCCAGGGAAGCGGCGCTCAATTCCCCGGCCTCCGGGCGGCCACGGCCACGTCCTTGGCTCCGGCCAGGCGGGCCTGGTCCAACACGGCCACCGTGGCGCCAGTGGGGGTGGCCTTGTCCGCCGCGATGATCACCGCGCCGGCCGGGTCTTCGGCCAAAAAGCGCTCCACCAGGCCGCGCACGCTGCGCAGGTCCACCTGGCGGCGCTCCACGTAGATGCGCCCGTCGGCGGCCACGCCCACGATGAGGGCGCCCTTTTCCTTGGCCGCGGCGGTGGCCGCGGTGGGCCGCTGCACCTCCACCCCTGACTCGCGCACAAAGGTGGTGGTCACCAAAAAGAAGATGAGCAGGATGAATACCATGTCGATGAGCGGGGCCATGTTGATCTCGGGCTCGGAAGCCCCGCTCTCCAAGCCGCCCAGGCGGCTCCTCAGATGGACCATGCCGCCTCCTCCCGCGATTTAAGCCAGTTGTGCAGCGCCCCGGAGAAACTGAGCAAGCCTTGCTGCAATTTACGCACCTGGCGCTTGAGCACCCAGCCCGCGAAGATGCCGGGGATGGCAATAAGTAGGCCGGTCTCGGTGGTCACCAGCGCCTCGCGGATGCCCCCGGCCATGGCCTGAGCGTTGCCCGTGCCGTACTGGCCGATCACCGCGAAGGTCTCGATCATGCCGCTAACCGTGCCCAGCAGGCCCAGCAGCGGGGCCACCGAGGCCAACACCAGGATGGACTCCACGTGACGCCACAGGCCCGGCTCCTGGCGGCGCACCGAGGCCTCCCAGAGGCGGGTGTCCACCCGGGGCTCGCGGCCGGGCAGGGACATGAAGTGGGCCAGGGCCGCGCTCTTGGGCCCGGCCACGGGGGGCGCGTGGCCGCGCAGCAGGTCCTCCACCGCGTCGTCCAGCTCCAGGCCCTCGCGGCGCACCCGGGCCACCCACAGGAACTTGTAGAGCATCAGGGCCCACAGCCACAGGGACAAGACCAGCAGGGGCCACATCACCGGCCCCCCGGCCAGGAAGAACTGCCACGCCGTGTCCAGCAGGTGCATCCTAGTGCTCCGCCTTGATCAGGGCCGCGGCCAGGGCCACCGCCTTCTCTTCCATGTCCCCGGCCAGGCGGCTGACCCGGCGGCCCAACAGGGCCGAGGCGATGAGGATGGGGATGGCCACGGCCAGGCCCAGCTGAGTGGTGATCAGCGCCTCGGAGATGCCCCCGGCCATGAGGCGCGGATCGCCCGCCCCGAACACGGTGATCACCTGGAAGGTGTTGATCATGCCGGTGACCGTGCCCAACAGGCCCAGCAAGGGGGCCACGGCGGCCAGCACCTTGAGGGTCGTAAGGAAGCGCTCCAAACGGGGCAGCTCCCGCAGCATGGCCTCGGAAAGCCCCGCGTCGATCACATCGGCGGCCTGGCCCCGGTGGGCCAGACCGGCGGCGAGCACGTTGCTGGTGGGGCGGCCGGGCTGCTTCTCCACCTCCTCCAGGGCGGCGGCGAAGTCGCCCTTGGCCACCTCCTCGGCCACCGAGGCCATCATCTGGTCGGTGTTGGCCCGCACCCGGCGCAGGAAAAACAGCCGCTCGATGATCAGGATAAGCGCGGCCAGGGCCACGGCCAGGATGGGCCACACCAGGGGCCCGCCGGCCTGCAGGCGCTCCCAGGCGGTCTCGGAGCGGCTAAGCTGCCTGAGGGCCGCGCCGCCGCTGATGTCCATGGGCGCGGCCGGGCTCTGGCGGTCCAAATAGGCCGTGATGTCCCGGCCCAAGAGCCAGGAGGGATCGCCGCCGGCGGCCAGCAGACGCCCCGAGGCCGGCCCCAGGGTGGCGAAGCCCAGCTCGTCGCCGCTCTTGTACAGGGTGGTGAAGGAGCCCAGGCGCACGATGTCCGCCGAGACCTCACGTCCCTGGCGGTCCACCAGGGGCCCGCGCCAGCGCGCGATCTGGCCGGAGGCGGCCATCTCCGCGAAGTACAGGTCCAGCAATTTCGAGATGTCGCTGAGGCCCGGGAAGCGGCTCTTGTTCAGATAGCCTCGTAGCTCCTCCAGGCGGCCGGGGCTCTGAGCGGTGGAGGGCGAGCGCTCGGCCAGGGCCAAGAGCTCCCGCGCCCCGGCCCGCACGTGGCCGGCCAGCTCCTTCAGGTCGCCGCTGGTCTCGGCCAGCTTGCGGCCCAGCTCGGCCTTTTCCCGGCTGGCTTGGGCCAGGCCCTCGCGGGCCGCGGCCAGGGCCTTTTTCTCGGCGGCCAGCCGGGCGCTCAGCTCCTTGAGCCTGGCGGTCATGGCCGCCTTCTCCTGGGCGATGCTCTGCTGGGCGGTGGCGGCCTCCTGCTTGGCCGTGGCCAGGTCAGCGGCGGTGTCCTTGGCCGCTTGGTCGAAGTCGGCGGCCAGGGCCGGGGCGGCGGCCAAAAGCAGCGCGGCGCTCAGGATGAATAGCAACCGCCGCATTACTTGGCCTCCAAAACCGGGGCCAGGCCCACCGGCAGCTCCACCAGGCTCACCACCCGGCGGCGCTGGGCGATCTCGGCGGCCAGCTCCAGCTCGCGGGCGTATTCGCCCTGGGGCTGCCAGGCCAGCGCCTCGCGGTCCCAGCGCCAGGCCGCGCCCCCGCCCTGCTCCAGGGCGAACAGGGCCAGGCGGCCCAGGCGCAGCAGGCGCACCCGCCGCCGGGCTCCGCCAAGGTCCATTTCGGCCTCCTCCACCGACACGGTGGAGCCGAAGCGGGCCTCGATCTCCAGGGCCTCCAAGAGGCGGCGCGCCTTGCCCGCCAGGGAGGCGTCGTAGTCGCCCAGGGTCTGGCCCAGGGCCTTGAGGCGCGAGGCGCGCTCGGTGGCCAGGAAGGGCAGGTCAGCGGCCACGAAGGCGTCCAGCTTGGCCAGGCTGGCGTCCAACAGGGGCTCCAGCTCGGCCCGGATGCGGGCCATCTCGGCCAGGCGGCGCTTCAGCTCGGCCACCTTGGCCCGCTGCCCGGCCAGGTAGGTCTCGGCCTTGACCCGCTGGGCGCTCACCAATTTCAGCTCTTTTTCGGTGGCCTCGATGGAGTCGGCCAGCTTGGCCCTGGGCCCGGCCCAGGCATCGGCGGCCTTCTGGGCCTGACGGCGCGCGTCGACCGCCTGGCGGGACTGTTGTTGCACCTGTGACGCCGGGGGCGCGGCCCCCAGGCAGGCCAAGGCGAAGCATAGGAGCAGGGCTCCCAGCCAGCGGAAGCGGCAATTATCGCTCATGTGTCTTCTCATGGTCATAAAAACGCCAAACCCCCACCCTGAGGCAGGGCTGGGGGTTCATCCCACGGTTGATTCTGGTTTGTTTCGCTTCCCGGCCCGCCCGCCGCCAATAGCAGCCTTCTGGCTGATAATATATACCTTTTTTCGCCCAGTCGCCCCAGCTTGCGCCGGGCCGGGCGGCGGGTGCGGTGTTTGGCCGTCGCAGCCATGTCATAATTGGTACATCATCCCGCGCTTGTCAAGAAAAAGCACCCGAGAGTAGCCATGCCCCGACTATGCCTCATTTTTTTGCTGTGCCTGTGCCTGGGGGTTGTGGCCTGCGGGCGCGATGAAACGCCGCCCGAGCTGCTCATCTTCATCCTGGCCGGCCAGTCCAACATGTCCGGCCGGGGCGAGCTGAACCAACTGCCCGACAACTTCCCGGCCAACCGGGAGCGCATCGCCAACTTCAACAACGCCTACCAGTGGAGCGGCCCCCAGGAGCCCCTGGACAGCCCCCAGGGCCAGAAGGACCTCTGCTCCCTGGACCTGACCCCCGGGGTGGGGCCGGGCGCCTCCTTTGGCCAGCGCATCAGCGAGCTGATGCCCACGGTGCACGTGGGGCTCATCCCCTGCGCCCTGGGGGGCGCGGGCATCGCCATGTGGGCCCCTTCCACCAACCCCAAGACGCTCTACGGCTCCAGCATCCGGCGGGCCGGGGAGGCGGCCAAGCGGGGCCGGGTGCGCGGGGTGCTGTTTTTTCAGGGCGAGAGCGACACCGCCTCGCGGGCGGCGGTGGTGGCCTGGCCCCGGCGCTTCGCGGCCCTGGTGGCCGCCTGGCGGCGCGACCTGGGCGACCCCACGCTGCCGGTGGTCTTCGCCCAGCTGGGCCGCCTGGGCGGCAACCTGAAGAGCGACCCTGACTACCGCTACTGGAACCTGCTCAAGGCCAAGCAGGCCAAGCTGCGTCTGCCCTACGTGGCCATGGTGCGCTCCGACGACCTGGCGCTCAAGCCCGACGGCATCCACCTGAGCACCTCTGGCCAGATCTTCCTGGGACGCCGCATGGCCGAGGCCATGTACCGCCTGCTCATCCACCGCGACCCCCGGCCCGACCCGGTGGCCGACCGCTGGGTGGGCGGCTCGCCTCTTTAAATCCCATTCAGCTACTGGAAATTATCTCCCGGGTGATTACAATTACCCTCATCCCGGGAGGATGCATGACCAGTCAGCCCCAAGCCCTGTCTCCTTTGACCCCCGCGCCCGCCCCGGCCGGCGGCTCCACCTGATGCTCCGGCGGGTCCCCGGGCGGGGACCCCATGGCCCAGCCCTTTGTGCGCGGCCGGGTGGACACCCCCTCCGGTCCGGCTCCCCAGATAAATAGCCGCCTCACCACCGCCGACCACCTGGGCACCTTAAAGGTGCGTTGGGGCATCGGGCGGCATGACTACACCGTGGCCCCCGGCCTCTACGCCCTGGGCTCGCCCGGGCCGGATTCGCCGGTGTTGGCCTCGGCCAACTACAAGCTGAGCTTCGATCATCTGCGCGCCGCCTGCCCCGGCCTGGACGCCTGGATTCTGGTGCTCGACACCAATGGCATCAACGTGTGGTGCGCGGCGGGCAAGGGCACCATGGGCACCGCCGAGCTGATCAAGCGCGTCGAGGCCGCCCACTTGGACCAGGTGGTGAGCCACCGCAAGATCATCCTGCCCCAGCTGGCCGCGCCCGGGGTGGCCGCCCACGAGATCAAGCGCCACACCGGCTTCCGGGTGGTCTACGGCCCGGTGCTCGCCGCCGACCTGCCCGCCTTTTTGGCCGCCGGCAACCGGGCTCAGCCCGCCATGCGCCGGGTGAGCTTCACCACCTATCAGCGGGTGGTGCTCATCCCGGTGGAGCTGACGGCCGCGCTCCAGATATACGCCTGGCTGCTGCCCGCCCTGGTCTTGCTGGCCGCGCTGGGCGGCTGGATCGGCGGCATTGGCTTCTGGGCCGGGGCGGGAGGGGCCGGGCTGCGCGCCGTGGGCGCCATGCTCCTGGCTCTGCTGGCCGGGGTGGTGCTGCCGCCTCTGCTCTTGCCCTGGCTGCCCGGGCGGGCCTTTGCCCTCAAGGGCCTGTGGCCCGGCCTGGCCGTCTGCCTGCTGCTCTGGGCCGTTTGGCCCGCGCCCGCCTGGCCGCCGGGGGCCGAGCTCTGGGCCTGGTTCCTGGCCGTGCCCGCGCTCAGCTCCTTCATGGCCATGAACTTCACCGGCGCCTCCACCTACACCTCGCTTTCGGGGGTGAAAAAGGAGATGCGCCGCGCGGTGCCGATCCAGATCGCGTCCGCGGCCCTGGGCCTGGGCCTGTGGCTCTATGCCCTGTTCTTCGCATAGGAGGTTTTGGCGATGCCCCTGCAATATCTGAAAGGCGTGGCCACCCTTCGGGCCAACCCCGAACTGTGCGTGGGCTGCGGTCTGTGCCTGGAGGTCTGCCCCCATGGCGTGCTGGAGCTGAAGGACAAGCGGGTGGTGGTGGCCCGGCGCGACGACTGCATGGAATGCGGCGCCTGCATGATCAACTGCCCCGCCGAAGCGCTGTTCGTGCAGGCCGGGGTGGGCTGCGCCCAGGCGGTGATCAACAGCGCCCTGGGCCGCACCGGCGGGGGATGCTGCTGCGTGGCCGAGCCGCGCACCGCCCAGCCCCTGCCCCTGGACGGCATCGGCCACGCCCCGCCCCCGCGCAAAAGCTCGGGCTGCTGCTGATTCGCCCGAATTCCTTTGCCCCCCGGCTTCTCTCCGGGTAGATAATTAAGTGACACCGCCCCGGCGGGGTCACCCCACCCATCCCGGAGGCGACACATGAGCCAGGACATTCCCATACATCTGATCTGCGGCTTCTTGGGCGCGGGCAAGACTACCCTGCTGCAAAGGGTGTTGGCCCAGCAGCCCGCCGATGAATCCCTGGCCGTCCTGGTCAACGAGTTCGGCAAGATGGGCTTGGACGGCGAGCTGCTGGAGGGCTTCTCCTCCCTGGTGCGCGAGCTCAGGGCCGGCTGCATATGCTGCGAGCTGCGGGTGGACTTTTTGCGCACCCTGGCCGAGGTGGTGAACAACTTCGCGCCCCAGCGCATCGTGGTGGAAGCCACCGGCGTGGCCGACCCCAACGAGATGATCAAGGCCATCGAGGAGGCGGCCAAGGAGCTGCCCCTGACCCTGGGCTCGGTGGTCAGTCTGGTGGAGCCGGAGATGTTCGCCCGGCGCGAGGTGTTCGGCCCCTTTTACAACAACCAGATCAAGGCCGGCGACCTGGTGCTCTTGAACAAGACCGACACCATTCCCCCCGAGGAGGTGGAGCCCCTGGCCGCCGAGCTGGCCGCGCTCAACCCTGGGGCGGTGGTGCTGCCCGTGGTGCACGCGGCGGTGGAGCGGCGCCTGATCTTGGAGCCGGGGGGCAAGGGCCTGCGCCAGGGCACGCTCGGCGGGCTCATCAACCTCATGGAGATCACCTCCCTGGCCCAGGGGCCGGGCCACCTGCCCGGCATCGAGGACGGCTTCGTGGCCTTTTCCTACGAAGACCCCGCCCCCCTGTCGCGGGCCTGCCTGGAGAAATACCTGGCCTCCCTGCCCTGGGAGGTGTTCCGGGTCAAGGGTTTCGTCAACAGCGACCAGGGTCCGCTTTTGGTCAACTACACCTACCGGCGGCCCCAGATCGAGCCCGTGGAGGCCGAAGGCCCCACCCGCCTGGCCCTGGTGGGCTGGCGGTTGGACCAGGCGGCGGTGCTGGGCCCCCTGGAGGACTGCCAGGCCTGAACCCGGCCAGGCAATTGACGCTCAATTGTCACGGGTCATAACCGACCCCGGCGGTAAGAATATAGGGGCAAACCTTATAAGGGAGGGAGCCCCATGCCCGGCAAAAAAGTCTTGTTCGTCTGCACCCACAACAGCGCGCGCTCCCAGATCGCGGAGGCCTACATGAAGCAGATGGCCGGGGAGCGCTTCGCGGTGGAGAGCGCCGGTTTCGAGCCCGGCCCCCTCAACCCTCTGGCCGTGGAGGTGATGGCCGAGGAGGGCATCGATATCAGTGGGAACCAGGCGCGCAGCGTGTTCGAGCTGTTCCGCCAGGGCAGGGTGTTCGAGGTGGTGATCACTGTGTGCGAAAATTCCCGCGAGAGCGAGTGCCCCCTGTTTCCGGGCATAACCAAGCGGCTGCACATGCCCTTCCCCGACCCGGCCGGGCTAAGCGGCAGCCACGAGGAAAAGCTGGCCGCCGCCCGCCGGATCCGCGACCAGATCAAGGGCGCGGTGGCCGAATTGATCGACGAGCTGGGCTGAAGCCCGGCGCCCCAGCTGGAGAGAACCCATGGCCCAGGCACCTCCCAAGCGCCTTTCCTTTTTGGACCGGTTCCTTACCCTGTGGATATTCCTGGCCATGGCCGTGGGCGTGGCCTGGGGATACGGGTTTCCGGGGGTCCGCCAGGTCATAGACCATTTCTCGGTGGGCACCACCAACCTGCCCATCGCCATCGGCCTGATCCTGATGATGTACCCGCCCCTGGCCAAGGTGAAGTACGAGCAACTGGGCAAGGTGTTCAAAAACACCAAGGTGCTGGCTTTGTCCCTGGTGCAGAACTGGGTCATCGGCCCGGTGCTGATGTTCGCCCTGGCCGTGGCCTTCCTCTCCGGGCAGCAGGAATACATGGTGGGCCTGATCCTCATCGGCCTGGCCCGCTGCATCGCCATGGTTATCGTGTGGAACGACCTGGCCCGGGGCGACACCGAATACTGTGCCGGGCTGGTGGCCTTCAACAGCATCTTCCAGGTGCTCTTCTTCTCGCTCTACGCCTGGTTCTTCATCACCGTGCTGCCCGAGTGGCTGGGCCTAAAGGGCATGGCGGTGGAGGTCTCCATGGGCCAGATCGCCCAGAGCGTGTTCATTTACCTGGGCATACCCTTCATCGCCGGCATCATCAGCCGGGTGGTCGGCCTCAAGCTCAAGGGCCGCCAGTGGTATGAGGAAGTCTTCATCCCCAAGATCAGCCCCATAACCCTCATCGCCCTGTTGTTCACCATCCTGGTGATGTTCTCCCTCAAGGGGGAGTACATCGTGGCCTTGCCCCTGGACGTGGTGCGGGTGGCCATCCCCTTGTGCATCTACTTCGTGGTGATGTTCCTGGTGAGCTTCTGGCTGTCGCTAAAGGCCAGGGCCACCTATGAGCAGGCCGCCACCCTGAGCTTCACCGCCGCCTCCAACAACTTCGAGCTGGCCATCGCCGTGGCCGTGGCCGTGTTCGGCCTGGACAGCGGCCAGGCCTTTGCCGCGGTCATCGGCCCCCTGGTGGAGGTGCCGGTGCTCATCGGGCTGGTCAACGTGGCGCTCTACATCCAGCGGCGCTGGTTCCCCCACCGGCTGGCCACACCCACCGGGGTCTGCCACGTGAGCTGCAAGCCCTCCTGAACTAAAGCGCCCGCACCGGCCGCCGCGCTCGGCAAGCAGCCCTTGCCCTGGGGCGGCAGTTCGACTATACAAAGTAGACTATCTGTCTCCTAGGCGGGGAGCCGCGAGCTTGAACCAACGCACGACCATGCAGCACATCTACTACCCCGACGAGCGCCACGGCCTGGTGCAACGGCCCGGCCTGGGGCTGGTCCATATCTGCTACGGCCAGGGGGTGGGCAAGTCCACCCGCAGCGTGGGCCTGGCCATCCGGGCGGCCTCCGCGGGACTCCGGGTGTTTTTCGTGCAGTTCATGAAGTCCGGCGATTCTTCCGAGGTGAAGATCCTGGCCAACACCGAGAACATCATCTACCGCTGCCCGGGCAAGCATCCCTTCATTCTCTCCAAGGGCCCCCAGGCGGAGCACTACGAGCACGCCGAGGAGGCCCTGTGGTACGCCCAGCGGGCGGCCAAGGAGGGGGCCGAGGTGATCATCTGCGACGAGCTTCTCTCGGCCCTGGTGTTCAAGGTGCTCAGCGTGGAGCGCGCTCTGAACCTGATCCTGCGCTGTAGGGGGAGCGTGGAGCTGGTGCTCACCGGCATCGACGCCTCGCCGGTGATCCAGGAGGCGGCCGACTACGTCACCGAGTTCCGCCAGGTCAAGCATCCCTATTACAAGGGGCATATGGCCCGCAAAGGCATCGAGTTTTAGCGGGCGGCCCACTGAGCCGGGCTGCAACCCGCGCTTCGCGCTTTGTCTCCTTCGGCGTATTTAGCAATACGCCTCAGTCGCCAAACCGCTGCAGCATCGGGTTTCGCCGCGCCTCAGCGGCCCGCTGGCGGGGCATTTTGGTGATAGTTCCGGAACCGCTCCAAAGCTACGCCTCGCCGACGCACTCGACCGCCGCTGGTGATACGCCTGACTGATAGCCTCAGTCGCCAAACCGCTGCAGCATCGCGTTTCGCCGCGCCTCAACGGCCCTCTGGCTGGGCCGTGCCTCCCAGAATAAAACTAGCCTTGTCATTGCGAGGAGCGGCCTCCGGCCGCGACGCGGCAATCTCTGCCCGGCAGCAGACGACCCGGAACCGGCAAATAGGTTGGGAAAACATGGTTGTTGGGTGGCCCAGACAGCTTGCTGTCTGGGTGCCGCAGGCACAGGAGGTTTGGCGGGGCGGTGGCCGCTGGCGGGTGCTCCTTTCGCTCCCAGCCGCCCGCGAGCTTTTCTTTTTTTCTTGCCCCCCTAAAAGCGCAAAGCGGCCCCGGCGCGCTCATGGCGCCGGGGCCGCGATGATTCAGACGGTTGGCTTGGCTACAGGAACTTGATGCTGGCGGTCCGGGGCACGTTTAGCCCCAGCTCCACCTCGGCCGCCTTGAGCACCCCGCTGATCACGGGGCAGGCGTTGTGCCTCAGCGTCCGGGCGGCCAGCTCGGCCAAAGGCCCTTCCGCGAAACGATGACGCAGCAGCTCGTCGCAGCCCAACTCGGTCAACTCGGCGGCCAGCTTTTCCACCGCCTCGCAGTCCGAACTGATCTTGACGGCCACCGCGCGAGCCCCCTTCTTCTCGGCGGTCACCTTGGTTATGAAGCCACAGGCTCCGGCGTTGATCTCGACCTCGGTCATGGTTGCCCTCCCAGCCATGATGTGTCGCCTCCGGAGGCCGGGGGGCGCCCCGGAGGCTTGCCTTGATGCCGGACGATCTTATTTCTGGTGCAAAATCTCTGGCCGCACCACGCCTTCCAGATGGGGGAACTCGTCGGTCATGTGGGGCAGCTGCATGGACTCCATGAATTGCTGCTCAAAGTCCTTTTCCACGGTCAGCTCGATGTACTCCACGTTCCTGGCGATCCAGTCTGCCTCGTCGCGGCGGCCCATGTCCAGCAGGGCGGCGCGGGCCCCGTCGCCGGCCGCGTTGCCCACGCTCATCACCATCTCCAGGTCGCAGTCCGGGAACAGGCCCATGGCCAGGGCCTTGGCCTTGTCCACGTGGGTGCCGAAGGCCCCGGCGATCTTGACCGTGTCTACCTTTTCGATACCCATGCGGCGCATCATCAGCTTGCAGCCGGTGTAGAGCGCGCCCTTGCCCAGCTGGATCTGGCGGATGTCCTTCTGGGTGATCACCACGTCCTTGCCGATGGAGGTGTCCTCGGCCCAGGCGATGACGAATTCCTTCTGGCGCGGGTTTTCCGGGTTGGAGCGGAAACGGTTGGACTTCTGCTCCTTGGCGAAGCGCCCGCTCTTGGCCACCACCCCGCTGGAGTAGAGCTCGGCCAGCACGTCCAGGATGCCCGAGCCGCAGATGCCCTTGGTCTGCATATCCTTGGCTTCGCTGAAGCTTCTCCAGGCTTCACGCCCGATCACCTTGTAGTCCACCTCGTGGGTGTCGGGGTCGATGGTGATGCGCTCGATGGCCCCGGGGGCCGCCCGCATGCCGCAGGAGAGCTGGGCCCCTTCCAGGGCCGGGCCCGTGGCGCAGGAGCTGGAGATGAGTTTCTTCTTGTTGCCCAGGACCAGCTCGCCGTTGGTCCCGATGTCGATGATCAGGGCCATCTGCTCGCTCTTCTGGGGCTCCTCGGCCACCAGCACGCACACGTTGTCCGCCCCCACGAAGCCGGCCTCGTTGGGCAGGACAAACACGTAGGAGCCGGGGTTGATGCCCAGGCCCAGGTCGCGGGCCTTCAGGTCCAGGCTGTGGTGGATCACCGGCGGGAAGGGGGCCAGCCCCACCGGTTCGGGGTCCAGTTGCAGGAAGATGTGGTGCATGGCCGTGTTGCAGCCGAAGGTCATGTCCATGATGTCGCCGGGCTCCAGGCGCAGATACTCCACGCCTTCCTCGGGGGCCTCCACCAGCTCGGGGTTGCCCTCGGCGTCCTTGACCACCTTGCCGTTCTCGTCTTTCTTTTTCTTCAGCGGCGGGTGGGTGTTGGTGCAGGCCTGCTTGATCAGGGTGTTGAGCCCCTCGATGAGATCGTCGCTCATGCGCTTGAGGCCACCGGGGGTCATCTGATGATAGGTGATGCGGGCCATGACGTCCTCGCCGTACTTACACTGCGGGTTCATCATGGAAACGGTGTCGATCACCTTCATGTCGGCCAGGTTGCACATGTAGGCCGCGATGGTGGTGGTGCCGATGTCCACCGCGATGCCGTAGTAGTCGGTCACCTCGCCGGGCCAGAAGTTGATGATCTCCGAGCCCTGCCACACCGCCACGGTGACGGTCCATTTGCCCTTGCGGATGGCGTTCGGCAGCTTGCGCAGAGCGAACAGGTCGCCCCTGAGGCCCTTCAGGTCGAAGTTCTTCTCCAGCTCGGCGCAGACCCGCTCGAAGTCCGCGGTGGGCTCCTCGAAGGTGGGGGGTTCACAGGTCACGGTGTAGAGGCGCACGGCGGGGTTCCAGTCGATGGGGATGTCCCGCGCCGCCTTGGAGACCACCTGCTTGCCGGCCCGCGACTCCTCGGGCACGAAGACCAACAGGTCGCCGGTCACCTTGGCCGCGCAGGCCAGGCGGAAGCCCAGCTCCCGCTCGGCCGGGGTGATGAACTTGTCCTCCTCTTTTTGCCAGTCGCTCACGTGCTCCAGGCCGGAGGTGACGCCGTACTTCTGAAAGGTGCCGGTCTCGATGCGCACCCTGCACTTGCCACAGACCTTCTTCTCGCCGCAGAGCGCCTCGATGTCCACGCCCAGCTGGCGCGAGGCCTCGATGAGGTTGATGCCGGTCTCCACCTCGCCCCGGCGGCCCGAGGGCTGAAAGATCACCTTGGCGGTAGTTTTTTCCATGAACTGTCTCCCGAGTTGGCCTGTGCCGGCCTGGTGCCACCCAGACGCGATTGGTCGGACCAGGCCGGAGGGGCGGGGCAGTGGCCCCCCCGGCCGGAATGGTTACTCGCTTTGCAGCTTGCGCAGGCTGGCCACCATCTTGACCGCTTCCTGCACCGCGTTGCCCGCGCTCTCGGCATAGCCGTCGGCGCCGAACAGGTCGGCTATGTCGCCGGTCACCGGAGCCCCGCCCAGCATGATCTGCACGTTGGGGTTCTTTTCCTTGATCATCTCCACCACCTTTTTCATGCCCATCATGGTGGTGGTCATCATGGCGCTCATGGCCACGATCTCGCTGTCGGTCTTGAGCTGCTCCTCCACGAAGTTCTCCAGGGGCACGTCGCGGCCCAGGTCGTACACCGTGAAGCCGGCCACCTCGAACATCATCTTGATGATGTTCTTGCCGATGTCGTGCACGTCGCCCTGGATGGAGCCCAAGACCACCTGGCCCTTGGCCCCGCTGCTGCCCACGTCGGCCGGGTCGATGTGGGGCTTCAAGATGTCCAGGCCCGCGTAGAGGGCATCGGCGCACATCAGAAGCTCGGGCACGAAGTACTCCTGCTGGTCATAAAGCTCGCCCACCTCTTCCATGCCCGAGGCCAGGCCGTTCATCACCGCGTTGTACACGTTGTGGCCCTCGGCCAGGACGGCGTTGGATGCTTCCACCACGCGCTCCTCGTCGTACTCCACCACGCCCTCGTGCAGCTCCTTCAGAAGCTCGTTGACTCTTTCCTCGCTCATGATTCCGAATCCTTCCCTGCAGAAAAGGTTTGTGCCTCGCGGCTCCCGGCCCCCGCGTCCGGGGGCCGGGCGTAAGTTGGTTTACAGGCGGCCCACCGCCGAGGTGGGGGCATCGCCGTACTTGTGAACTGCTTCCACGTAGGCCTTCATGTTCTCGGCCTTAACATCGGGCCAGATGTCGCAGCCGGGCCACACCGCGTCTACTCCGGCGTCCACGCAGCCCTTGATCACCGCGTCCACGTCGGCCGCGTCCATGGTGACCAGGGTCTTGTAGGGGTCGAAGTTGCCCAGGATAAGGGCGTCGGGACCCAGTTTCTCGCGGCTGGCCACCACGTTGTTCTTCTGGTCCACGCTCACCGCGTCGGCCCCGCAGTCGCCCATCATCTCGATGATCAGGTCGGTGCCGCCGCAGATGTGGTTCACCGTGGGCACGTCCAGCGCCGCGAAGACCTTTTCCAGGTTGGGCTTGATCAGGGTCTTCCACATGCGGGGGGAGAGCAGGTCGGTGCCCGAGCCCATCTCGCGGATGCTGATGTAGTCCACGCCCAGGTCCTGGTAGTGCTTGGCCATGGCGATGACGTACTCGGTCATGGACTCCAAAAAGGCGGTGACCCGCTTCTTGTCCTTGGCCAAGCCCTTCAGCAGCACGTCCAGCTCCATTATCTGGCCGCCCAGGGTGAAGGGCCCCAGGGTCCAGCCGCCCACCGCGTACTTGCCGCCGTCATAGTCCAGGCAGTACTTGAGCGCTCCGTCCACCACCGGCATGCGCGCCTCACCGAAAAGGCTTTGGTAGTCGTCGGGCAGCTCCACATCGTCCAGGGTGGCCCACTTGGTGGGCACGGTGGGGTAGAGGATGCCCTCCACGTCGGCGTAGAGGGTGGCCCCGCGGCCCATGGCCTCGGCCGGGATGCACATGTCATAGGGCACCACCACGCCGTCGAAGCCCCACATCTCGGCGCTGGTCATGGCCGATTTGCCCATGAGCTCGGCGTCGGTGTGGATCTCGGCGAAGCGCACCCCCATCTTCTCGATGGCCTGGATGGTCACGGTGCCCATGCCCGAGAACACCGGCATGGTGTCGATGGGCTCCTTCTTGAAAAATTTCTGTACCCGTTCCTTGGGGGTCATAGAGCTTTGTCCTCTCTCCGAAAAAGATTGGCCGGCCCGCCTGGGGGCGCGGGATTTAGATCATGCCCTTGAGCTGCTCCACGAACTCGGGGAAGCACTTGTACAGGGGATGGTTGGGGTCCACCGGCAGCTCCTTGTGCTCGCCGAAGACCATGGTGGCCTCGTAGGCGTTGGCCATGGCCACCGCCGGGATCACCCGGTCCGAGCCGGCCATGGGGCCGCTGAAGATGATGTCGTGGTACAGACAGGCGCTCAGGCCCTCCAGGGCGGCGTCGCTGCCCGCCCAGCCCTTGAAGCCCCACATCTCGCGGGCGGCCTTCCACATGTAGGAGCCGTTACTGGGCGCGCTGCCCGCGGGCAGGCCCCACTTCTCCTTGACCAGCTTGTTGGCCAGGGAGCACAGGCCGGTGGCCGGGCCGTTCATCACCGAGGTGTCCACGAACATGGACTCGAACTTGGCCCCCACCTTGTCGATGGCGTCCAGGAGCTTCTGGGTGCCGGAGATGCGGCCGGTGGGCATCTGGTCGGCCATGTCAAAGGCCACCAGCAACACGTGCTTCACGCCCATGTCGCTGATCTCCTTGATCTCGGTCTCCAGATCCTCCTCCCACACGGTGAGGCTGTTGTAGAACATGCGGTCCAACAGGCCCTTTTCGGCGCAGTAGGCCACGCCCTCCAGCTTGGGCTTCATCACCCAGGCGTCGATGCAGAAAGGCATGTCCGTGACGCTGGTGAAGAAGTCGATGAAGGTCTGGAACTCCTTGCCGGTGTTGGCCACGATGTCGGCCATCACCGGCACCCCGGCCTCGGCGGAGATCTTCTCGGCCTGCTTGATGATCTCGGTGGCCTTGGCCTCGTTGAAGCCGTCCTTGCGCTTGGCCCCCTCGAAAACCTTGTCGCCCTTTTGGAAGATGGAGGGCACGACCACGGTGGGGAATTGTCCCGGCTGGCCGCCGAACTTGACACCCCCCACCTCGACTACTTTTTGCTCGGTTTCAAAACGAAACATCGACCCTCCCTCCCTCTGGTGGAGTTGCCGGAATCGGGGTGCCCTTGGGGGGCGCCGCCCTCGGTGCTTTGATGTGTCGCGCAGGGTGTGGGGCAGGTGCGCAGCGTGCCGAGAACCCGGTCCCGGTCTAAAAAATTTATTGTGCGAAGTAATAATGAAAAAAGCCGCCTACGGCCGTCAAGTCTACATAAAGTCTATATAAGTCTATGATTGGGAGGCGGTTGGGAGGGGATTGCTAGATTAAGTCCACTCTATTCAGGTAGTTGACCAGATTTTTGTCGCGGCCCTTGAGGCCCAACTTTTTTCGGATGGAAATGCGTTGCAAACGCACCGTGTCCGGGCTCTTGCCCAGCATGGCGGCGATCTGCTCGCTGGTCTTGCCCGCCCGGATCAGGCGGGCCACCTCCATCTCCTTTTCGGTGAGGCGCAGGATGGGGTCGGATGGGTCCACCTTATCGCTGGCCGGGCGCTGGCCCAGGTCGGTGAGCAGGAGCCCGGCCATCTCCCGCACCAGCTCCGCCGAGTCGGCGTGGTCCAAAAGCTGGTGAATACGCTGGGTTATACGCTTGCCCACGTCCGAGGCCACCGCCTGGCAGGCCCGGAGGCGCTCCTCCTCGGCGTGGCGTAGCAGGGTGTTCAGGGCGGTGTTCTTCTCTTGCAGCTCCCGGCTTTTCACGGTCAGGTTGTCCTGCAAGCGGCGGCGCTGGGTAACGTCGCGGGCCAGGCCCACGGTGCCGTAGGCGCGCCCCCCGTCGTCCTTCAAGAGTGCCATCACCGACGAGCCCATGCCCCGCGAGCCGTCCCGCCGCTGGAACTCGTACTCGCCCTTCCACACGTCGCCGTCGCGCACCACCTTGGCCCCGTGGCGGGCCAGCTCCCGGGAGCGGGCTTCGGGCATGAGCATCCGGGTGTCCTTGCCCAGCACCTCGTCCTTGCGGTAGCCGAACATCTTCTCGGACGCCGGGTTCCAGTCGATGATGATCCCTGCCAGGTCGGTGACGATGATCGCCTCTTCCATGTGGTGGAAGATATGGGCGTATTGCCGCTGGCGCCGCTCGGCCTCGCGCTGCACGGTCACGTCCGCCATGCGCAGCGCCACCCCCCGGCCCACCCGGCCGATCCAGAAGTTCACCAATCGGCTCTCCGAGCTGGCCCGGGGCAGGCGCACCCCGATCTCGATCTCGGCCGGGCCGCCCAGCTCGGCCACCGAGGCCGCCTCGCGGAAGATGCGCTCCCGGGCCGCGCCGTCCACGAACAGCTCGGCCAGGCCCAGGCCGGGGGAGAAGAAGTCCACCCGCCCCAGCAGCCGCCAGGCCGCCGGGTTCACCCAGGGGGCCTGGAAGTCCAGGACCGCCCCGTCCTCGCCCCGCACCGCCTCCAGGAGCATCAGGGCGTTGGGCAGGGCGTCCAGGGCGTAGCCCGCCAGGCTGCCGCCCCGCGCGGTGGGGCCTTCCTGGGGCTCGGGCCGGGGAGGGCGCACCCAGGCGGTCACGCCGGGCCCCTCGGCCTCGCGCTCCACCGGGGCCAAGAGGGCATGGCCAAACAAACGCTGCCCCGCCAGGCCCAGGGGAGGCGGGTCGCTCAGGTTGCGGCCCGCGGCGGCCAGGTCCAGCAGGCCCTGCCAGGCCTTGGCCGCCTCCGGGGGCAGGGGCAGCTCGGCCGGGTGACGGCCCAGCACCTCGCCCGGCCCCAGCTCCAGGCCGAAGGATTGGTTGAGCAGGGCCAGGGCGGCCAGGTTGAAGCGGGCGAAGCCAAGCTCCGGGTAGTAGGCATAGGCCCCCAGCTCGGGGGAGGCCAGGAGGCGCTCGTACTCCAAAATGGCGCTGCGCTCCGAGGGATCGTAGAGCAACATGACCAGCTGGCGGGGGTCGCCCTGGTCGCCCACCATCACCAGAATGCGCATGGCCAGGCGGCGGCCCGCCCCGGCCGGGGTGGCCAGGCTGAGGCTGATCTCGCCCCGCGCCGCGCCCCGGGCCCAGGCCTGCTCCAAGGCGGCCAACACCTTGTCCACCTGGGACGAGTCGGCCAGGATGCCCGCCAGCCAGTCGCCCACCTGGGTGCGCTCGCCGGGCACCGAGCCGGTGAGGCGGCGCACCTCGCTGTCGTACAGGGCCACCAGGCCGTCGCGCCTCAGGGCCACGATGCCCACCCCGCCCATGCGGTAGAGCAGATTCAGGGCGGTCTCCGCGTTGTGCCGGGCCAGGCCCAGGCGGCCCGCCTGGCTCTGCTTGAGCTGGCCCAAGCGGCGGCGCAAGCGGGCCAGCTCAAGAAGCTTGCCCACCGCGCTGACCAGCCCGGCCGGGCTGATGGGGTCGCAGAGCATCATGGGCTCGCCCTGGCCGGCCAGCTCCTCGCCGCTCCAGGCGGGCGAGGCCCGGAGCAAAAGCAGCACCTCGATATCCGGGCTGATCTGCCGGATGCGGGGCAGCACGCCCCCGGCCCCCCAGCCCGCGCCCCGAAGGTCGGCCACCACCACCGGCCAGGCAGTGGGCTCGCTGCCCAGGCGCTCCAGCCCGGCCTCCAGCTCGGGCTCCAGGGACGGCTCCAGGCCGGGCAGGGAACCGCTGAGCGCCTCCAGCAGCTCTTCGCGCCCCGGCTGCGCCGGGCCCAGCCACATCAGGCGGGTCATGGCTTGCCTCCCGGCTCCAGGCCCAGCGCGATGATCTCGATGAGGTCCGCCCCCAGGCGGGCGGCCTCCTCCCGGCCGGGGTGGCGGGGGTTCAGCTCGCTCAGGTCCATGCCCGCCAGGGCCGGGCCGCTCTCGATGAGCCCCCGCAGGCTTTTGGCCAGCCGGATCAGGCTCGCGGTTCCTAAGCCCCGGCGGTCGTTGAAGCGCACCGCCTCGGTGGCCTCGCCCGCGCCCACGTCCAGGTCCAGGGACACGTACACATAGGGCGTCTTGATGCGTTTCAAGAGCGCGGCCAGCTTGTCCCCGCCTCCGGCCAGGTCGCTCCGGGTGGCCACCCCCACCCCCAGGCGGGGCAAACGGGCGTAGGCCCCGGTGTAGGCCTTCATGCCCGGGTCCTTGATGCGCAGGGCCTTCTTGGGCGGCCAGTCGGCCACGCCCAGGAGATACAGGTTCTTGGCCAACACCGCGCCCTCGTCCAGCAGGCAGCCCAAAAAGCTGGAGGCGTTGTAGGAGTCGGGCCGCCCGCGCAAAAAGGGGTCGTGGGGGTCGTAGAGGCTGTCGGGGTTGTGGCCCAGGTCATAAGCCACAGCCCCGGCCACCGCGCTCATGGGTATAGCGTCGGTGTGCGCGTCCAAGACCACCACGGAGAGGTTCTCCGGCCCCAGGCGGCGGCTGAGCTCCGCGATGATCCCCCCGGCCTGGCTGTGGTCCGTGGCGATGAGGCAGGGCGCGTCCTCCCCGGCCGTCTCGGCCAGGGCGGCCACCTCGCCCGCCGCCCGGCGGCAGCCGTCGGAGTCGATGAAGCCCACCATGGCCTCCAGGCTCAGCTCCCCGGCCGAGGCCGGATCGGGGCTGGGCAAAAGCCAGGCCGGGGACGGGGCCTCGCCCAGCTCGCGGAAGCGCTCGGGGCCCACCTCGCGGCGGATGTGGGCCATCACCGCCTGGTAGGGGCTGGGCGGGGTGGCCCCCAGGCTGGCCAGCTTCTCGGCCAGGGCGGGCTCGCGCTCGTCCGGGTCCAGGGCCGAGCCCAGGAAGGCTATCTTGGTTTCAGAACTCATCACTGCTTTATAACCCCCGGGTGGGGGGCAAGACAACGCCCCCGCCGCGCCGGGGCTCCGGCGGACGGGGGCGGCAATGGTGAATGGGATGGCCCCGTTTAACGGGAGAAGTAATCGTCCCGGGCCTTGCGCAGTTGCATGAGGTTTTCCATGGGCGAGAGCGGGGCCACCCCACAGCCCGGGCAAAGGAAGTCGGTGCCGTTTTCCAGGGCCTGGGTGCACTCCTGGTAGCAGGCCTCCGGCGTGCCGTTGAACAGGGTGGTGGCGCTGGCCACGTTGCCGAAGACCACCTTGCCTTTTTCGTGCGCGATCTCGGCGGCGCGCTTCATGTCGGCCTTTTCCTCGATGGACAGGCCCACCGCGCCGGTGTCGCACATCATCTCGATGATGGCGTCGGTGTTGGCGCAGATGTGCAGCACCACCGGCCCCTTCACCTTGCTTATGATCTCCTGCTCCAGGGGCAGCACGATCTGCTTGTACATGCGGGGGCTAAGGAGAGCCGGGCCCGAGGTGGGCTCGGCAAAGACATAGTAGTCCGCGCCCTGGTCGAAGGCGAAGTTGGCCGCCGCGATAGCCGCCTCCTTGGTCACCTCCAACACCTGCTCCACCTTGTCCTTGGCCTTGAAGCACCACCTCATAAAGCTCTCGGTGCCCACCAGGTTGGCCGCCGCGGTGAAGGCCCCCTCGGACTCGCCGAACACGGCCATGTCGTCGCCGATGGCGTCCTTGATGATGCGGAACTGCTCCTTGTACACCGGGAAGCGGCCCCGGCTCAGGAAGTCGCTGGGGAACTCCAGGCCGTCCAGGCTCTCGGCGTAGGGGTGGCCCTTGACGTAATACTGGGTGTCGGGGGTGGGCATGCCCAGCTCCACCCCCAGGGCCTCGGACAGGGGGATGATGTCCCAGCCCATGGCCTTGACCCACTCCCAGCCCAGCTCCTTGGGCGCGGCCAGGGCCCACTGGGCCATGGTCTTGGGGTCCAGGTCGGCCTCGGGCCGGGCCTTGCCGATGGTTTCGCCCAGGCCCACCACCGCGTAGGTGGTGGTGCAGCCCACCGGGGTCATGTCCACTTCCTTGCCCATCAGCTTGTTCATGACGCGTTCTTTTAGATTCATGCTCACCTCCGGAGCTTGACGATTGGCATGACCGGCGGCCGGACTCTCGCCCAGGGCCCGGCGGCCGGGAGAAACTCGGGTTTAGATGGCCAGGGTGCGCTTGATCAGCTCCTGGTCCTCGATGATCTCGGCGGAGCCGACCTCGCCTTGCAGCTTGCTCTTGGTGCCCATCAGGTAGTGCCGCCCGGCCATGGCCAGGGCGATGCGGAAGTTCTGCTCCACCAGCAAGAGCGTGATGCCGTGCTGGGAGCAGAGGTCGCTCACGATGGAGGCCACCTTGGCCACCAGGATGGGGCTAAGGCCCTGGCTCGGCTCGTCCAGGAGCATGATGGTGGGGTTGCCCATCAGGGCCCGGCCGATGGCCAGCATCTGCTGCTCGCCACCGGAGAGCTTGGTGCCCCCGGAGCGGCGGCGCTGGCCCAGCACCGGGAAGTACTCGTAGACCTTCTCCAGGCTCCAGTCGCCCTCGCCGCCTCCCTGGCCCTGGGCCAGGATGAGGTTCTCCTCCACGCTCAGGTCCGGGAAGATGTGGCGCTCGGCGGGCACGTAGGCCACCCCCAGGCGCACGATCTTGTGGGGCGGCCAGCCGCGCACGTCGGTGCCGTTGATCAGCACGCGGCCGCGCTTGGGCGGGGTCAGGCCGATGATGGAGCGCATGGTGGTGGTCTTGCCCACCCCGTTGCGCCCCAGGATGCTCACCGCCTCGCCGGTGTTCACCTCCAGGCTCAGGTCCTGGATCACGTGGCTGGTGCCGTAATAGGTGTCGATGCCTTCCAGCTTGATCATCTCTTGTTCCTGCCTTGGCTGCTCACACGCTGCTCAGCGGCGCCCAGTCGTCGCCGCCCAGATAGGCGTCCTTGACCTCCTGGTTGGAGGCGATCTCCCGGGGGGTGCCCCGCGCGATCACCCCGCCCTGGTGCAACACGATGATGTGGTGGCTGATCTTCATCACCACCTCCATGTCGTGCTCCACCAAGACCACGGCCATCTCGGTTCCCAGGTCGGCGATGAGGTCGCTCACCTGGTCGGTCTCCGCCGGGCTCATGCCCGCGGCGGGCTCGTCCAAAAAGAGCACCCTGGGGTCGCTGGCCAGGGAGATGGCCACTTCCAAGACCCGCTGGTCGCCGTGGGCCAAGAGGTTGGCCGGCCGCTTGGCCAGTTTGTACAGGCCCACCCGCTTGAGGATGGCCTCGGTCTTGTCGTTGACCGAGGTGAGGCCGGGGCGGGAGGACAGGATGCGCAGCGAGCCGCCCAGATGGCTCTGCACCGCGATGCGCACGTTCTCCCACACGCTCAGGCCCATGAAGATGCTGGTGATCTGGAAGGTGCGGCTGATGCCCATCTTCACGCGGTGGTGGATGGGCCGCCGGGTGATGTCCTTGTCGCCGTAGAGCACCTTGCCGCTGCTGGCGGCCAGGCGGCCGGTGATGGTGTTGATCAGGGTGGTCTTGCCCGCGCCGTTGGGGCCGATCACCGACTGCACCAGCTTGTCCTTGACCTCGAGGTTCACCAGGTTCACGGCCAACACGCCGCCAAAGGCGCGCGATAGGTCTTGGGTGGTTAGGACTACTTCGTGGCTCATGTCCTAGCCCTCCCCGCCCGGGCTTTTCTGGAACAAGGCGGGCAGCCCGGCCACCCCCTTGGGCAAGAAGAGCACCAGGAGGATCACGATGGCCCCGATGAATATCTCCCAGTCCTGGGTCCAGGAGCTGAGCTGGTCCTTCAAGACGATGAACAGGGCCGCCCCGATGAAGGGCCCCCACAGGGTGCCCATGCCGCCCAACAGGACCATCATCAGCACCCCGGCCCCCTCGAAGGCGCCCATGACCCCCGGGCCGGTGTAGCCCCGGTAGAGGATGTAGATGCTGCCGGCCACCCCGGCCAGGCCGCAGGCCAACATCCAGCCGATGAGCTTGTAGCGCCGCACGTTGATGCCCACGAAGCTGGCCCGCTCCTCGTTCTCGCGGATGGCCTCCAACACCGCCCCCAGGGGGGAGTGGATCACCCGCCAGGTGAACAGGAAGCACATGAGCAGCACCCCCAGGGTGAACAGATAGATCGCCGTGGAGTTGCCGCTGGATGCCAGGTCGATGCCGAACAGGCTGATCATCGGCTGGGGCAGGCCCATGAGGCCGTCGTCCCCGCCGGTGAGGTCGTACCACTTCCAGGCCACGGTGTAGAACATCATGCCGAAGGACAAGGTGAGCAGGGCGAAGGCCAGGCCTCCGGTGCGCACCTGCACCCAGCCCACGGGCAGGGCCACGGCCATGGTGAACACGGTGCCCACCAGCATGGAAATCCAGATGCTTTCGGGCCAGATGTGGATCATGAACAGGCCGGTGGCATAGGCCCCCAGGCCCAGATAGGCGTTGTGCATGAACGACAGCAGACCGGTGTAGCCCAACAGAACGTCCAGGCTCATGGCCAACAGACCGTAGATCATGATCTCGTTGACCAGGCGGATGTAAAAACGGTTGGGCAGGACAAAGGGCAGCACGGCCAGTATCACCACCGCCGCCGCGGTGGTGATCCACATGGCCTTGCCGCCGCCCAGGCGCTGCATCATCAGTGAGCGGGGCGCTGCTTGCTCCATGTTACTCAAACTTACCCTCTCCCAAGATTCCCAGCGGTTTGATGACCAGAATGAGCGCCATGAGCATGTACACGATGACCATGGCCATCTCGGTGATGAAGAACTCGGCCAGGGTTTGCACGAACCCGATCATGAGGGCGGCGATCACCGCCCCCCGCAGGCTGCCCAGACCGCCGATGACCACCACCACGAAAGAGCTGATGAGCATGTCGTGGCCCATGATGGGGAAGACGGTGAACAGCGGGCCGGCCAGGACCCCGGCGGTGCCGGCCATCATGCAGCCCAGCACGAAGCCCGAGATCTGCACCCCGCGCACGTTCACGCCGCAGGCGGAGACCATCTCGGGGATCTCGGAGGCGGCGCGCATGTTGATGCCCAGCCTGGTGCGCCCCAGCAAAAGCATCAGGGCGGCCACCACCGCCGCGATGCCGATGAGGATCACTAGTCTGAACACCGGATAGGAGGCCGAACCCAGGCTCACCGACCCCTGCATGAACTCGGGCAGGTGGATGAAGCGGGTCTCCACCCCCCAGAAAAATTTGATCAGGCCGTCGATGACGAACATCAGGCCGTAGGTGAGGATCAGGGTGTAGATCATGGAGCGCTTGCGCATGGGGGTGATAAGCACCCGCTCGATGATCAGGCCCAGCACGCCCACCAGGATGGGGGCGGCGATGAAAGCCAGGAAGTAGTTGCCTCCCGCGGACACCACGGTGTAGCCGAAATAGGCCCCCAGGGCGTAGAGCGCGCCGTGGGCCAGGTTCATCACCCGGTTCAGGCCGTAGATGATGTTTAGCCCGACGCCCATGATGACGAAGATGCCGCCCAGGACCAGGCTGTTGAGGATGATGTCTACCGTGATTGCGAACATGCCTTAATTACCTTGCCTACCCCGGGGTGGCCGTGGTGAGGGAGGAGGGGAAGGGGCCCGGGGGCCCCCGCCCATCCTCCCGTTCGGTTTAAGCCTTCAGGAAACCGCCTCGCCTACTGCTTGCAGGGCGGGCCCAGTTCCTTGGCCGGGAAGACCTTCAAGACCTTCATGTAGATGGTGGCCCCGTAGGGATTCTTGGGGGCCTTGACGGTCTCGGTCAGCACGGCGTCGTTGCGCATGCAGTTGTCGCCGGGGCAGATGTAGACCTTGCCGTAGGGGCCGTCGTAGCTGATGCCCCGGATGGCGGCGGCGATCTTCTGCGGATCGGTGCTGCCGGCCTTCTCGATGGCCTTGAACAGGTTCATGGCCCCGACATAGCTGTGCGCGGCCGCGTCGCAGGGGATGGCCTTGTACATCTTGTAGTAGCGGGTGTTCCAGTCCTTGGCCTTGGCTTGGTAGCCGGGGAAGTTCTCCAGGTCCCAGGCGTAGTCGCTGGCGCCGAAGATGCCCACGCCGGCCAGGCCCGCGTTCTCCAGGTCCACCGCGCCGGGAGCGGCGCCGGAAACCAGGCGGCAGGTCTTCATCAGGCCGAACTCGGTGGCCTGCTTCATGAACCGGGGGATGACGTCGGTGATCAGGGCGATGTAGATGCCGTTGGCGCCACTGGCCTTGATCTTGGAGATGTAGGTGGACCAGTTCTTGGTCTTGATGGGGGCCTTGTCGAAGTCCGGGTTAACCACCTGCACGCCCTTGGCCTTGGCCAGGGCGATAAAGCGCTTGGCCGCGTCGTGGCCCCAGGAATAATCATGCACCAGCACGTAGTACTTGCGATTCTTGAGGTCCGGGGTGGCCAGGATGCCCTCCACGTTGCCCACCGCGGTCTGGTCGTTGGCCAGCTGCCCGGAGCGGAACACCAGGGGGTTGAGGCCGTAGAACTTGGTGGTCATCACGTGGGTGGAGACAAAGGGCACGTTGAGCTTGTCGATGTTCTTGGCCAGGGCCAGGCCCACGCCGGAGCTGAACACGCCGATCAGGGCCACGGACTTGTCCTGGTAGACCAGCTTTTCGGCCTTGGATACCGCCACGGCCGGTTTGACCCGGGTGTCCTCCACGATGAGCTTGATGGGACGGCCCAACAAGGTCTTCTTGTCCTTGGCCGCCATGTCGATGCCGTTGGCCATCTCCTTGCCGCCGTTGGCCACGATGCCGGTCAGCGGCACCAACACGCCGATCTTGACCGGATCGGCGGCCACGGCCGGCACGGCCAGGGCCAGAGCCAGCAACAGGCTGGCCCCAATAATCAACATCCGTTTCATAACTCCCCTCCTTTAAGAGAACCCAGGCGGCGGCTTCGGGCGGGGCCACCTTGGCCCGGACCCGGAACGCCGCTTATCGCGTTGCCCTATATTGGGCCGCCGGAGGAGACTGGCTGAGAGTCACTATGGTGTGCTCCCGGCCGGCGGACGTAGATTTTAAGGCTCGCTTTGCTTCAGAAACCTCCTTGTCGCCCTTTGATGTTGCTTCAGGGGGCCGGGCACCCTCCCAAGTAGACCCGGCCCGCCGGTTGTTCTAGTCCTTGGCGGGAATCACCTGGTCCAAAAGCTCCACCACGTCTTGGATCTTCATGGAGCTCTGGATGCGCTGGGCGCCGCTATTCAGATTGAAGTGACAGAAGGGGCAGGTGGAGGCCATTACCTCGGCCCCGGTGCCCATGCCTTCTTCCACCCGCAGGCCCGCGTTCTTGGCGGCCCAGTCGCCGAAGCCGGTCATCACCCCGCCGCCGCCGCCGCAGCAGAAGCTGTTGGAGCGGTTGCGCTCCATCTCCATGAACTCCACCCCGGGGATGGCCTTGAGGAGCTCACGCGGCTCCTCGTAGACGCAGTCCTCCTCGCTCATGCCCAGGTAGGCGCCGGGCCAGAGCTGGCTGCCGTCGTCGTCCACCTCGAACTTGTTCAGGTGGCGGCCGATGTGGCAGGGGTCGTGGTAGGTCACCTTCATGGCCAGCTCGCCCTCGATGGGCAGCTCGCCCTTTTGCAACAGCTCGTGCAAATACTGGGCGGTGTGCACCACCCGGATGCCGTCCATCATCTTGTCGTAGTCGCTGGAGAGGATGTAGTCCTTCTTGATGGCCCGGTAGCAGCCGGCGCAGGAGGTGATGATGGTCTCCACTCCCTGCTCGTCGTGCAGCTTCTTGAACAGCTCCAGGTTGTGGGTGGCCAGGCGCTTGAACTCCTCGGCGTCGCCCACGCGCATGGCCGTGGAGCCGCAGCAGACCTCGTTCTCGCCCAGGATGCCGAAGTCCAGGCCCAGCTTCTGGAACAGGCTGGCCGTGGCGGTGGGGATGGGCCGGGCGCCCTGGTTGAAGGCCCCGGTGCAGCCCACGTAGAACAGGGTGGGCGCGGGCTCCTTCATAATGTTCTTGATGGGCTTCTTGGCCTTCTTGAAAGGCCGGGTCCAGTCGGTGCGCAGGCGGCGCGGGCCCTGATAGGGGTTGTTGTAGTTCTTCAGCGACCTGGTCAGGTTCTTGTGCAGGGGCAGGGGCCCCACGCCCTGCTCCACCGCCTTGCGCCGCATGGCCTCCATGATCTCGGGGATGAAGGGCTTGTGGTCCAGTTGGCACTGGTTCTGGCAGCCGGCGCAGATGGTGCAGCGGTAGATGTCGTTTAAGAGGTCCTCGTCGAACTCCAGGGTTCCGTCCAGGATGCCCCGGGCAAAGGCGATCTTGCCCTTGGAGGACATGTTGCCCTCGAAGCCGAACTCGGTGCCCGCCGGGCAGATGGGGGCGCAGGTGGCCGGGGGGCCGAAGTCATAGGCGACCTTGCAGGTTCCGCAAGCGGTGCAGCGCCAAATGTAATGTTCCAGGTCTTCCAGGCTGGCGATATCCCATTCCATGATCTTGCTCCCCTCCCTTAGATGCCCAATTTGCCGGGATTCATGATGTCGTTGGGATCAAGCATTTCCTTGACCCGCTTGAGCAGCATGAGATAGCCCGGATCGGCCCGGAGGTTGATCTCCTTGGCGAAGTCCACCGGAGGCTTGTAGGGGATGCCTCCCTCGTCCAGGTCCACGCGCAGGCATTCCACGATGGCCTGGCGGGCGTTCTCGGTCTCCTCCTTGGACTGCTTGTTGAAGGGGATCATGGCCCGGAGCATTCCGTAGTGCACCCCGCGGTACATGCTCATGCGCACGCTGGGCGAGAGGTTGTGCCCGATGAGGATGTCCTTCCAGCGGGTGTAGACCGGGGCCCACTTCTTGGCCGGGGTGAAGGTGCCGGGCCAGGAGATGCCGGCCCCGCCCTGCTTGCAGTAGTTCTTGGTGGAGCCCACCACCTGGCTGGGCAGCTGGGTGCGGCCCTTCAGGGCCTCCTCGGGGTAGTGGGTCACCTGGATGGAGGTGCCCTTGGCCTTTTCCTCGGCCACTACCTTGTCCCAAATCTCGGCCCGGGCGTCGCGCTCGGCCTCGGTCCAGGAGAAGGTGGTGGCGTAGGAGTTCCACTCCGCCGCGTCGTCGGGCTTTTCCTTGTAGGGATAGGGAATGGGCACCTGGCTGAGCCACCAGGAGACCGCGGTGATATCGTCGCAGATCTCGTAGTTGCTCAGGTTGAACATGTAGGAGTACATGTCCTGAACCGTGTCGCAGCTCACCGTGAAGATTTTCAAAAGCGGCGGGGCCGGGTGCACGTTCACGCCCATCTTGGTCACCACCCCGGAGCTGCCCAGCCAGCCCTTGAACAGGCCGTCGAGCTTGGGCAGGGGCAGGGTGCTGTGCCAGGCGTTTTTCTGGATGGCGCAGGAGCCCACCCGCACCAGCTCGCCGGTGGGCAACACCACCTCCATGGAGGTGATCTCCTGGCTCTGCAGGCCGTAGCGCGCGTTGAGCCCGCCGATGCCGTGGCTGATGGCGCAGGAGCTCACCGAGGCCGAGGGCGGCCCCACCGGCCAACCGAAGCGGAGCCCCAGGGGGGTCAGGGCGGCGGCCAGCTGGGCGTGGCTCACGCCCGGCTCGATCACCGCCACGCCGTCGGCCACGTCGATGTCGATGATCTTGTTCATCTGCTTGAGGTCCATAAGGATGCCGCCCCGCTCGGGGATGCACAGGCCGCCGATGTTGGTGCCCGCGGTGTAGGGCACCACCGGGATTTTCTCCCGGTTGGCGAACCTGAGGACTTCCTGCACCTGCTCCACGTTCTGAACCATGACCACGTAATCCGGGAGCTTGGGCTCCACGAATGAGAGGTCATAGGAATAGGCGTAGCGGATGTGCTTGGCACCGGAGGCGTTCTTTTCGCCCACGATGCCCTGGAGTTCTTCCAGGACGGGGTCAATTTTCTTGGCGGTGGCGGTATCCATGAGGTCTATCCTCCTTGCGCGCAGGCGCGCGCCAGAGCGCCGGAACCCGGGGCGGGGCCGGGCGACGTGTATAGGCGGGATGATTTAACCAGGTGGGAATAATCTAGGCTGGGCTGGGCGGCTGGGCTCTGGGGGTGGCGGGCCGTTTCCGGCGGCCGCCCCGAGGCGCCCAGCTTGTGTCTCCGATGTTTTTCCATGCCCTCCTCAAACCATGGAAACGGATCGTTAGGCTCTCACTAACGCGCTTTTTGCGGCCCCGGGCCGGGGCGGGGCCGCGTGGGCCCGCCCCGGCGGGGGGTTATGTATTGCTCTCGGATCAACTACTTGTCGGTGGGCAGGGAGGTGATGGTCCCGTCCCAGGTGTCCACCTTATTGTCGATTTCGCCTTCCTCGGGGAACCAGGTCTGGGTGACGCACTTCGACTCGGTGAAGAAGTTGAAGCCGTCGCGGCCCATGACGTGCAGGTCGCCGAAGAAGGACTGCTTGTGGCCGGTGAAGCCGAAGATGCCCAGGGGCACCGGGATGCCCACGTTCACGCCCACCATGCCCGCGCCGGTGCGGAAGGCGAACTGCCGGGCGTAGTAGCCGTTCTGGGTGTAGATCACCGAGCCGTTGCCGAAGCGGCTGTTGTTCATCAACTCGAGGCCTTCCTCGAAGTTCTCCACCCGCTTGATGCACAAGACCGGTCCGAAGATCTCCTCGCGGCCGCAGGACATGTCCTCGGTCACGTGGTCGATGATGGTGGGGCCCACGAAGAAGCCGTTCTCGCAGCCCTCGGGCAGCTCGGGGTCGCGGCCGTCCAGCACGATGGTGGCGCCCTCTTCCTCGGCCTTGTTGATCCAGTTGGTGACGAACTCCTTGTGGCCCTGGTTCACCACCGGGCCCATGCCGGTCTCGGGCAGCCAGGCCTTGCCCAGGGTAACTTCCTTGGACAGCGCCACCAGGCGCTCCACCAACTCGTCGGCGATGGCGTTTTCCACCACGATCACCGGCAGGGCCATGCAGCGCTGGCCGGCGCAGCCGGTGAAGGCGTTCATGATGCCGCCGGCGGTGCGCTCCAGCTTGCAGTCGCGCAGCACCAGGGCGTGGTTCTTGGCCTCGCACAGGGCCTGGACCCGCTTGCCGT